>JBCBDN010000491.1:0-529 GCA_038529685.1 Cyanobacteria bacterium J06598_1 | reverse complement strand
TGATCGGATTGTGATGATGACACGGGGGCCAGCGGCGCGGGTGGATGAGATTTTGGAGGTGCCGTTTGAGCGGCCTCGTAATCGGGAGACGATCGATCAGCATCCGGCCTATCACCGGCTGAAAGCTGAGATGGAGAGTCATCTGTTTCGGGAGACTCAAGCGGTGGAGGCGTCTCGGTTGGACCGGTAGGTGCTGGCTTCGGCTCCGCTCAGCCACCGGGTAGTACTAATACCGAACCCTGAGCGGAGTCGTAGAGCTTTGCTCTTCTCTCAGAGCAGGGTGACGAATAGGAAGTAAAAACTTTTACTGGGGAATTTGTAAGATGACTATGTCAGAAATCACGTCTAAACTGCTCGCTGCAAAAAAAGAGAAAGGTCTGAGCTTTGCTGACCTAGAAGAGAAGCTTGGGTTTGATGAGGTGTGGATTGCCTCTGTGTTTTACCGGCAGGCGAGTGCTTCGGCAGAAGAAGCGAGCAAAATGGTGGAGCTGATCGGCCTTGGGCCAGAGTACGCTGAAGCGCTCACAGA
>JBCBDN010000490.1:0-532 GCA_038529685.1 Cyanobacteria bacterium J06598_1 | reverse complement strand
GCTGAGGCACTCGCTGATCTGCCAACGAAGGATGAGCTGTACGCAAAAATTGCAGTTGGCATCAATGCGGTTGCAACGAAACTTGCGCTCGGTATCAAAGAAGTTCCGGCTTCGATTGGTCGAGGCATCAAGGCTTATGCGGACAAAGGCGAAGAGTGACTTTCTCGTGGCCGAGACGCTTCGCGAACGGCTACGCTCAGCCACTGGGCCTGTACGTACAACATTAACAACAATCAACTAATTTAAGGAGAGACAATAATGTCTGCTGCAACTGACGAAATTTTGGAAAAACTGAAAACGCTATCTTTGCTAGAGGCTTCTGAGCTGGTTTCTCAGATTGAAGAAGCTTTTGGTGTAAGTGCGGCTGCTCCCGTTGCGATCGCCGGTGGCGGTGGTGGCGGCGGTGCTGCTGAAGAAGTCGAAGAGAAGACTGAATTCGACGTGGTGTTGGATGAAGTTCCTGGCGATAAGAAGATTGCCATCTTGAAGGCTGTTCGCTCTATGACCGGCCTGGGTCTCAAAGAAGCGAAAG
>JBCBDN010000489.1:0-539 GCA_038529685.1 Cyanobacteria bacterium J06598_1 | reverse complement strand
GAATTAAACAGGTGTTTTCCAACTATTAGTATTAACAGGCTGTGCGCCCTAATGCTAAGGTGGATAACCAACTAAGGGGGCGTGGCGGAATGGTAGACGCTGCGGACTTAGAAAACTGAGCCTTAGTGGAGAAATCTGCTAAGTGGAAGCTCTCAAACTCAGGGAAACCTAAGTCTCCATAGCCAGCTTGATGGGATGGAGATATGGCAATCCTGAGCCAAGCCCGTTAGAAGGCGGAAGTAGGAAGGCGGAATTTAAATTCTTTCTTCATTGCTATCTTTCATCCTTTTAACTGGGAAGGTGCAGAGGCCCGACGGGAGCTACCCTAACAGCTCGGTTGCGATCGCACTGAGGCTGAGGGTGAAGGGAGGGTCCAATTCTCAAGGCCGAGCGTGCTCGGCTACGGCGAAAGCCGTGGGAGGATGAAAATCCGCTGACCTTTGTCGGTCGTGAGGGTTCAAGTCCCTCCGCCCCCATCTTTTCAAACTAGCAACTCATCACTCGCGGTTCGTCAGTCACACGCGCGTCTAACTGGCGCA
>JBCBDN010000488.1:0-543 GCA_038529685.1 Cyanobacteria bacterium J06598_1 | reverse complement strand
TTTTAATCTTTAAGTTTTGCTCGGATTGGGCTGCCAAAATCGCCCTCAAAGTTGCTAAGGCGAGCAATGAACAACTTGCGATCGCCAAGGCTATTTTACAAAGTTATTTTACCCAGCTAGATTTAAACGGATGGGGATCTTAATCAGTCGCTACGGGCAGAATAATATTTAATAGAGTTATGGCTAACAATTCTTTAGATTATAACTGGCAAGACTGGCGCTGTACCTACAGTGTTTCTGGCAATAGTAATTCTCAGACAGTTCCTTTAGTTTTGATTCATCCTGTTGGTGTTGGATTATCTCGTAAGTTCTGGCAGCGTTTTACTGACGAGTGGCTGAGTCAGAATCCCGACTCACTAATTTACAATCCCGATTTATTGGGCTGTGGTGCAGGAGATATGCCAGCGATCGCCTACTATCCAATTGATTGGGCAAAGCAGCTAGAGTATTTCATTCAGACAATCGTGCAGCAGCCTGTAATTTTAGTAGTTCAAGGGGCATCCCTACCCATTGCGATCAAGTTGACTCAACTTCTGCCAGCAG
>JBCBDN010000487.1:0-547 GCA_038529685.1 Cyanobacteria bacterium J06598_1 | reverse complement strand
CTCCTGAGCAAGCAGGTGGGATTTCTTATGCAGCTGCTCTGATTGAGAAAGAAGCGGAATCAATTTTAAGTGCCCTAAGAATGGGGCTCCTCAACTCTGGCAAATTCAGCAAATTGGCTAATTGACAGTCATAGCAAAGCGCAGATGCATTTGTGTTTTACATCGATGAGGTCACCCTTATCGAGTCCTCAGCCTCGTGGAGGAAGATTTCCCGTGAAAACCCTGTTCTTTATGACTTTTAGGTCTTCTCATGCACCGATTTCATAGATATGAACATGCATCAGATTCGATAATAGAGCATCAGATTCGATAAAAATTGATGCAGGCTTTTGGGAAAATCGACATCTTGAGCCAATCAATTTACGAGCAGCGAATGGGAAAATCCCTGAATATCAAGGGTTTGAAAAAATGGACGTACGCCGACTCGAACGGCGGACCTCATCGATGTCAACAAGGCTTTCTAGGCTTTGAAACCTAATCACACCAAAGGATTCAGAGGTCGTCTTTTTTCCTGCACCAATTTTGCACCAATCTATAGCGTTGGTCA
>JBCBDN010000486.1:0-580 GCA_038529685.1 Cyanobacteria bacterium J06598_1 | reverse complement strand
GTGATGGCCAATCTTTACGAACGTTGGGATCTGCATCATGCTGGGTCATCACCACAGTGGGAGCTACGCGCGCATCCCACAGGTTAGCCGTGGTCGGTAAGTTGAGCCGGCGGCTCATGACCACCCGCAATGGGTTGCGGCTTTCTTCTGGGAACGCGCCACCAAACGCCTGCTGATGGCTGGTAAGGCTGGGATTATCCTTACGCACGGTATTACCGCCGACGATGATTGCACCACACCGGCTGCGCAGCTGGTGCACTTGTTGCCGGGAGGAAGGTCCACTGACCCAAGCGCTATGGCCGGTGGTAGTGGCAATTTTGCCATCTAGGGTCATGGCATATTTAAGAATGCCAAAGGGGCGGCGGTGAGTGACGCGATGGATAAAGGCTTCGTTGAGCGTGCGGGCACGATCGCCTTCCACACCAACGGCTACTTCAATCCCCGCTGCTTGCAGCTTTTCAACGCCACCGCTGGCTTTAGGGTTGGGATCCCTCATGGCGATCACGACCCGCCGAATGCCAGCTTCAATCACCGCTTCACTACAGGGTGGGGTTAGCCCAGTGTGATTGCAAGGCTCTAA
>JBCBDN010000485.1:0-615 GCA_038529685.1 Cyanobacteria bacterium J06598_1 | reverse complement strand
AGACTATTGTAAAAACGGTCGAGTTGAACCGAAGCTGCGCTTACTCTACGCTGAGCAGCTTTGGGTGCGCGGTCGGCTGCAAGATGCAACAGCGGTGCTGAGTCAGCTGACGGTACCGGCAAATTTGGAAGGGGCGTACTATGCGCTGCAAGGGGCGATCGCATTTTTGGTGGGGCAAACAAAGGGTGCGATCGCCCACTACCAAGCCGGGCTCAAAGCCGCCGGCAAATCACAGCGGGCACAAACAAAATGGTTCGAGCAGCCAGCTACTATCGTTTACTTTTTTGCCTTGTTAGCAGAAGGCAGCCCAGCGTCTCTCAAAGAAGCTGAAAAATCTGTTCTCATTGTTCAAAGGCAAACCAAACACCCGATAGCACCCAGTACGCCGCTGCTGTTCGCTGTACTGCAACAACAACAAAGTAAGCCAACCGGCGCGGCTCAGCGCTTTTGGCACAGCCACGGGAGCTGTAGTGAAACCCATTCTTCTATCTCTTCGACCTGAAGCCAGTAGAGACTGTAAATTTCCAACAGTGCGATTAGACCCACCGACCGAAGGCTGTATTGCCTAAAGCGCTGAGCCGCGCCGGTTGGCTTACTTTGTTGTTGTTGCAGTAC
>JBCBDN010000484.1:0-640 GCA_038529685.1 Cyanobacteria bacterium J06598_1 | reverse complement strand
GGGAGTTAGTTATCAGGGTGCATCTACCAATTACATGTACTTTATCTAACAGGCATTTTCCGGATAAAACTATAAATATGTTTGAGTGAAAAAATATATAAAAACCCCCAGCATGCTTGTAGGCTTACCGGGGGAATTAGTTATCAGGGTGCATCTACCAATTACATGTACTTTATCTAACAGGCATTTTCCGGATAAAACTGTATTAATCTTTTGAACTCCGATTAAATATATAAAAATCCCCAGCTTGCTTATAGGCTAGCCGGGGAGTGAGTTATCAGGGTGCATCTACCAATTACATGTTCTAAAATTAACTAGTAATTTCCGGTTAAAATATAAAAATTATAATTTATTGCTGTAAAAAACGTAAAAAACCCCTAGTGGAAGGCAGTCAACTAGGGGGATGAGTTATCAGGGTGCATCTACCAATTAAATGTTCTTTATATAACAATATATTTCCGGATAAAACTGTATAAATATTTTGAGTCCTGATTAAATAAAAAAATCCCCTGCTTGCTTATAGGCTTACAGGGGAGTGAGTTATCAGGGTGCATCTACCAATTAAATGTTCTAAACTTAACCAGTAATTTCCGGGTAAAATATAGAAATTATAATTTATTGTTGTGAATACTATAAAAAC
>JBCBDN010000483.1:0-760 GCA_038529685.1 Cyanobacteria bacterium J06598_1 | reverse complement strand
GTAGCGCGGCCCTAGGTGCTAACCCCATCCCTGGCGGACACAAACGCAAAGATTCATTGAACACTCGCCGGGTGTACGCCATTTTGCGCAGCTGCTCGTAGGTCGCAACGTTTCCAGTCAATATGCTATCCACTTCGTCTTGCATATTGGCCATAATTTCGGGATGGGTGCCCAGCAGTTGCCAAGTCCAAGCAAGGCTAGTTGCGGTTGTCTCGTGACCAGCATTGATCAGCGTAATCACTTCATTGAGCAGCTGGCGATCGCTCATACCCTCGCCAGTTTCTTCATCCTGCGCCGCCATCAGCATAGAGAGCAAATCTTCTGTTTCACTCGAGCAGCTACGGCGCTTGCGAATAATCTCTAAAACAATCTCATCAATCGTCTCTTTGGCTTGGCAAAACTGACGGTTTGTACGAGTCGGCAGCCATAGTGGCGGCGATAGCGGCGCAGTCAGCCGGCTGTACACATACTCCACACTTACCCTAAGTGCCTGCCTCAACCGGTCAGACTCATCACCAATATCAACACTAAACAACGTTTTACCCACAATCTCTAGCGTCAACTGGGTCATCTCATCAGCAATATCAAACACCTCACCCTCAGGCTTTGCTTCCCACTTTGCAATTAAAGACTGCACACACGACTGCACAATGCCATGAAGCCGCATAATCTGCTTTTGCTGAAAGGCTGGCTGCATCAGGCGACGCTGCTTTTTCCAAAAGTCTCCTTCACTCGAAAACAGACCTTGCCCCTGAACCAA
>JBCBDN010000482.1:0-775 GCA_038529685.1 Cyanobacteria bacterium J06598_1 | reverse complement strand
TCGCAGAAATCAAGCAGCTGCGAGCTGTTCAATCTCGCGACTTCCGCAATCAAGACTTCAACGGCCAATTTGAAATTCCCACCTTTAAAGAAGTCATTGAGCTGGTACAAGAGCTCAGCCCTGTCGTAGGTCGCAATATCGGCATCTACCCCGAAACCAAGCACCCCACCTTCTTTGATGAGCAGGGCCTATCCCTCGAAGAGCCCTTGGTTGAGACCCTAGTCGAAACCGGCTTTACGGATCGCAGCCAAATCTTTATCCAGTCCTTTGAAGTCTCCAACCTGTTGGACCTACGCAACAATATCTTACCGGCTGCTGAGCTAGACGATCTTCAGCTAGTACAGCTATTGGGCGATACTGAAGACTCATTTATTAACGAGGGTGGCGGTGGCTTCTCAGTCCCTTACGACTTCGTGGCCAATGCCGGGCGCGACGATACGGCCCTCAGAGAAATTTACGGCGATTTAGTAGACCTCATTGACTTCTCCGCTGCACCTACCTACAAAGCGTTAGCCAACCCAGAAGTCATTGACTATCTCAGCAGCTACGCTGACGGACTTGGCCCCTGGAAGAACAACATTCTCCTACGTGAATCAATAGAAACACCCGTAGATGGGAACGGTGACGGCGAGGCTGAAATCACCTCCCAGCTCACCGGAGAAATCTTCCCCCTCATTGACTTTGCTCACAACGCAGGCTTACAAATTCACCCTTACACCCTCAGAGACGAAGAGAGATTCCTGACGCTCAATGCCGATGGCACCCCTCAAACGAC
>JBCBDN010000481.1:0-860 GCA_038529685.1 Cyanobacteria bacterium J06598_1 | reverse complement strand
CTACACTGAATTCAAGAGAGGGCACGAGAGAAGGGCGGAAATGCGTTCTTTCCTGAGGTCTTTAGGATTGCCGGTGAGCTGATTGAACAGGATACGGACGGGTTTTGTGATCGCGCCGAGGCGGCGTTTGAGGAAATCGAAGCCTTTGGACAGGAGCCGCAGTTAGACGAAGATTGGCTCGGCGAACTTACTGGGGAGAGGGACAGCTTCTACTTCTCTACTGAGAATTTGGTGTCTGATCTTGTGACGCCCCCTAGAAGGAAAAGAAAGAAGAAAATACTGAGCCAGGAGGAGCAAGAACGGATTAGACAGGAGATTGAAGACGCCATCATTGATGAGCAGGAGGAGGGGCAGTCCTTTGAACAGGCCCTAGCCGTCGCTCATGCCGAAAATGTTCAAGACTGGATTAGCACCATCAATAGACCTCTTGCAAAATAGGTTTCATGGTAAATTGATGGGCTTTAGTTCACTGTTTTCGAGCCCAGCAGATGAACTACGAAGCGACCCACGCCCTGAATGCCCCAAAGTTTAAGCGCCGATTTGGCGTCCAACGTGCGACGTTCAAGCGCATGGTGAAGGCCGTGAAAGTCCAAATTTCAGAGCTACCCAGCCCAGGACGTCCAGCCAAGCTATCGATAGAAGACCAGATTTTGGTGGCGCTCGAATACTGGCGTGAGTACCGAACTTATTTTCATATCGCCACCGATAGAGGTGTTTCAGAATCGACAGTGTGCCGTATCGTACATCGCATCGAAGTCCAAATCATGACCTCAGGGTTGTTCCGTATTCCTGGAAAGAAGCAGTTGGTGCGGGGCTTTGGTCGTCCTGATTTGGTGGTCGTGGATGTCACTGAAACCCCG
>JBCBDN010000480.1:0-885 GCA_038529685.1 Cyanobacteria bacterium J06598_1 | reverse complement strand
CCCGATATCATTCGCGACTACATCAACGAACACGACCTTTACCCATGCCTACAACCAATCCAAAAAACAAAAGTCTCCTCCCACTGGTAGCCTTGGCTGATTCTCCTCAGCCATTGGATGCCAATGACTTGGCTGATTTCAAGGTTGGGGTAGACACCGTTATTTTCTCGGTAGATACAGACCAGAACCGGCTGCTGGTGCTGTTGGTGATGCGTCATCAGTCGCCGTTTAGCGACTACTGGAGTTTACCAGGGACACTGGTTCGCGTAGGTGAATCTTTAGAAGACGCAGCCGACCGGGTGCTCACCGAAAAAATTCGCGTCAACAATCTCTACTTAGAGCAGCTATTTACCTTTGGCGGCCCTAATCGCGATCCGAGAGAGTCTGGAGATGCTTACAATGTGCGCTATCTCTCTGTAAGTCACTTTGCTCTCGTCCGCTTTGAGGATACAGCCCTCATTGCCGATGGGGTGAGTGGCATTGCCTGGTACCCGCTTAGCCGCGTACCCCAGCTCGCTTTCGATCACAATCAGATTTTGACCTACGGCTATCAGCGATTGCGCAACAAGCTGCAATACAGTCCCGTAGCTTTTGATGTGCTGCCTGACACCTTCACGCTCAGCGATGTTTATCAGCTGTATGCCACCGTGCTAGGCGAAGAATTCTCGGACTACTCCAACTTTAGAACAAGGCTGTTGAAACTAGGAATTTTACAAGATACCGGTGTAAAAACTTCGCGAGGAGCAGGCAGACCGGCGAGTCTCTATCGATTCGATGCAGAGGCGTTTGAGCCCCTAAAAGATAAACCCATGGTCTTTTTATAGTTCTCTCCTACATCTTTCTCTTATGAAAATTGCAATCGCACAAATCAACCCAACAGTCGGT
>JBCBDN010000479.1:0-916 GCA_038529685.1 Cyanobacteria bacterium J06598_1 | reverse complement strand
TGCAGCTGTACTTGGCGGCACCAGTCACCTCATTAATAAGAGCGGTGCTTCATCCAACACAACCGCCCAGAATGCCGTTCAAAAAGATATCGATTGGGTGCAGCAGGCGGACATTTATCTAGAAAGATTTAGTCGTGAGGCTGGCCTTGTACTTGCAAACTACGAAGCCGAAGGCACCCGCTTGATTCAATCCGAGATAGTAGCAGCGCCGTCCTCATCGGAGACGCAGATGAGGACGGCGTTGCTGAGTCTGTTGCAGTCAACGCTAGATGAGCTGACTGAACTTGTAAATGCTGTCCCTGCTTCTTTTTGAGGTAATCGGCGTTCTGTGATGTATTTTCCAAACCCAGGATTTTGCTGCTGCTGGCGAAAGGCATATTTCGCAACACTGGCTGAGTGCTGAAATCGCTGACAGAGCCCCCTTCTCGAAACCAGTACGTTATCCCCAATATTTAGACTGTGTTTCCCATTCATTCGGGGGAGCACCGCTGGTCCAGCACATTCTAGATCTCGATCCAGAAAATTGTTGAGCATCTTGCCTCAGAGCCCCGAAATCGGGGACGGGGGCCTCTCTCGGGTCAGCGCCTATCCTATGACGAAGTATTTCGCCAGAACCCCTCTGCCTTCGTAATCCACGTTCGCTCTATCGCAGCTAACTTTTTATATTAGCGCCGGAAGAATTTTCCCTGTAATCTTGAAAGCAGTGTTTTCTGCGTGTATCTACCTGCATCTATTCGCCCGATTACCTTTGCCTCTGAGTTCCTATGTCAGCTCCTGATAACCTCCTCAACCATCGCTATCGCATTATCAAAGCCTTAGCCGAAGGCGGCTTTGGCAAAACTTTTTTGGTAGAAGATACCCAAATGCCCTCCCGGCGGCAGTGCGTGATCAAGCAGCTGAAGCCGATGAACGAGCG
>JBCBDN010000478.1:0-1179 GCA_038529685.1 Cyanobacteria bacterium J06598_1 | reverse complement strand
ATCGATTCCCGAAAATCTTCACAACAGCTCGCAGAAGTCAAACTCACAGAAGCCCAACAGCTGACCCCAAACAAAAAAGGAATGCCCTTATTGCAAGAGCATTCCCCCATATAGCTAATCAAGTAAACTTGTATCTTTTCTTTAGCGAAATCCCTCAAGTCAGAGCCCTTTAGTCAGAACCCATTATTGAAGACTCATTAGCTAGGCTTCTTTTCTGGCATCAGGCACTTATCCGAATCACAGCCCGCAGGTCCAGCCTCAACTAGCTCACCTGCATCGTGCTGCTCTAGCGCCAAATGAAAATTGTCCGTCTTCCGGCGAGCCTGCACCGTCTTCAGCATCTCCTCGTATTCAGCCTTGCTAATCGGCTCAAACGGCAGTCGTGGGAACGTTTGCAAATCATCAAAACGAGCGAGCAGCGCTGCTGATACATAGCCCTCATCGTTCTGAATCGCTTCCGTAATCCGCCGAGCTAACGGTTCAATCTCATTCTCTCGCAGCTCAATTGTGGCCGACGTGTTGTGCGCTGTGTAGTGCTTTTGCACCTGCATATAAAAGTCAAACTGGGCCAGCGCCGAAAACTGCTCAATCGCCACTTCATCAGCACCCGGCAAATTTGCCCAATCCACTTCCACCGGTAGCTCCACTAGCCACTCAGTGCAGCGTGGGTCAAACGGATCTTCTAGCAAGTTACCTTTCTCATCCTTATCGGATTGAGAAGGAATCACCGCATAGCCGTAGTCCATACAGGCTAAGGCCACTGGGTCATCCTTACGGAATGTGATCCGACGAATAAATCGCTGCGCCTTAGGCGGATGCCAGCCGGAAGAAGCACCGGTCAGTAGGCTCTTAGTGCCTGCGGGCTGGACAGTCGTACAGCGGTTAGGGCGGCGGATGCCGTGGCGATCGCAATACTCCCAAACCGTCTCATGCACCACTGTCTTCCAGCGGCTCAAGTACGCCTCTTCCTGCGCCTTAAACTCAATGCCCTGCATCGTGTCAGGCCGACCCGCCGCAAACCACTCCAGCCAAGCCGTACCAAACGCTTTCACACAGAAGTCAAAAAAGCCGGTAAAGGACACCCCAACAATCGGATCTTCCTCCCGAGAATTCTGATAGCGCGCTTCCGCAAACTGGTGATTCAGCAGCGCTGCCACCGCAATGCCACCTGCTCGAAAC
>JBCBDN010000477.1:0-1247 GCA_038529685.1 Cyanobacteria bacterium J06598_1 | reverse complement strand
GTGCGTATAGCCCAAGGGGCATCACTACGTTAGGGCCTTGCCTCGCCTTGGCGTTATGCATCCGCGCTTTGCTATATGAGAAAGATCACGACTTTGCCCACTTCAGCACTGGCTACCTATGTCCATGTAGCCAGTGCTGAAGTGAGCAAGGTTGTCCGTAGATAAGACAGGAGTGATTATACGGAAAATTATTGCTAGGATTTGAGTAAAGAACTGTAAATTCATCCTTGCGGCACTACTCACAGGTGGAATTGCTGAGCTATTTTTGCATCTGCAATTATCATGGCTATTTTTGTCAACTACTATCAAAGTCAAAGCGGCGTGGTTCGAGGTGGCAGCGTATATACGGCGATGATGGCCAAAAAGATGCGATCGCACAACGTCAGTGTACTCAACGTCTCCTGGCAAAAGCAGCGATTTATCCCTACCCCCATCAGCAAATACCTCACCTTTCCCTACCAACGCCTAGCCAAGCAAAGTCGCGCTAGCCTCATACACCTGCCGGGGCCCTTCAACCCTGGCTGCCTTACCTTTAACAGCAAAGTTGTCACCACCTTTCACGACCAGGTCAATTACGACTTTTATACCCAGCCCACGAGAGGACAGTCTCTCTTGAGAAGGTTGGAGTCTCTGGCCGCTGCTCGTGCTGACTATGTCATTACGCCGAGCCACTTCACCGCTGAGCGCACCATCGCCCGATTCCCTAAGTTTGAAGGCAAGATTGAGGTGATCTATCCAGGGGTAGAAGATGTGTTTTTTGAGACGCGATCGGTCGCAGAATGCGATCGCACCTTCAAAAAGCTCGCCATTGCGCCCACCACATCTTTCATTCTGTTCGTGGGTGCAGCTAGCCCCCACAAAAACCACAAAAGAGTCGTAGAGGCCTATGCCAAACTTCGTCGCCTTCACCCCGAACTTAAGCTCATTATGGTGGGTAACATTCGCAAGCGCCGCGAATTTCCGGCCCTCCTACAGCAGCTAAAGGAACAACAGATTTCGCCCGGCACCGACGTTATTATCCCCAAGCAAAAGCTTTCTAGCAGGGACCTGTCTGCTCTCTATCAAAAAGCAAAAACATTCCTCTTTCCCTCTCTTTACGAAGGCTGGGGCATCGTCGTCGGAGAAGCCTTCGCCTCCGGCACGCCCACGGTCATTTCCGATATTCCTGTCTTTCAAGAATGCTTCGCCAGCGGCGCGCTGATGGTGGATCCCAACAGCGTAGACGCGATGGTGGCCGGCGTAGATGC
>JBCBDN010000476.1:0-1392 GCA_038529685.1 Cyanobacteria bacterium J06598_1 | reverse complement strand
CGGTGTGCCGCTGTGGCTGAAGGTGTCGAGTGGCAACCAGAGTGATGCGCAACAGTTTGCCAAGCTGATGGGTGTGTAGTGACCCCCAAAATTAGGACAGGGCCAAGTGAGCGTAAGCTAGAGTCCTTGAGGGTCAAAGAAGATGGGAAATAAGCAAAGAAATTACAGTAGTGAGTTCAAAGCTAAAGTGGTGCTGGAAGTGATCAGTGGGAAACGGACAGTGAGCGAGGCCAGTCGAGCTCATAAGGTCCATACATCAGTAATCAACCGTTGGCGGAACGAGTTCACGAAACAGGCCCATCTGGCCTTTGGCGGGAAAGGGTTAGGGGACGATTCATCAGAGCGCATAGCAGAGCTGGAGCGGATGATAGGGCGCTTGACGATGGAGCTAGCAGTGGCAAAAAAAGCTTCGGATCTGTGGGGGCTGAGCGGAAGCGAATAATTATCGAGGAGCTGAGGACTGAATATCCGCTGCAGGTGATTTGTGATGTGATTGGCTACAGCCGGAGTCGGTATTACTATCAGGCAGGAGAGCACAAAAAGAGTGAAGAGGAGAGACTAAAGAAAGCGATTACAGATGTGGCTGGTCGATACCCCACCTATGGCTACAGGCGTATTACGAAGCAGTTGCAGAGAGAAGACTGGACAGTCAATCACAAGCGTGTGACTCGGCTGATGAGAGAGCTAGGGCTACTGACAAAAAGGAAGGTCAGAAGAAAGCGAACAACAAACAGTGTTCATGGCTATAAGCGATATCCCAACTTGGTTAAAGGGCTTAGTGTAGAACGACCAGAGCAGTTATGGGTAGGCGACATCACCTACATTCGGCTGCGGGAAGAGTTTGTGTATTTAGCGGTATTGATGGACGTGTTTACGCGTAGCATACGAGGCTGGCATCTGGACAGAACGATGGAGAAGAGCTTGACGATAAGAGCGCTAAACAAAGGTCTGAAACAGTATGTACCAGAGATTCATCATTCAGATCAAGGCGTGCAGTATGCGTCGAATGATTATGTAGGGATACTGGAGGAACATGAGATAGCGATTAGCATGGCTGGAGTGGGTAAAGCCTATGAAAATGGATTCGCTGAGCGACTGATGAGAACAATCAAAGAAGAGGAGGTTGACTTATCGGAGTATCGCAACTTTAATGAAGTGTATAGGAGAATAGAAGAGTTTTTGGAAGAAGTGTATATGAAGAAGAGAATCCACTCTTCTTTAAGCTATCTGACACCCAATGAGTTTGAATCAAAGTGGAGGAAGGAGCAGGGTGATGTCTAGATATGATACTGATAAGTCTAGACTCGCTGATGTCTAATTTTACTGTCCAAATTTAGGGGTTCACTTCAGTATTCGTCGACTACAGCGGCATGAGCGTCCCAGTCACTCACC
>JBCBDN010000475.1:0-1517 GCA_038529685.1 Cyanobacteria bacterium J06598_1 | reverse complement strand
GTGGCTACCTCAAACCCGACCAACTCAACACCCACCCAGACACAACCCTCCTCTATTCCCGCGACGGCGCCTTCATCTTCGCCCTCTCCGACTAGCGTCGCTTCGGTTTCGGCAGGCTCAGCCTACGCTCAATCCCTCTAATACCAATTGGGCTCGCTGCGGCCCTTCGATACATTTTTCTCGCTCGCCTGCGCTCGCTTGAAAAACACTCAGGACGCTCCGCTGATTTTAATACCAATTGTGATGCGAGATGGCCTAAAATAAGAGTATGAGTAGACAAGGCAAAACACTTCGAATCGATTGGCATGAAAGCCAAGATGAACTTTACCGTTTGTACAAAGCAGAGCACCATCCGCAAAAGAGAACCCGACTCCAAGTGTTGTGGCTACTCAGGAGTAGCAAAACTGGGCAAGAAGCAGCGGATGCGTGCGGTGTAGGTGCCAGAACGGTACGCCGCTGGGTCGCGTGGTACCGTGACGGTGGGCTGGACGGCGTGTTGGGCAGGCTAAATGGGCAAAAGGGTGGCGGCATTCCGCAGTTGAGCGTGGCGCAGGAAACTGAGCTAAAACAGGAAATCAATACGGGCCGCTTCCACACAGCACAAGAAATCATTGAATGGGTCGATGAAAAGTGGGGGGTTCGCTATAAGCCAGGAGCGATGTATGCACTTTTGCGGCGGCTCAAAATGCGCAAAAAAGTGCCGCGACGTCAAGCTGACAAAGCGGACCCAGAGGCACAAGCAGCTTGGAAAAAAGGGGTCTGAAAGCCGCCCTTGAGCAAGCAAACATGGTCAAAGGCCGGGTCATCACGATGGCAGATGAGATGCGTTTAGGCTTACAAGGCAAAGTGCGCCGCGTGTGGGCTGAGCGAGGGGTTAAGGTTGTTCAAAAGCTGCAATTCGTCTTTGAATGGGCTTATCTGCTACTGGCCGTTGACCCAGTGAAAGGCACTCTCTTCTGGGATTGGATTCCCGACATGAAGCAAGCCTCATTTATCCCGGTCCTGACGCAATGGTCAGCAGAGATTGACTGTTTCGTTTGGGATGGAGCTGCAAGTCACTGCGGTAAAGAGGTTGGCAGGTTGGCGTTCGAACGCCTATTTCAACCAGCATACTCGCCAGAAGTCAACCCGGTTGAGCGAATTTTTGCAGAGGTACGACGCCACACGGAAGGACGAATCTACGAAACACTTGACGAGAAAAAAGCTGCAGCTGAGACGTATCTGAGCGAATTATCGGCCGATCCTGAAAGAGTGATCAAACTAGCTGGTTGGCATTGGATTCAAGAAGCGCTAAGCGCTCTACCTGAATCACCATTTAGGCCATCTAGCGATTGAATTGGTATAAACGGCGTGAATTGGTGATTCATCGTAAGTTCGGAGCCGTTTATCTAGCCCCTACGTGTGACCATTGGAATGCGGTGATTACGCGCTGAGGATTTGTTTGAGGGTGGTGACAAATCGGCCGATTTCCGCCTCATCATTAAAGTAGTGCAGCGACGAGCGCACCACCGACGTAA
>JBCBDN010000474.1:0-1545 GCA_038529685.1 Cyanobacteria bacterium J06598_1 | reverse complement strand
TCTTCTTCGCGAGAGCCCTGGTAGCGGGCTTCGACGAACTTGTGGTTTAGCAGCGCGGCGACTGCGATCGCACCAGCTTTAAACGCATCATCCTGCGCCTGCTCATCCTTCGGCGAAATCTGATTCAAATGAATCTCAGCCAAATTACAGTGGAAGTCCTGACCAATAATTTCACCGCAAGGGTTCAGCCCATAACGGCCTTCACCGCCCGCGCGCCGTTCTGCTTCACCGGCCCACTGAATCGCACCTTCACCCGACTGAAACTGCTTCTGCACAGCCGTCAGCACATCTGCCTTAGAAGGTTTCTCATGGAATACCCGCGTGTGATTTGCCATCCGCAGCGCATCTCTCGTTGGGTCAATTCGCCAATTTCCCTCCGCATCCTGCTGCCAAAGATTTTCCTTGGCCCCAGTTGCCACGGTGTCATTACTATCAAACTGGCGCATGCCGGCACTACGACGGATGTTGCCAGCCACGACGCAAGCAGCCGCTTCGTCAATTAGCAAGCAGCACTCAATCGAATTGAGCTGACGGCCAATGGCATTGTTCAAAATATTGGCGCAGCGCTGATACAGCGTCGGCAGCTTCACCGGGTTCGCCATGCCGCCAAAGCCCTTAAGCCGCTCACCCGCAGGGCGAATATCGCTCAGGTCTACAATCGCCTCTACTTCACCGTCAAACCGCTCATCGGTAGAAAGCTCTAGCAGCGTTTGGTAAGACTTCACCCAACCCTGACGGCTGTCACCGGCAATAATCTCTACACGGTTATTTTCAGCATCTACTCTAATTTCAGCTTCTTCACGACGCTGAGATTCAATGGTCATTCCGACCATCCCACGCATCTTGACAGTAATTTTGTTGCGAATCGCAGGAAGCTGATTGATGTACTTAGGCTCTAGCACTGCGCCAGTGCCACAGCCCATCATGGCCAAATCCATCATTAGGCCAAAAGCCCTCCAGTCCACCACATTTGTACTGGTGCAGTTGTATGCGCCAGAGAAGTTCTGAGGGCTTTTGCTCCACTCGGTGCCACCGACCCATAGCCACCGACCAGACGGCATCGCCTTCAAGTTGCGCTGCATTTTAGAAACAAGGTCACGCTCTTCGTCAGTGAGCTTGCCGAGTTCTACCAGGCCTTTCAGAGTGCGATCGCACACATCATGCCAAGCCTCCCGTCGCCCTCCTTCATGCCGACGGCTATACGTCCGATAAAACACCGGATAGGCCGCAGGCGCAGTTTCAGGAAACGGACTTTTCGTACGGGTACGCTCGAGTTCTTGAACCATGGTGATTATCAGAGGGTGATTTTGGAGAAGCTAATTGCAGATCAAAAGGCTGAATATAGTGCTTTATTAAGCGGGGAATACCCTAAAAGCTCTATATATGGATTTCCTAAGATTAGAGAGTAGCACACTTCAATAGTGGTTGAGGCAAGTCTCGAACGCTATATGTGGAGATGTGATGCGATCACACTTCTATATTTAGCTATGTCAAACGATAAAACAGTCAAAAGTGATGAGTCAGTCTCGCTTTCCTATTTCGCAC
>JBCBDN010000473.1:0-1577 GCA_038529685.1 Cyanobacteria bacterium J06598_1 | reverse complement strand
GCTTCGCTGAAGCTCAGCCTAAAGCCCAATCAGTCGGTCACAGTAGAAGCTGGTGCGATGGCAGCGATGGATAGCTGCATCGATATGAAGTCTAAGGTGAAGGGCGGTTTTGGCAAGGGCTTGGGCCGAATGCTTGGTGGTGAATCTCTTTTTACCAGCGAATTTACCGCGCAGGACCAGCCTGGAGACCTGTATGTATCTCCGGGCGTACCGGGCGACATTAAACACTACGTGCTAGATGGCAGCAGTAACTTGATGGTTCAGTCTTCTGGGTTTGTGGCTGCCGCACCCGGCGTTAGCGTAGACAGTAAGTTTCAAGGATTCAAGGGGTTTTTTAGCGGGGAGTCTCTCTTTTTGTTAAAAGTGACGGGTCAAGGAGACTTTTGGTTTAGCTCTTTTGGCGCGGTACTAGAAATTCCGGTAGACGGGAGCTATGTCGTAGATACAGGCTACATTGTCGCGTTTGAAGATACTCTCGATTACAAGGTAGAAGTGATTAATGGGCTGTCTTTCAAAAAGCTGAAGACCAGCATTTTTGGTGGCGAGGGGCTGGTGACTCACTTTAGCGGTAAAGGCAAACTGTGGATTCAAACCCGCAATGTGTCTTCGTTTGTGAACTTTATTAATCCGTTTCGCCCGGTTAAGAGTAACTAAATGCCGATTGAACTTCCCCCTGGTATGGCGGCCTACAGCGAAGAGACGCCGACGCCGACCAACCGGCAGCTGTTGACGCTGCTGCTGTTATTTTTGTTGGGCATTGCCGTTACGATTGGTGCGGCATTGTGGTTCGCTGGCGCTGTGGTGTGGCTGATTCCCCCTGACGTGGAGCAGCAGCTAGGTAAGGCGATAGTGCCTGTGTATGAGGCGCAGGCTGAACCGTCGGATACGCAAGATACGTTGAATGTGCTACTCGACCGGTTGGAAGTGCATTTGCCAGAAGAGCAGAGACAGGGACGAGACTATCAGGTGCTTTATGTGCCGGAGGACACTGTGAATGCGCTGGCGATACCGGGCGATCGCATCATTATCTACAAAGGTCTGCTGGCCGACGTAGAATCTGAAAATGAGCTGATGATGGTGCTGGGCCATGAGCTAGGCCACTTTGCCAATCGCGATCATCTGCGGGGGCTAAGTCGCTCTATTTTACTGCGGCTGTCGCTGTCGGCTGTGTTGGGTGATTTGGGGTCTTTGGGTGCGATCGCCACCAACAGCATCTCTTCCATCTCAAATGCTCAATTCTCCCAAAGCCAAGAAACCCAATCCGATGAAGTTGGCCTCACCCTGCTGGTGCAAGAATATAACCATGCCGCAGGCGCAACCGATTTCTTCTCTCGCCTCCAGCAGCAGTCTGTTCCTGGACTAGCCATTTTAGCGAGCCACCCGCCTTCCGCCGAAAGAGTTCGCCAGCTAGAAGCACTCATCGCGCAGCGAAACTACTCTATTGAAGAGAAAACACCTTTGCTAAAGCCCTTAGTCAAATCCAAAGCCAGCTAATACTCCTATAGCCTTCCGCGCTTAGCTTTAGACACTACGAACAGTGACAACCCTTACTATGTAGAGCGCATAGCGCATAGCAA
>JBCBDN010000472.1:0-1619 GCA_038529685.1 Cyanobacteria bacterium J06598_1 | reverse complement strand
TTTTTCCTATTCGACAGCGAGCTAAAACTGGCCTATCGCGGCCAGCTGGATGACAGCCGCCCTGGAAATGGCAAGCCCGTCACCGGAGAGGATTTGAGAGCCGCTCTCGACCAGTTAGTGGCAGGCCAAACGGCTCCAACAACGCAAATGCCTAGCATCGGCTGCAACATCAAGTGGGCACCTGGAAATGAGCCTGCTTACTTTGGAAACTGAAAGACGCTTAAGCGTATTGATTAGACCATTTACAGCAGCAAAAAGGCTTAGCAGATAATCAGCTGTATCAACAGCATTCTGTTTTGCTATCGGGCTCAGCAAAAGAACGAATAACTTCACAAGGTCCATCCTCTACGTCGTACATCGCGGGTAAGGGATGGGCTTTTTGAGTAGGTGTCCAGTTTTGGAAATAAGCTTCCAGCGCAGCAACCATCGCTATCTCTGGCTGATCAATCTTTTGATCGTTTTGATAAACCTGCAGTTGAACCCGTAGTGCCTGAGGTAAGTTGACGTTCAGCGTTTGCATAAAAGTATCCTAAAAATCAGTCAGCCAATCATCGATAGGGCCGCGTTAAGTAATTTACGTCATGGCACTAGCTAAACGGTAAACCGACACGAGGGTTAAACCGCTCAATATTCAGCAGCTCTTGGTACAGGGCTTTCTCTTCATCATCTAGCACCGTCGGCACCACCACATCAATATCCACGATCTGATCGCCAAATAATCCTTGAGCAATCGGATACCCTTTGCCGGTCAACTTCAGGCGCTGACCAGACTGAACACCCGGCGGAATCAGCATGTTCACCGGTCCACCTAGGGTGGGCATCAAAATTGTTCCGCCCAACACGGCCTCACTAGGCGTCAGCGGCAATCGACAGTAAACATCGCCATCCCTCAGATTGAAATAAACATGAGGCTCTACTTCAATGCGCAAATACAAGTTGCCGCCATCAATGCCTTGCCCCTTCAGACGAATGCGCTGTCCAGTGACCATTCCAGGTGGCATGCTCACTTCGAGCGATCTCCCATCTTCCAACCGCACCCGCTCTCGCCCACCGGCATACGCTTTCTCTAACGGAACCGTCAGGTCCGCTTCGGCATCTCTTCTGGAAAGATTAGCGGGCTGTCGGCGGTAACTTGGTTTTTCTCTAGACGCTTCTCTGGACTTTTCGGGGGAAGGACCTTTGCGGCTAGCCTCAGCCGTTTGACTAGTCGGCTCTGCCCAGTCAGAACGGCTCGCACGATTCGATGACTGTTTGGACTGACGACTTGCTGTTTTGGCAGCGGTTTTTGCTTCTGCTTTTTTAGCGGCTCGTCGGGAGGATGGGCGAGCACCCTCCTGATGCTGTTTCAGCAGCTGCTCTACAAAATTATCAAAGTCTTCAAAGGCACTGTAGTCAGCATTTTTCGCAGCAGGACCTTTCGCAGACCACTTGTTCCAGCCCTTTGAGCCCTTTTTCTCCCAGTACTCGCTGTACTGCTCGTATTGCTTTCGCTTGTCAGCATCAGAAAGCACCCCATAGGCTTCACCCAAAATCTTGAACTTCTCTTCAGCGGCCTGATCGCCAGGATTTACATCGGGGTGATATTGGCGGGCTAACCCTCTATAGGCTCGCTTTATCTC
>JBCBDN010000471.1:0-1620 GCA_038529685.1 Cyanobacteria bacterium J06598_1 | reverse complement strand
TGGCCTCTGTCATCTATATATAAGCGCTAGAGATAACGGCTAGCGCTTACTCCTCATTGGCCAGATGATAGAAGCCAGATGATAGAAGCCGCAATGCCGAATGACCAAAGTGCTAGCCCAACTTACGATGCGATCGCCATCGAAGACGTGAGCTTTTATTGGCCCACAGGCGCATCCGTTCTCAGCAGCTGCTCACTAAATATCAAGAGCGGTGAGTTCTGCATGCTCTTAGGCAACAACGGCAGCGGCAAATCGACACTGCTGAGGCTCCTAGCTGGGCTTTTGCCTCAGCAAACTGGACAAATTAAAACAGCGGGCCCGATAGGATTCGTATTTCAAAACCCAGACCACCAGCTGGTGATGCCAACCGTTGGGGCAGATGTAGCCTTTGGGCTCGTGAAAGATCAGCTCTCGGGCGAGCAGGTAAAGCAGCGGGTAGAAGAAGCGCTCTCTGCGGTAAACCTGTGGGACTTACAAAGGCGGCCGATTTATGCGCTCAGCGGTGGGCAAAAGCAACGGGTGGCAATAGCAGGTGCGATCGCGCAGCACTGCGAAATTTTATTGCTCGATGAACCCACCGCCCTGCTAGACCCAGATAGTCAGATTGATCTGGTAAAACAAGTGCAGGCTCTGGTAAAAAGTCGGGGGCTCACTGCACTTTGGGTGACGCATCGACTGGCAGAATTAGACTATTGCAATCGCGCCTTTCTGCTCGAGAATGGCAAAGTCAGCGACCAAGGTGATCCTCAGCGACTTAAGCAAAAAATGAAAACCGCCTATGTATAGATCTCAAGATCTCAAAAAGCACAACGGCAAAGCACTCAGCACATAACGCTATTCCTTTCTGTAGATAGCTGTGTAGATGGCTAGATAAGCTACAGACAACCCACAGAGAAATCGCTTAGTATTAAGAAACTGTGTACATTTCAAGATTTCTCATGGCAAGCAAACCCTCTCAGGCAATATTGCTAGTCGATGCTTACAATATTGTCGGTGCGTGGGGAGACTTAGTCATTCTCAAAACCGAGAAGGGGCTAGACGCTGCTCGCATGGCACTCATCGAAGCCTTAGCAAACTACAGCGCCTGCCAAGAATTTGAGACCTGGGCCGTTTTTGACGCCTACGAGCAGCGCACCCCCGCCTCACAGGAAGCGATTACGCAGTACTTATCTGTGCACTACACAGACTACGGACAAACAGCTGACAGCTACATTGAAAGGGCCTGCGCCAAATTTCGTCACGATGCGCGCAAGTTCACCCAAAGACTGATCGTAGCCACCTCCGACAGCGTCCATCGCCAAACCGTAGTGGGGTATGGCGCAGAAGCAATGTCGGCACTTCAGCTACAGCGCGAAGTCCTTACCAACAGCAAGCGAGTCCAAGACCGCCAAAAGGCCAAAAAGAAGCGGTCTGGGCGGGTCTTTGCGGGTCTAGCACCCGAAGTTCAAGCGCAACTCGCACAAATGCGCATGGGCCGCAGCTGAGTAAGCTGTAGCCAAAAACAAGAACCGCAGCCCAAAAGAGAGCGGCAAAAGCTTAAAGATATAGCAAACGTCCTAATGCATTAGGACGTTTGCTAGTCGAGTTGCCTGTTGTTCTGCAACGGTTTCAGCCGATAAA
>JBCBDN010000470.1:0-1623 GCA_038529685.1 Cyanobacteria bacterium J06598_1 | reverse complement strand
TTTATCGGCTGAAACCGTTGCAGAACAACAGGCAACTCGACTAGCAAACGTCCTAATGCATTAGGACGTTTGCTATAGCCGCCGGCACTTAGCTCTTAGCATTAACAAACGCTAGGACCCATCTCTGACAACGCTAAGTGCATAGCAAACTGCTTAATGCATTAAGCAGTTTGCTATGCCACTATATCGGTTAAGAATATGGTTTTAATCGTTAAATACAGATGGCTGAACGCTATATGTAGCGCGTATTTGCGGTAGGTGAGTTATGCAGTACAGTTGGCTCTATGAAACGCGCCCCCTGCTCTCGGCCCATTGCTATCGACCTTTTTTCTGGGGCCGGTGGCCTGGGTTTAGGTTTTGAACAAGCTGGATTCGATCTGCCGGCTGCCGTCGAAATTGATCCCGTCCATGCCGCTGTTCATCGGTTCAATTTTCCTCAGTGTGAGGTAATTCCGCGCTCTGTAAAAGCTGTCTCTGGTGATGAAATTCGAGCGGCGGCAGGGCTGTCGTCTACCCATCCTATCGCTGTGGTGATTGGCGGTGCGCCTTGCCAAGGCTTCTCTATTATGGGTAAGCGATCGCTCAACGATCCTCGCAATGGCTTGGTCAAAGATTTTATTCGGCTAGTCGCTGAACTACAGCCCAGCTACTTTGTTTTTGAAAATGTAAAGGGCCTGACGCAGACTCGCAATCTTCCTTTTCTGGCAGAAATTGTCGATGAAATGGCCGCGATTGGCTACCGATTGATTTCACCTTGGCAGGTATTAAATGCCCAGCACTACGGCGTGCCGCAAAATCGCGAAAGACTGTTCTTAATTGGCGCTCGCGATGGTATTCCTACGCCAGTTTATCCAGCGGCACTGGCTAGCAGCCCTACCTGCGCAGATGCTCTAGAAGATTTACCCGATGCTGAAAAATTTGAACAGTTAGCCCAAGTCGGAGAAGTCATTACCCGGCTAGCGCCGCCCGCTAGCGACTATGCGGCTTCGATGCGCTGCACCTCTGACAGTACTGCGGCTGGGATGGGGTGGCATTACGGCTACCGGCGACAGTGGAACTCAGCGCTGCTGACTAACAGTATTCGGACTAATCATTCGGTGCGATCTCGATCGCGATTCTCCAGTACGCCTCCGGGCACCCGCGAACCCATCTCTCACTTTTTCCGCCTCCCCCCCGATGGCGTTTGCAACACCCTTCGTGCTGGTACCGACTCGGCTAGGGGGTCTTTCACCAGCCCCAGGCCCATTCACTATCGCTACGCTCGCTGCATCACCGTCCGCGAAATGGCACGGCTGCACGGCTTCCCCGACTGGTTCCGACTGCACGCCACTAAGTGGCACGGTGCCAGACAAATCGGTAACTCAGTACCGCCCCCAATAGCTAGAGCGATCGCCACTGAACTGCTCAAAGCTATGGGCCACCAGCCCACGGCTCCAAACGTCATTCTTCCTGCTAGCGACGAACGATTGCTGACCATGACAGCTGAAGCGGCGGCGCAGTACTGGGGGATCAAAAGTCCAATTCGTCAGCGTGATCGGGTCCTTGCCTCGTAGGTGCTGTCATCTTCTTACTGATCGCGTTTCATCGATGAGCCGTTCCCTATTAGGATGTAGGGGTTGAATG
>JBCBDN010000469.1:0-1653 GCA_038529685.1 Cyanobacteria bacterium J06598_1 | reverse complement strand
CTAAGATATTCGCCTAAAGCCCCACCCCTACCTTCCAGCCCATGTCATTTAATATTCGCCTGCTCGACAATCTGGACTACGATGACGTGAACCAATCCTAGGGGACTACATCAATGGCCTGCTCAATGAATTTGTCACCTCAAAGACGGGCAAAGCCTATGTAAAAAAATATCCCGAAGGCGGGTGGTGGATTGGCACCTTCATTGAAATGGGCTACATGTACGGGGAGTGTACCCTGCCAAAAATGACCAAAGGCGATGTGCAGCAGCTGATGGAATACACGCTGCCGCGCAAAATCACCCTCATGGACCCAAGTGAGGCCCAAGATGCCATTCCTGAGCTGGTCGCGTTTTGGACCTTCTTAAAGGAGAACTATAAGCTGCGTAGCGCTGGTGCGATCGCCAAATACCTCCTCTCCATTGAAGACAAATTTTCCGGCTGGATGTTCGACCCAGCCCGAGGCGGCATCGCCAAAAGCTTCATCACCCAAGGCCTCGCCGCAGGCTTTGATATGGAAACCGAAGAAGGTATGCAGGCCTTTCAGGCAGAATACAACAGAGGCCTAAAAGCAGGAGAGCGCCCGCCGCTCACCGGTCTCCCCCAGGGCCTAACTCAAAAGGTCCCCATGACTGCGCCGCCCCCAGAGGCCGCTGCAATGATGGAGCTAATGGGCATAGAAATGCCAGAAATCGGCTCCATGGTGGACCCAGCAGACTTTATATCTCAAATCCTGAATGCCACTAAAAAGCTCGACACAATCCTAGGAAAAGATACTGACAACGATCCTGAGATTGCCGAGATAGAGCAGCTCCTGGCTGAAGTGAAGGGTGAGCAGAGCGGCGAGCTAAGAGCAGAACTAGGAGAAGCCTTAAAAAGTGCATTCACAGAGGACCTAGACGACGAGTTAGATGACCTAATAGAACAGATCTCCGAAGCGGAGACAGATCTGCTGACGGATCAGGCTGTCAGTGAAACAGAGCCAGGCACGATTGTTCAAGATTTTCAAATGTTGCTGGAAACTATCGGAGAAAAGGGCCTCACTGTTAGCGGCAAGCGCCGTCAGCTACCGATGAAACAGCTCGAAGCCATCAATCAGCGCTTAGCTGAGCCCATTCAAATAGACCTGAAAAGACCGCAGCAAAAGTCCTATCCGCCGATTCATGGGCTGTATATGCTGTTAAAGGCCACAGGGCTAGTCAGCATTGTAGGGAAAGGCAAGCAGCAGCGCCTGATGATCAACCCAGAACCTTACGAGGTTTGGCAGCAGATGAATGCGACCGAACGCTACTGCACGCTGTTAGAAGCGTGGATAGTGCGTAGCCATGGAGAAATGCTCGGTGAGCCCCCTTCTTTTCGGAGCGAAGGCGATAGCTGTCTGCGAGACTGGCCGATATTTGCTCGCAAGCAGAAACATTCCTATGGCAAAGGCCGCGAGGATCAAGAGATGCTCAAATACTCTCCGGGCTACCACAACTTGGCCCTGATGGCGTTGTTTGGCTTGGTCAAGATTCAGTCGCAGAAGCCCGAAAAAGGCAAGGGATGGCGGATCAAGTCAGTAGAGATAGTGCCCTTTGGCGCTGCGCTGAATCTTGACCAAGCCAAACAACGCCATCAGGGCCAAGTTGTGGTAGCCCGGAGAGTATTTGAGCATCT
>JBCBDN010000468.1:0-1662 GCA_038529685.1 Cyanobacteria bacterium J06598_1 | reverse complement strand
CTCGGGCGATTTTTCTTTGAATTTGCTATCTAAGTAGTGCCTCAGAAATGTCGGTGGCGTGAACTCTTTTACGCGAAAAACAACCGTGTTAGCGTCGTAGGTGCTAAAGGCCGCTTGGATTTTGTTGGTAAAAAAGATGTGATCGCCCTCAGGGACAACAATGTTGAACCGCAGCGTATTGTCCCCAGGCTCACCCGCCGTGTGAGTATTGCTCAGAATGGAGTTAATCACGACCAGCAGCGGGACTTGAAGCGTGCGGTTGAGTGAAAGCGCAATATCAACGTACATGGCACCTACTGAGGATGGGAGAGATTGAGTAGGTGCAGCTTATCTTGCGAGTGATAGCGCAGTCTTTATGAGAAGTCTCAGAGAAGGTTAAGGATTGATAGAAGGCTTTAGTCAGCGCCAGGTGCTATTGACACGGATTAAAATTCTGACAGCCTAGATTTTTTGGTAGGGCTGTGGGCTCCCCGGTGAGGGGCCAGCTTTTTTCAGTAAAGGTGTTTTCAATGCGGGTGATGCGATCGCTCGACATCGGATGGGTTTGGCCCCATTCAGCAACGGTCTTAAAAGCGCCTAAATCCAGCTCCAAATCCTGAGCCCGCTCAAAAAAGTCTAAGCTGTGATCGCTGTGTTCGTAGCGCTCCATAATGACATTGACCGCGTAGTCGTCGGCAATGGTTTCCTGATTGCGGCTGTAGCTAAGCTCTGAGAAATTTGCAGCGTTGGTGACGACCCCAGGCAGTTGTACTTGGCCGATGCCTAGCAGACTACTGAGGGTCATCCACACGAGCGATCGCTCCAAGGCCTTGAGCGGATCGCGATTTTGTAAGTGGCCAAGCTCATGGGCCAATACAAACGCCAGCTCATTTTCACTCTGGGCCGCTGCCAGCAGTCCCTCGGTGACAAACACATAGCTACCAGCGGCGACCATGGCATTCTCAACGGGTGTATCGAGAATATAAACCTTGAGCGGTGGATACGCTGGGGGCGGCTGTCCCTGCTGCTGGGCCTGCTCTTGGAGTTCTTCAAGCAGCCCATTGAGATACTCAACGCGGCGATCGGTATTGTCTGAATTACTGGTTAACGATGAGGTAATGGTGGCCCCAATTTTCTCTTCGGTCTCTGGCCCCATGCGGGCTACTATCTGCGAGGCGATCAGCCCCAGTCCGCCGTAAATCAGCGCCCCGGCGAGTACCACCGTCACGAGTAAGTAACCCAGATTCACCAGCGGGTGGGTGGGCGTTACGTTGACTTCTTCAGTGATTTCTTTCGGGACGTACTGATTCATAGCAAATGGGATGCATGGCGGATGGGGGGCATGGTGTGATTTATCGAATGCCAGTGCCGTAGGCCATAATCTCAACGGCAGAAGCGCCTTGTTTCGACTGGCCTGCGATGTTGGAGGTTTCAAAGCGGACATTGACCACTTGAGAAGCGCCCCATGCGATCGCCTCTTCTTTCATCCGCAATAGGGCTTCGCGACGCCCGCGATCGACGAGGCTCTCGTACACCAACATCCGCCCACCGACCAAGTTCCGTAGGCTGGCAGAGAAGGTTTTGAAGTAGTCATTAGCGACCACGACGCTTCCCACAAACATTTGGGCCTCGTGGGCCGGGGGTAAGTTTTGCTTGGCCCCGTAGTTCATCATCGGGATGTGG
>JBCBDN010000467.1:0-1712 GCA_038529685.1 Cyanobacteria bacterium J06598_1 | reverse complement strand
GTGGGTCATCCGCATGTCCTCACGCATCTTTCTCTTCGGAGCAGGTCGCCAGGTCGAATTCGATCTAAAGCAGCGCATCTTTCAGCATTTGCTCACCCTAGAACCAGCCTACTTTGGGCGAAATACCATTGGCGATCTGATCAACAGAGCCACCAGCGATGTGGATAACATTCGTCGACTGCTCGGATTTGCCGTATTGAGTATGGCAAACACTCTATTTGCCTACGTGATGATTGTGCCAACCATGGTCAGCCTCAACGGCAGCGTCGCACTTTTCTCCCTAGCGGTTTACCCGCTGATGTTCGGAGTTGTAGCCATCTTTGGCAGTCGCTTGCGCAAACAACAGCTCGATGTTCAAGAAGAAATCTCTAGCCTCAGCGACCTCATCCAAGAAGATATGGGGGGCATCTCACTCGTCAAAATCTACGCCCAAGAAGAAAACGAGCGCCGCGCATTTTCTCGCCGCAATCGAGGCTTACTCACGGCTAATCTAGCCCTAGCTAAAACCCGCAATACGCTGTTTCCACTGCTGGGTGGATTTGCCAGCTTGAGTTTGGTCATCGCCTTAGGCATTGGCTCCCAAGCCATCATCAGCGGCAAGCTCTCACCTGGCGATTTTGTCGCCATTATTTTGTACATTCAGCAACTGGTCTTCCCAACTGCGCTCTTGGGCTTCACTATCACCGCCTACCAACGAGGCGAGGTCAGCTTAGATCGCATCGAAGCCATCTTCGACGCACAGCCCAAAATTCGAGACAATTCGCAGGCGATCGCGCTCCCTAATCCCATCGGTAGCCTCCGAGCCAAAAACCTCACATTCACCTACCCAGGATCAAAAGTCCCCGCCCTACAGCAGGTCAACTTCTCCATCGAACCAGGACAAACCGTCGCCGTAGTCGGCCCCATCGGCTCAGGCAAATCAACCCTTGCTATGGCCCTCCCCCGTCTACTCGAAATAGATCGCCAGCAGCTCTTTTTAGATGATCACGATATCACAGAAATTGCCCTTCCAGACTTGCGAGGTGCGATCGCCTTCGTCCCCCAAGACAGCTTTCTGTTCAGTACCACCATCAAAAACAACATCCGCTACGGCGACCCCACAGCTGAGCAGCCAACCATCAAGCACGCCGCCAAAGAAGCTCAGCTCCACAGCGAAATTCTCAACTTCCCCCAGCAGTACAAAACCCTCGTAGGCGAGCGAGGCATTACGCTCTCCGGCGGACAGCGCCAGCGCTCAGCCCTATCGCGTGCGCTATTGGTAGATGCGCCGATTCTAGTATTAGACGACGCCCTCTCCAGCGTCGATAACCAAACCGCCACTCAGATTTTGGCGAACCTTTCTAACGAAGCTCAAAAGAAAACGGTGATATTTGTATCGCATCAAATGTCTGCGGCTGCTTCGTGCGATCGCATCCTCGTCATGGACCAAGGCCACATTACCCAATCCGGCACCCACGAAGCCCTCGTCAGCCAACCCGGTCTCTACCAAGACCTCTGGAACCAACATAAACTCAAAGAAGTCTTGCAGTGACTGCGCCGCCATTCAATCGAACGAACAAAAGGGGCAGGATGATAAATCCTGCCCCTTTTGACTGACGTGGGTCAGACTAAAGTCCACTAAAAAGTCGACACTTCAGAGGCCAACCTACCAAGTTATAGCAAAGCGCGGATGCATAACGCCAAGGCGAGGCAAGGCCAACGCACTTTGCTAT
>JBCBDN010000466.1:0-1713 GCA_038529685.1 Cyanobacteria bacterium J06598_1 | reverse complement strand
CATCAGCCAGTTGGTAACTAGCTTGGCGGAAGCGCCTGTGGCGATCGCACTTTCCAAAAACTGTGCAATCGACTGGTCGTCCACCATCACGCTTGTGTCATAGGCTGAGAGCCCCAGCTCTTCCTGATAGCGCTTCCGCTTTTGCGCAGGCAGTTCAGGCAGCTCATCGGTCCAAGTCTTCAGCTGGTCAGCAGACACTTCAATGGGCGGCAGGTCAGGCTCAGGGAAGTAGCGATAGTCGCTAGCGCCTTCCTTCATTCGCATACTCTTCGTACGCTGCGGCCCTTCTTCCCACAGGCGGGTTTCTTGGTAAATGGGCTCGCCGTTTTCAATCGCTTCGATTTGGCGATCGATTTCATAATCGATGGCTTTGGCGATCGCGCTAAAGGAGTTCATATTCTTAATCTCCACCTTCGTGCCAAATTCCTTTTGACCCACCGGACGCACGGAAATATTCACATCGCAGCGCAGCGAGCCTTCCTGCATGTTCCCATCGCCCACACCCAAGTAGCGAATAATCCGGCGAATTTCTTCTGCATAGGCAGCGGCCTCTTCACCCGAGCGAATATCTGGCTCAGATACAATCTCCACCAGGGGCACACCCGCCCGGTTGTAATCCACCATGGAATACGCTGCCGCCGCTAGGTCACTCCCGGCATGCACTAGCTTGCCAGCATCTTCTTCCATGTGCAGCCGGGTCACCCCAATCCGCTTGCGTACGGGCTTACCGTCTTTAATCAGCTCAATTTCTAACCAGCCGTGCTCTGCAATCGGCAGGTCAAATTGAGAGATTTGATAGTTCTTAGGGAGGTCAGGATAAAAGTACTGCTTGCGGTCAAACTTGCTGTAGGGCGCAATTTTACAGTTCAGCGCCAGGCTGGCCTTGACCGCATACTCCAGTACCTTTTCATTGAGCACTGGCAGCACACCCGGCAGGCCCATAGTCACTGGGTCAATGTGGGTATTAGGATCCGCGCCAAAGGCAGCAGAGCTGGTGGAGAAAATCTTAGTCTCCGTGCTTAGCTGGCAATGGGTTTCTAGGCCAATGACGGGTTCGTACTGAGTTTTTGCAGGTGCAGCAGCAGTCATAAAAGCTTCAGTGAATGAGTGGTTACTATATATAGACAATTACATCGGTCATTGTAGCCCTACGGCTTACCTTTCAACCCACATCAGGCGTAATGCTTAATCAACCGATGCTAAGAACTCGCAAAAGTCGTTGAGCTGCTGGGCCAACGACGCGTAGCGATTCTCTAATGTCTGAAAATTTTCATCAATCTTTTCAGGTTCAAGGCGGTAGGCATAGTTACTGCGAACAACATGACGAAAACTCAAATACTTCTCTAAATCTTGGAATGTTCGTTCGTCTATCACTGCCGGACGAATGTTAGGGATAGCAGCAGCCATTTGCTCTAGCAAGTCCTTGTGCCAACGGTCAGACTTCTTGTTCAGATCGCCATCAACATCCCGAGCAATTTGCTCAAACATCTTCTCAAGTCCAGTGTAGATTGCGTGCAAGCCAAGACTCACAGCCATCCAATAGGCATTTTGACTGGTTTCTCTAGCGACATCTATTTGCGATCGCACTTCCGCATATTGCCGTCTAAAGCCTACATTACAGCTCTAACAAAGTTGCTGATGTCTGCTGAGGAATTCAGTGTAGATTTGGTTCGGATTGAAGATGTAGTCACGTAGGCTCGCTGGCGCTTCTTC
>JBCBDN010000465.1:0-1727 GCA_038529685.1 Cyanobacteria bacterium J06598_1 | reverse complement strand
CTCTCGGCCCGTCCCGATGAAAGACGCCCAACAGCTCATTGAATCTGAGTTTGTGATTTCGGGTCAGTCACCGATTGATCAGCCGACAGAAGATATTTCGCACCAGCAGGCGTAAAAACAAACAGGTGTAAAAGCAAACAGACTAAAAACGCATCACAAAAAGTCCGGGTAAAAAAGCGCAGCGCTTTTATCCGGATAATTGATGACTTTTCAGTATTTCTGACTGTAGAAAAATATAAAGCTAACGGTGTTATTACGCAGGCGTCGTGCCTTGGCAGGATAGGGTTAAAGTCGCATCTATTGCCTTCTTTTTATACAGACTCACTCATACAAAATT
The DNA here is from genome assembly GCA_038529685.1 of Cyanobacteria bacterium J06598_1. GTDB lineage: Bacteria > Cyanobacteriota > Cyanobacteriia > Phormidesmidales > Phormidesmidaceae > Phormidesmis. Next base: position 1,390 of record JBCBDN010000465.1, on the reverse strand, counting down.
TAGCTTTAAATAGTCCAATATAAATATGTCTAATTTTGACCTGAGCGCTGCTAACGATTCAGCCAGTGTTCTGCTGCCTATGCCTTTGCTGGAAAGCAATCCATTGGCGCACTCGAATTTTGCACACTCGAATTTTGCACACTCAGGCGATCGCGCGCGTCAGGCGATGCTGTCCTTACCGGCATCCCCAGATCCTCAATACGCAGCAGATGGCCTGTTTAGCAAAGGAGGAATCAGCGATTTATCCGCTAATAGGCCAATCGCTACCGGGGCTTCAGCCTTTTTACAACCCCTAATAGATGAGCTGAGCCCGGTGTACCCTTCGGTAGGTAGGGTGCTCACCGAACCCGCAGTAGCGCGTGCAATCCAAACGGGAGCCACGCTATTGGGCAACGGCTCCCAAGCAGTTGAAAAAGCGCTGATAGTCACCACGTCTTCCACGAAAGCAACGGCTCACGAGGTAGGGCTTTCTGTTCGGACGTTAAAAAACGAAGTCGTCACCGAGGCACTTGAGCGATGGCAGACGCCAGCCAATCGCGCCCAGCGCGAACTTACTGACCAGTCCGCAGCCTTTGTGAGTGGCCTGAAAGAATTGACGGCAGAGGTCGATAGCAGCCAATGGATGGCGCGGCTCAAAAAACGCCTAGAGGCGGCCTCCGGTCATGTGGGCACATTTGTTGAAAAAATAAATCAAAACTTAGGCTACTTTGACGATGGTGCGCCCACACGAGAAGCCGCAGCCCTAGCCCAAGCACAGCAACAGCTAAAAGAGAATTTGGTTGATCTGCGTGAGGGGCCTGATTTTATTGAGACCTTTGAAACAGCCTTTGGCGATCGCTGGGCACGTGAAGCAGCCGAAGCTATAGTCGACGAAGTCATTGAAGAGACCGCAGCACCGACAGTGCAGGTCGTGGACGCCGACTGGCTCCAGGCTGAGGCCGCCTATGGCGACAATACAATTTTTGTCTCTGATGCGTTTTTAGCGCAAAGTGTGAGCGATCCTAAAGCGCTGGTAGATGTGTTGTTAGAAGAGATCGGCCACTATTTTGACCAGTCACTCAATACGACTGATTCTGCGGGCGATGAAGGGGCTATTTTTGCCCGGTTAGCCCAAGGAGAAACCTTCTTAGAGGGCGAGCTTGCCAGGTTACAGCAAGAAGACGATAGCGCTGTGCTAAGGGTGAATGATGCCTCAGTCAATGATGCGTCAAAGAGCAGCCGGTTCATAACGGTAGAGCAAAGCAATAGTCGCTCGCCTTACACCATTGAGCCCGGTGATTCGCTGTGGCGCATTGCCGAGCGTGAGTGGCAAGATGGGACGCGTTGGCGCGACATTCAAAAAGAGGACGGTTCAGCGTTTTCTGCAACTTCTTTGATCTTGCCTGGCGAT
>JBCBDN010000464.1:0-1728 GCA_038529685.1 Cyanobacteria bacterium J06598_1 | reverse complement strand
TGCTATGCGCTATGCGCTCTACATAGTAAGGGTTGTAACTGTTCGTAGTGTCTAAAGCTAAGCGCGGAAGGCTATATTGCAACCGTTCAATTTCAGGCGTCACACAAATTTCATCTGACTGTCATCGAAAAGTCATATCGATAAATCAGTATTTACACATAGGAGTGATACGCTCCCTCACACCCACACATCGGCATCGCGCAGTACTTGCTTCTTCTTTTCTGCTGCGGTGCCTTTTTTCTTTGGTTTTCTGTGCTGAATGCGATCGCCTCAATCAAACTTCTCGTCAAATTGCTGCGTGTAAAACTGCGCATACCGCCCACCTTTTTTCAGCAGCTCTGGATGAGTGCCCGACTCTAAGATTTTTCCTTTCTCTAAGAACAAAATTCGGTCTGCTTTTCGCACGGTGCTGAGGCGGTGCGCAATGATGAAAACGGTTCGGTCTTTCATGGCCCGTTCTAGCGCCTCTTGTACTAAGGCTTCAGATTCAGGATCGAGGGCGCTGGTCGCTTCATCGAGTACTAAGATTCGAGGGTTGAGATAAATGGCACGGGCGATCGCAATCCTTTGCCTTTGCCCACCCGAAAAGTTATTACCCCGTTCACCTACCCAAGTCTGATACCCCTGAGAGAGCGGACTAATGAACTCATGGGCATTGGCTACCTTCGCAGCCGCTTCAATCGCTGGGTAGTCGAGGTCTGTCTGTCCGTAGGCAATGTTCTGCGCAATCGTGCCAGAAAATAAAGCTGTTTCTTGGGGAACTGTACCGATTTGATGGCGTAGGCTAGCAATTTTGACTGACTTAATATCAATGCCATCGACCAAAATTTGGCCTTGCTGTGGATCGTAAAAGCGCGCCAGCAGATTCACAATGGTTGTTTTGCCTGCGCCGGATGGCCCCACAAGTGCGACAACTTCTCCAGGGTGTACGCGTAGATTCAGCTCAGTCAAAATAGGGGTTGTACTATCGCCTGCGCCGTAGCCAAAGCTGATATTTTGATAGTCTACTTTTCCGGTGATGGCAGGGAGTGCGATCGCATCTTCTTGTTCCACTAGCGTCGGCTGCAAATTCATCAGCTCAAACACCCGCTCCGCCGAGGCTTCCGTTTGCTTATACAGGTTGTAGTGCTGAATCGATAGATCAATCGGCGGAATCAAAATCAGCACTGCCGCCAAAAAGGCGACAAAGTCACCCCCATCCATCCGCCCCAGCGAAATTTGCCAAGCCCCCACCAAAAACAGCACCATAATGCTCAGCGCTTCAAGCAATCCCACCACCGGATACTGCACAGAGGTCAAATACTCACTGCGAAACTTCGCATCGCGGTTCAGCTTAGCCTCCTGCGAAAACCGATTGATTTCGTAGTCCTGCGCTGCAAATGCCTGCACAATTCGCATGCTGCCAAACACTTCTGTCAGCAGAGAAGACAGGCTAGAAATCGCATCCTGATTACGCCGTGAAAGCGTCAGCTGCCGTTTGCCAAACTGCCCAATCAGCACCGCCATAATCGGTGCCACCACAATCCCCGTCAGCGACAGCTGCCAGTTGATATAAAAGATATAGCCAATCAAAACAATAATTTGGAGCACACAAGAGACAAACTGCTGCGACATTTTAAAGAGCACTTCACCCACGCGGTCAATGTCTTCCGTAATCCGGTAAGTTAAGTCCCCTGTTTGGGCCTTGGCAAAATAGTCCAAACCTAGCTTGTGCAGCTGCGTGTACAC
>JBCBDN010000463.1:0-1741 GCA_038529685.1 Cyanobacteria bacterium J06598_1 | reverse complement strand
CGGAGACGTTGCGTGAGGCACCGGTCCTCGCTAACCAAGCCTTGGCGAGTTTAACTGAGTCTACGTTTTCTTGGCGTGACCAAAATGTCAGCTACTTACCCAAATTTAGGCCAAATAAGCGGCAGGGTGCTGTAGAGAAAAAGCTGTAACCCTTGCCAAAAGAAGAAAAGTGATGAACGCTTGAAAAAGCTAAAAATTCCGAGGTTCATCACATGAATGCTTTAGATTCTACCCCCCCGTCTTGAGTGACGCTAGCGAGCAGAGCGTCCATCTATCAGCGCGAAGTTTTCTGGCCGGTGTGGGAGCCAAAGTGAACAGCCTAGACCTATTTGGCCCGATAGCCGAGCAGGTAAACATCCCCCAAAAGACAGTGAAAGATAGCCCCATAGAGAAGCTCTACGACGGCTTCATCGGTTTGCTGTGTGGTGCGAAGGGGATGGTCGAAGTCAATAAGCTGGTGCGCAGTGACCAGGGTTTACAACAAGCCTTTGGGCGATCGCGCTGTGCCGAGCAATCGGTCATCCAAGAAACTCTAGATGCGAGTACTGCCGAGAATGTCAACGAGCTTCATCAAGCGATGGACACCATTTATCAGCAGCATAGCCAAGGCTACCGTCACGACTATCAACACTCCCTGCAAATTCTCGATGTCGATATGAGCGGTCATCCCTGTGGCCCGAAGGCGATGTTTGCCACCAAAGGCTACTTTGCAGGCAAACGGAATCGCAAAGGGCGACAGCTCGGTCGTGTGCTCGCCACCCGTTATGACGAAGTTGTTTGTGACCGCACCTTTGAGGGCACCGTACAGTTGACCAAAGCCCTGCAACCGTTGCTGCAAGCGACTGAACAAACCTTAGGCATCGCGAACTCTGACCAGAAGCGTGCCCGGACACTGGTCCGCGTCGATAGTGGCGGGGGCAGCCTCAAAGATATTAACTGGATGCTCTCACGAAACTATCGGGTACTGACCAAAGACTATTCGAGCCAACGGGCAAAGAAGTTGGCCGACAGCATCACTGAGTGGTTCGAGGACCCAGCCCAGCCAGGCCGACAGGTTGGCTTCGTCACCACATCAAGCACCGATGACTATTGTCGGCCAGTCATCCGGATTGCGGTGCGCTGCCGCAGAAACAATGGGACTTGGGCCATAGGTGTACTGGTGACGAATCTGACACCGGATGACATCGCGACCTTGATGAACACCACATTCGACTTTAATGGCAATCTCTGTGACCTGTGGTTGGCTTATGTGCACTGCTATGACCAACGCGGGGGCGGTGTGGAAACCTCTTTCAAGCAAGATAACCAAGCGCTGGGCACCAAAAAACGAAACAAGAAGCGCTTTCAGGCCCAACAGATGCTCACTCAGCTCAACGCCTTAGCCCACAACGTCTTAGTTTGGGCCAAGCGCTGGCTGACTGCCGACACACCTGCACTCAAACCCATTGGCTTTGTGCGACTCATCAGAGACGTTTTCACCACCACAGGCCAACTTTTGTTCAATCCACAAGGGCAGCTCATCGAAATTCGATTGAATGCGGCTGATAGCCTGGTCAGGCCTTGGGTGCATCGATTATCACTATTGTTGAAATCACAGTACATTGCCGTTAATTTGGGCAAAACTTAGGTAGTTAACGCTAACGTCACTAAATTTTCTCTACTGAACCGTCACCTCGTAATCCAACCGCACATTACAGGCACTCACCCCCACCTTCCCAGAAGGGTTGAGCTCACGAGAATA
>JBCBDN010000462.1:0-1758 GCA_038529685.1 Cyanobacteria bacterium J06598_1 | reverse complement strand
GTGCTTGGTCGCAATCCCTCGATAGAAGTAGCCCATAACTTTAGGCAAATCAGGTGCGTAGAACTCATCGAACGTGATCTCGTCAAAAACATGCTCAACTAGCTCGTTGATTCTGCGGTTGAGATGGCAGCCATCTGCAACCACTCGCTGAATCGGCGTTAGCCTATTTTGCCAGGTTTGAATGTTGGGCTCATCGCTTAAGCCATGCTCAATGAAGAAAAAGCGGCCACCCGGTTTTAAGACTCGATACGCTTCACCTAAAGCCTTTTCAGCATTTGGAATGCTGCACAGCGTCCAGGTGCACACCACAGTGTCAAAGCTGGCATCGGGCATAGATAAGTTTTCGCCGCTGAGGGGTTTGGTCTTGATGGGGATAGGGCTGGCGTCGATGCGCTTTTGTGCGATCGCACCCATTCCCTCATTCGGATCCACCGTCGTGAGCGAAGTGACCGTATCTGGGTAGTGTGGCAGATTCAACCCGGTTCCAAATCCAATCTCTAGCACGTCTCCACTCACCTCACTCAGAAGCTGGTGGCGATATGCACTCATCGTTTCAGAGCGCATCGATAGTTCCAGCAGTCGAGGAAAGATTACCTGCGAATAAATGCCCATCAGCGCTAGTTCCTTTTCAACAGCACTTTGATCTTAAACCGATGCCTTCCCTTGAATGGATTTGCCTGAACTGGTTATGCGGGCGAAATGCCCATCTACAAAGGCGCTTCCCTATTCTCAAAACTTCTGCTAGCGTTTTAACTTACGCAAATCCTTACCCATCACTCACTCAGGGACACTTATGGCAGCACTGAAAGGGCGAAATCTTCTGAGTCTGGCAGACTTCTCTACTGAAGAAATGCTGCATTTGCTCACCACAGCAGCGCAAATAAAATCAGGAGAAATCAACCCGCAGTGCCCTCAAAAAATTCTAGGACTCGTCTTCAAAAAAGCCTCCACCCGCACCCGCGTTAGCTTCTCCGCCGCTATGTACAAGCTTGGTGGCCAAGTGATAGATCTCAACGCCAACCTCACCCAAATCGGTAGAGGTGAATCCACCGCAGACACCGCCCGTGTTCTAGATCGCTATTTAGACGTACTCGCCATTCGCACCTTTGAGCAAGCTGAAGTCGAAGAATTTGCTCAATACAGCACCATTCCTATTCTCAATGCGCTCACAGACCTAGAGCATCCCTGCCAAATTTTGGCCGATCTGCTGACCGTGAAAGAAGACTTCGGCAAGCTAGAAGGCTTGACCATGACCTATTTAGGTGATGGTAATAACGTTGCTCACTCGCTAATTTTGGGCTGCGCGCTAGTGGGTATGAATGTGCGTGTAGCGACACCAAAAGGCTACGAGCCGGACGACTCTATTTTGAAAAAGGCTCAGGAAATTACTAAGGGCCGTAGCGAAGTTGTTATCACGACCGACCCGAAGGCGGCGGTAGAAGGTTCTCACGCACTCTACACAGATGTTTGGGCGAGTATGGGGCAAGAAGATTTGGCTGAAAAGCGGATTCCGATTTTTGAGCCCTATCAGATCAATGATGCGGCTTTGGCGATCGCAGATCCAAACGCCATTGTGCTGCACTGCTTGCCAGCTCATCGCGGCGAAGAAATCACTGCTAAAGTTACGTTGCGCCCAGGACAGCAGCAAGCAGCGCCTGCTGGGCGTGCATTCTGTTTTCGGCTTCTGACCAGATGCGTGAGTGACTACCTTCCATAACTTTAGCAGTGATTTCTTCGCCGCGATGAGCTGGCAAGCAG
>JBCBDN010000461.1:0-1766 GCA_038529685.1 Cyanobacteria bacterium J06598_1 | reverse complement strand
CTGAAAACAAACCAGGCACTAATCGCAGTGCAGTTTCTAAAGCAGGGAAAGCAATATAAATCGATTGCCGCTGTTGGCTTATCGCATTCATGAAAAGTTCTATCCGATGCCTGAAGGCATTAGCTACTTGAAGGGAGAAAAATATTCTCCTTGGTGGGGAAGCTATCAGCTGCAATCGATTTATATTGCTTTCCCTGCTTTAGAAACTGCACTGCGATTAGTGCCTGGTTTGTTTTCAGCATGGCTGCGACTTTGGGGGGCTGAGATTGGGAAAGGCGTTTATTGGGGTTTGATAGGAGAGATTTCTGATCGGGGGCTGCTGACGGTAGGCGATCGCGCACTTATTGGTCACAGAGTTGGCCTGTACTCGCACATCATCAAGCCCAAAAGAGACAATCTGTTGCTGTATGTAAAAGTGATTGAAATTGGGGCCGATGCTTTTATCGGCTCTGGCTCTTACCTTGGTGCGGGCGTCGTGGTGACGGGAGAGGCCTACTTAGAATCGGGCAGTGAAATTCATCCGAATAAAACAGTCTCGACACAACAGCGAATTCGTAATCCTCAAAGAGAAGTCGAAGAGAGGCAGAACAGTGCGTAGCGTAATCAAAGTCTTTGGTTGGCTGTTGTCTCCTATCTCAATGCGGTTTGACAAAGCCCTAGGCAACCCACGGCAGGCGCAGCGAGCAGTGCAGCAGCGGTTAGTTCATCAGCTAAAGGGTTGCGAATATGGCCAGAAATATCAGATTCAGCATATTGACGACTGGCAGCGGTTGCCGGTTATTACCTATGCAGATTTGCAGTCGTGGATTCCTGCATCTGACGCGTTACACAACTCAAAGAGTAAGCTAACCCCTGAACCCGTTCTCTTTTACGAACCTACGTCTGGCAGTAGCGGCCCTCGTAAGCAAATTCCATACACGCGCTCCTTACGCCGCGCGTTCAATCATTTATTTTGTCTTTGGGCCCATGACTTAATCATGAATGGACCCGGCTTTACCCGAGGGAAATTTTATTTCTCTATCTCTCCTAGTTTTATCAAAGCTGATACGCCAGCTGATGCGGCTCAGGGTACAACTGATGATGCCGACTATCTAGACCCGTGGCTACGCTGGCTGCTGCGGCCTTTTTTAGTCATGGCTCCACCTACTCAAACGCCCGAAGACTTCAGAGATAAGTTAGCTCAGACATTATTAAAAGCAGCAAACCTCGAAATTGTTTCAATTTGGAGCCCTAGTTTTTTGACCGCTCAGCTTGGCTACATTCAACAGCACAGCGTTCGTTTAGCGGCTTTGCTTGAAGGCACTATCTCGCCTGAGCGCGTGGCTTTGCTACAGCAAGACACAATCGACTGGGCCAAGCTGTGGCCAAACTTAACGCTAATTTCCTGCTGGGACAGTGTAACAGCAGCAGATGGTGCGGCTGTATTGAAGGCGCACTTTCCCCACGCTTTAGTTCAAGGCAAAGGACTCCTGGCTACAGAGGCCCCTATGACGGTGCCCCTAGTCGCCGCAAAAGGCCACGTGCCATTACTTACCGATGTTTATTTTGAGTTTGAAGGTGCTGAGGGGCAATGTCATCTGCTGCATCAGCTGACGGTGGGGCAAACCTACGAGGTGATTATTTCGCAGATGGGTGGGTTGTATCGGTATCGGGTGGGCGATCGCGTCAAAGTCACTCACTATTACCGAAACACGCCCTGTCTGCAATTCGTCGGTCGTGGCAACGCCGTAAGCGATCTGGTTGGCGAAAAATTGCACCTTCAGTTT
>JBCBDN010000460.1:0-1806 GCA_038529685.1 Cyanobacteria bacterium J06598_1 | reverse complement strand
TAGGTAATCCATCGGATTACCTAGAGCCGCCAACCGATCCGATTGGCCTACCAGGATCCGAATACTTTGTTGCAGAAGACTATCTTTCTCCCAAAACTCGAAAAAACCAAGAAAAAAACAGACAAATCGAGCGCACCACCGGCATAGGTATCTCCCACCCTGTTGACTGGTTCAAAGGCTTATTTTTTAGCGGCAAACCCAGCGTTCCGAGCCAGTTTCAAGCGATTAGCATTGCGGGCTACGGCTCAGTGCGAATGAAACGCTCTATGCGTGATTTAGATTGGTTCTTACGGTACATTACCTATGCCATTGTGGCAGGTGACACAAGCATTATTAACATCAATACCAGAGGGCTACGAGGCGTCATTCCAGAAGATGTCACGCTGGCAACAACGGTTGCGCTTCGAGAAATGCAGTGGAAATCGCTCTCTTATTTCCCGGCAGAATCAGCAGCAGCGGCTTTGGTCAAACAATATTTTGACGTCTTGATTGCTGATTACCAAGTCGAAAAGCCTTCTGACAGGCCACGCAATGGTGTTTCAAAGCATCAGCAAGGACTCTCTTTACCCGCTAGCTATGAAGATAGCGCGACGGCAAGGCCCAGGTGGGTCATGAAGGACTCTCTGCCAGACATTGAAAAAGAGGCCGTCGTTAAGGCCGCTTATCGGCAGGTGTTCGAGCGAGACGTTAGCCGGTTCTACAGCAGCGAGCTTGCTGCACTGGTGTCGCAGGTCAAAAATGGCCGTGGGTCTATGGAGTCATTTATTCGGCAGCTGGGTAAATCTAGGCTTTACCGGCAGCTGTATTACGAGCCTTACAGTATCAGCCGGGCGATTGAGTTAGCCTGCCGGCATTTTCTGGGTCGCGGGCTCAGCTGCACAGAAGAGTTTCAAAAATACTTTGAGCTGGTTTCAGAAAAAGGGTTTCTAGCCCTGATTGATGCGTTGGTAGGATCACCAGAATATGCTGACTACTTTGGGGTAGAAACCGTTCCCTACATGAGAGGGCTCGGGCTAGAAGCGCAAGCGTGTCGCAACTGGGGGCCTCAGTTAGATCTGTTCAAGTACAGCGCGCCCATGCGTAAGGTGCCGCAGTTTGTCACAGCTTTTGCGGGTTACCATCAGCCGTTGCCCAATCAGCATCCCTATGGTGCCGGCAACGATCCGCTAGAGATTCAGTTCGGAGCAATTTTCCCAAAAGAAACCAAAGATCCCAAAGGGCAGCCCGCTCATTTTAGCGAAGATAGTCGCCGGATTTTAATTAACACTCAGTCTCAGCACAGCGCTTTTAGGGGTGTTACCCACGATCAGCGTTCTGTTGCTCGCAAGGCCCGTGGGTCCAACGCTCGTTCAAAGCAAACAAATCCGCCCAGTATCGACAGCGTTCAGCACTCTGTAGAGGCGGTTATTTTGGCGGCCTACCGACAGGTGTTTGGCTGTGAAGTATTGGAGAGCCGGCGCCATCCAGTTGCTGAAACCGGGCTGCGATCGCAGCGAATCACCGTTCGAGAATTTGTGCGGCAGCTAGCAAAATCTCGGGCCTTTCGACGGGCTTATTGGGAGACTCTATATATCACCAAGGCCACTGAAATCATTCACAGACGCTTGCTAGGACGGCCTACCTACGGGCGCAGAGAAACCAACAAATATTACGACCTTTGTGGTCAACAAGGGTTTTATGCCCTGGTAGATGCCTTGATAGATAGCCACGAGTACCTTGAAACATTTGGGGAGAACACTGTTCCATACGAGCGCTATGTCACGCCCCGTGGACTGGCTTTGCGATCGGCGACACTGTCGCCGATCG
>JBCBDN010000459.1:0-1847 GCA_038529685.1 Cyanobacteria bacterium J06598_1 | reverse complement strand
GGGGTAAAGAGCAGGCCAATGTCCCACTGATGCAGGTGCAGCTGAATGGTGAGGTCCAAGTCGTCGGTGATGGTTTCTTCATTCCAGCCGCCGCACTGGGCGATCGCACGCCTTCGCACAAACTGTCCATTCCCCCGCAGCTCGCCAATACCACCAATGGCAATGCGCCGCTCTTGCATATGGCAGTCGAGGGCCATTTCAGCCTTTTGCCCCCGGGTCCAAAAGTTATCGCTGGCGTTGGCAATGGCCTTGCGAACCTGCACCGCCCCCGTTTTGCTGCTGCCGCCTAGCTGCGGATCAAACATCGGCACGACATAGCGCAGCAAATCCTGAGGCACGCGGGCATCCGCATCAAAAACGGCCAGCAAGTCGCCTTTTGTCTTAGGCCATACCAAGTTGAGTGCGCCGGATTTGCCGCCCGTGGCGTCGGGGCCTCGGTGCACCACATTTAAGCGAGGGTATAGGGCCGACAGGTCATCGAGAATTTGAGCCGTGCGATCGCTGCTGTTGTCATTAATAAACCACAGGTCGTAGCGGGTGGCTGGGTAGTCAATTTGTAAGAGCGCTTCCACCAGGTTGCCAATGACGTGCTCCTCGTTTTTGGCGGCAACCAGCAGCGACACGTAAGGCCAGCGTTCAGGATCGGTAGTGATTGCATCCGCGCTGTGACTGTCGGAAGGGTAGCTGCTGGAGAGCGCGCTATCAGAGAGCGCCGCAGAAGAATTCATCGTCGGCAGCGGCGCCGGGGCAGAGCGAGGCTTTGCGAGCATGACCCGCAGCGTATGAATTGCAATCAGGCCCGTGGCCACGAGGACAAGCTGGTTGCCCCAAATAAAGCTGTGCAAAAAAGCCGTCAGAAGCCAAAGGGTAATCAGTGCGATCGCCGCTTTCAGCCGTCGTCCCGCGTAGCCTCTAAAGAACTCATCAATCACCAGATCGTCATCGCCCAGTTCAGAAGAAGCTTGTTCAGAGAGCGGCTTATCGGCAGAGTCTGACATTTGTATTTTTGTTTAGATCCCTTAACAAATATTTCTTAATTTAACCATACCCTCATGACTCACACCGATTAGCGACTCCTTTTAGCAGGCCAGGTTTGCAAGGCGCTTGAGCCACCAAGATGGTTACCTTCCCCGCCAATCGGGCATTCTGAAATCACGCGATTATCTCTATGCAAGTACGCTTAAACCAGCTATGTCTCTTCAATCTATTAAGCCTGCTACTAAGCCAGAGGCGAGCGTTTATTTGCCTTACTACCAAGGCAAAAAACGAAACGCCCTGCCCTACGCCATCGGCCTGTATAAGCAAGGCAATATTGAAGGACTACGCGACATCGAAGGCACTGAAAGCATTCCTTTCTTGGCGACATGGAATGTCTCCATGCTGCCCGCTGACCTCACCCGCTGCCGCATGCAGTTTGACGGAGACGCCGAGCTTACCTACGAAATTACGATGGCGACTTTTGAGTTCGTTGATTTTTTGATTAGCGTCGTCGTGGCGATGAACCAAGATAAAGACCCTGATTTTGACCAGTCTTTCTACCGCAAGCTTTTGCGCATGGATGAATAGGTCAAATAAACGAACAGTTTTAGTCAACACTCTCTTTGAAAAGCCGCCAACTGCTAATTTCAGCAGTTGGCGGCTTTTTTTAACTTGTCCACTGTTCTGTAGCTTCTGTCGAGTTAGTTAGGACATTAGCGATCGCTCAAAGTGTTTAGTATCAACAGCTAACTCGACTAGCAAAGTAAGAATGCATCCTTACTTTGCTAGTCGAGGCCAGGCGTAGATCATTTGACCTAGGTCAGTTGGCATGGATCATTTGACGCAGGTCAGTTTGTAATTTCGTGACG
>JBCBDN010000458.1:0-1858 GCA_038529685.1 Cyanobacteria bacterium J06598_1 | reverse complement strand
AAGTCAACGCTGCTGCGGTGTTTGAACGGCCTCCATCAGGCGGATAGTGGCACGGTCGAGATTTTGGAGATGCCGCTGCAATCCGGCGGTCAGCTTCATTCTAAAGTTCGACAGCTGAGGGCTCAGATTGGCTGCATTTTTCAACAGTTTAATCTGGTCAATCGGCTGAGCGTTTTGGAGAATGTGCTGATTGGAGACTTGTCTCGGGTTTCTCCTATGGCTTCTTTGTTCCGGTTGTTTTCTCAAGATAAGAAAGTGCGTGCCCTAGCTGCTTTGGAAAGAGTGGGGATTATTGAGCAGGCCTATAAGCGGGCGGCTTCGCTCTCGGGCGGGCAGCAGCAGCGGGTGGCGATCGCCCGCTGCCTGATGCAAGGCGCTCAGATTATCCTGGCCGATGAACCCATTGCCTCCCTCGATCCTGAGTCGGCCCATCGGGTGATGAAGCTGCTGCAAGAGCTCAATGCTCAGCAGGGCATTACGGTGATTGCTTCGCTGCATCAGGTACAGATGGTGCGGGCTTACTTTCCCCGTGCGATCGCCCTAAAAGCAGGCGAAGTTCGCTTTGATGGCCCCACGGCATCATTAGATGACGAACGCCTATCTCAGATTTATGGTTCAGCGGCTGAGGAGCTGGTGCGCCGTGGCCACAGTGATTTTGAGATGTGATTTTGAGATGTGATTTTGAGATGTGAGCGCCATGAGCGCATTGTTCAACCGCACGGTTCGAACACATCGCTAATAGATTTGTCCATTTGCCCTTTTAGACAACTTTTTCGAGACTCTTTATGACTTACACACCTAAAAAATGGGCCGCCCTGCTGGCCTCTTCTATGCTAACTGCTGGCATGTTAGTCGGCTGTAGCGGTGGCGGTACCTCTTCTACAGGCGCTTCTGATTCTGCGACGAGCGCGGCTGGTGGGAGCTGTGCCCCTGAGATGGCCGAGCTGGACTTTGGCATTATCTCTACCGAATCCCAAGATAATTTGAAGCCTAAGTGGGAGCCGTTCCTTAAGGCCATGGAAGAAGAGATTGGCCGTCCGGTAAATGGCTTTTTTGCAACGGACTATGCCGGTGTGATTGAGGCTATGGGCGCAGGCAAAATTCAGCTGGCTTGGTATGGCGGTAAGTCCTATATTGAAGCGGCTGAGCGCTCTGATGCTGAAGCCTTTGCGCAAACGGTGAATGAAGATGGTACCAAGGGCTACTACTCTCACCTGATTACCAACAAAGAGAATCCTATCGTAGGGGACATTGACCTAGAGAAGGGCAATGGTGATGAGTACATTGTTGAAAATGCAGCTGATTTAACCTTTGCTTTTAACGATCCTAACTCGACCTCTGGCTTCTTGGTGCCTAGCTATTACGTATTTGCAGAAAAGGGTGTGAACCCCGATCAGGCGTTTTCAGAGCTGATTTTCGCGGGTAGCCACGAGGCTACTGCTCAAGCTGTTGCCAATGCCCAAGTGGATGTTGCGACAAACAACAGTGAAAGCATGGCAGTATTAGAAGCTGGTGACCCAGAAGCTTTTGAAAAGGTTCAAATTATCTGGACGTCTCCGGTGATTCCTAGCGATCCGTTGGCTTACCGCAATGACTTGCCTGACTGCCTCAAAACAGAAATCAAAGATTTCTTTTATGGTTACAAGGATCCCGCTGTTTTAGGTGATTTGGACTGGCAGGGGTTTGATGAAGCCTCTGATGCTGACTGGAATACCGTCAGAGAGCTGAATATCGGTAAGGAGCTTTTAGAAGTTCAGAACGATCTGGAGATGGATGAGGCTGCTAAGCAGCAGAAGATCGATGAGCTGAACAAAGAGCTTGAGGCACTTGGATAGGAGAATCTCTCCTCTTTTCAACG
>JBCBDN010000457.1:0-1898 GCA_038529685.1 Cyanobacteria bacterium J06598_1 | reverse complement strand
TGAAAACACCGTCATTCACCTCTGAGCTGAAATTCGACCGGTTGAGTTCATTGGCGCCGAGCATCACCCGTTGCAGTGTGGCCTTCACCGCTTGCACCAGCTCTGGGTCTAAATGGGTGAGCCCTGCTAAATTTTTGTGTGCTCGCAGTGCTTGCACAATGGCATCGAGCTGCCGGTGAGAGTCAAAGCTGCCGTCTGCTGCTGCGACGAGCGCTTCGACTTCGTGTATTTTTGCATTTCGAGATTGTCTCAGCGCAGTGAGGCCTAGCCCAGCAGTAACCAAAAGCGCCCCGCCAATGGCCGCAGAGAGTAGACGTTGGAATTTGAGGGTTTTCTTTTCTTGAATAAGTCTGGCTTGTTCTTCTGCAAGCTGCGCTTCAACAGCTTCTACTCGCTGCGCTTCGAGCCCTTGCTGGATCGCTTTGCGATCGCTCTCCACCGAAGCCGCCAAATACTGATAGTCCAAATCACTCAGCCGCTTCCCCTGCGCCCACACCTGCGCATCCTTCAGCGCCTGCCCCCGCAGCAGCCGAGACTCATCTGTTTTTTGTGAGGCCACCCAAGTCTCAAACTGCTGCGCGTAAGGCCTGAGCTGATTGAGCTGATGCTTGATCCAGACCAGATTAAAAATCTCTCCATAAATGCGATTCTTAACCTGGAGAAAGCCCTTTGAACGGGTCACCAAACCAGAGAGCACCAGTTCAATTTGATCGCGGCTATCGTCTGCTACCACCTCACCTTCTAAGACTTGTTGATACAAGGACAACAATCGACCCGCTGTTTCGGGATTATTCAAAATTCGATTGCGAATCGTCCGCAAATGCTCAGGCTCATCCTGAGATTCCCACCGATCAATAATCTTCTTTTGAACCAGATTTTCCACCCAATAGGCTTCATTGCCAGGGGGAATGGTCAGCGGCTGGTTTACCGCATCTTGACTAGAGCTAATCGCGAGCTGACACAGCTTTTGGGTGAGGAAAGGCTGACCTTGTGTCCAGGTCAAAATGGCCTTGAGAACGGCCTCTGCGTCACCTTTTTGTACAGTGAGGCCGTTAGCCAGGGGCTGGGCTTCAGCTTGAGTGAAGCCATTGAGGTAAATGGGAGTGCCGATATTGAAAGGCGTGCGGGCGCGATCGCGAATCAAATCCGCAGGCGTCGCCACCCCAAAAATCGCAAAGTGAATGCGTTTATACTCAGGGTCAATCGCCCGCTGGTTATAGCAAAACCGCACCAGTGCGAAAAAGTCATCGACCGAAAACGGCAGGCTTAAAATGCTGTCAATTTCATCGATAAAAATAACAATCTCATCATCGGGAAACTGAGAGAGCAGCACATCTTTAATAAACTGACTCAGCCGCTGCAACAGCGAAATATCTTCTTCATCTTTCCACCAAGCGTTGAAGGCAAAGTCCGCCTGGCGCGTCAGCTTCAAGCTGCGCCACAGATCTTTGACGATGCCCTTATACCATTGCAGCGGCGTGATATTTTCACTACCAATATTGGTCATATCGAGCACCGCGCAGCGGTAGCCCCGTTGGGAGAACTGTTGATGCGCCCTCACCATCAAAGAAGACTTACCCATCTGCCGAGAGTTCAGCACATAGCAAAATTCACCGCGCTCAAGCGCCGCTGAGAACAACTTGTCAGCCTGCCGTTCAACATAGCTAGGGGCATCTGTCGTTAAGCTTCCTCCGACCTGATAGTGCATATCGTTTCTTCAAATAGGTCCTTACCTGAGTTATTGCTGTTTAATCATGGCGGCTAATCATGGCGGCTAATCATGACGCTTAATCACAAGCCTAATCACAGGCTCAATCACAGAGCGATCGCACCCCATCATCCACCACCGGACCATACCGAAAATAGTCTCGCACCTGCTTGCAGGCATAGTCCAACTC
>JBCBDN010000456.1:0-1915 GCA_038529685.1 Cyanobacteria bacterium J06598_1 | reverse complement strand
CCTGCAAAGTACTCCTCCAACTTGTTTTGAGTAATCTCTGATACGCAGCAAAGCCCATCGCTACTGGCAATGTTCTGCTTTAGAAACAGCTTATTGAACGTCGCTCTTGCCTTGCCAAAATTCTCTGGGCACTCGTAAGGATACAAATCATGGATGGTCGATACGACCGGCGCTTGGAAGCGGCTATTGAGAAAAGGCAGCGGGAAAGACATATGGACAATGTCAGGTCGCAGCGAATTGGTTAGTTTGGGTAGTCCAGACAGAAACCACAGATTGCGAGAAATCGAGCTATTTTTAATATCGACGTAGTGCAGCTTAATTTTGTCAGAAGCGGGTGGTAGCAGCGACTGAAAATAGCCTTCTTGCCATCGACCGACTAGGAGCGTGACTTGACTTACCTGCTCGGTATCTGCCAGACAATGGGCTAAGTTAGCGGCATGTCGACAAACGCCTGTTGGCCGTGAGGGTCGATGGAGTGCAGGAATTAAAACGTGCATAAGAAAAGTGTGCCTGGACGGTCGGTTCAACTCAGTTTTGGTCTAGAGCAATTTCGGTCTAGACCAATTATGGCGCGGTGACCTGCTGTGTACCTGCGCTTTGAACTAAAGCTTCGTACAGTTCGCTGAGCCGCTGACCGTTGACCTCCCACGTGTAGTTTTCGCCTACCAGCTTGCGGCCAGCCGCGCCCATGTCTCGGCGTAGCGCTTCGTCTCCAGCTAGCTTCGTCATCGCATTGGCTAAGTCACCCACGGCTTGATCCGGGTTATGGGCGGCCACCTTAATTCCAGTGTCTGCGGTGACCTGAAACCCAGGGCCACCCAAATCCAAACATAGAACAGGTCTACCTGCGGCCATTGCTTCCATACATACCCAACCTCCAGAGTCATGCAGGCTGGGGTGAACCATCACGTGGCACTGGGCGAGCTTTTCTAACACTACGTCTCGGGGGACTCGTCCTAAAAATTTTACTTTCTCCTCAACGCCTAGTGATTTAGCGAGCTGGCGGAGAGACTCATCTTCTGGACCATCGCCTAAGATCCAGTATTCGGCATCGGGCAAGTTGGCTTTGGCAAATGCCCGTACGCCTAGGTGAAAGCCCTTCCAGTGCAGGAGACGGCCCATGCTGATAAATCGCATGGCGTTGTCTGTGGGGATAGGTACTTTGCCGAGCGCTTCTAGCTCAGACTGCGGGATGCCTGACTCAGGTAGGATTTGCACTTGCTCAGCGCCCATCTGGTAGAGCTTTTTAGCGGTATCTTCGGTGGTGGCTCTGACGGCGGCACTTTTTTGGGCAGTGAGCCTAACGAACGGATCCCATTCACCAATGCCTCGAACGATGTTTCGAGCTGTTTCATACAGCCATGCCTTTCGGCTGAAATCTTTCCAGAAGGGCTTAGGCGCTGATTCTGCGCCGCCTACCGGACCCCAAACAAAGGGAATGGGTAAGAACGACAAAAAGCTAGGGCTGGAGTATTTTACGAAGGTCACGTGATGGGCCACGTCGAAACCGATTTCGCGCTGTAGGCGGCGGGCTACAAAGTAAGCCTGAATTTGCCACAGGTAGTAGTGAATTTGCATCGCGCCGTTGGAGCCCATTCGCCATCCGCCACCCCATATCGGCAGCGTAAAGTACTCAAACTTGAGGTTAGGCACGGGATGCTCGGCTAGATAGGCTTCGATGGCTTCTTTACTTTCGTCGGGGCGGGTAAGTACCCAGACTTCGTTGTGCTGGGCGGCCTGGTAAACCATGTTCCAGCCAACGCCTCGCTCAGAGCCAACACCCGGTTCGCAAGAATAAGCAGAGATTAGTACCTTCATAAAATCAACGGTTCTACCCAAGTAACTCGGGGTTGAATTCCAATAATGTTATCTACACTCAAAACTAAAGCTCGTCCTCAAGGCTCACTAGATCTGG
>JBCBDN010000455.1:0-1919 GCA_038529685.1 Cyanobacteria bacterium J06598_1 | reverse complement strand
GCCGTTGGTGCGTGAGATATCTGCTCACTTTGTCGATGTGGAGGTAGTGTTGAACTAAGCGCGGGTATTCCCAAGGCGGGCTATCTGGGAATGCTGCTAAAAACCGATCTGCTAAAGCTAAAAGCTGCTCTAGCGTCTTTGATGTCAACGCATTGACTTGTTTATCGATATTTGTGGCTATCGTAGAAAGCCGAATACAGTCGGCTTTCTATAGGTCACTTAGCTAGTAAACATAGTGGTTCTGGCCGTTTTTTATGGTGTAAGCTAAGTGGCCAAAGCTATATTTATTTCGATGCCATCTAATTTTGTTTGTTAATTGCTTACGCTCATTAACTTTTCTGATCTCAGCTCTTCACTGTTAACCCCTTAGTTAAACTGCCACCATAGGTCGTATGTCTACGCTTGTAATCGTTGAGTCACCCACCAAAGCCAAGACCATTCGCAACTACTTGCCCAAGGGCTACAAAGTAGAGGCCTCAATGGGGCACGTGCGCGATTTGCCCAAGTCGGCGAAGGAAATTCCGGCGAAGGTCAAAAAAGAAAAATGGGCTCAAATTGGCGTAAATACTGAGGCAGATTTTGAGCCGCTCTATATTGTGCCTTCCGATAAAAAGAAGGTCGTAAAGACCCTGAAGGATGCGCTTAAGGGTGTTGATGAACTGATTCTGGCGACTGATGAAGACCGCGAGGGAGAAAGCATTAGCTGGCATTTGCTCCAGGTGCTCAAGCCCAAGGTGCCAACCAAGCGCATGGTCTTCCACGAAATTACGAAAGAAGCCATTCAAGAGGCACTGACAAACTGCCGCGATATTGATTCGAAGCTGGTTCATGCCCAGGAAACGCGGCGAATTCTAGATCGATTGGTGGGCTACACCGTATCGCCGCTGCTGTGGAAGAAGATTGCGTTTGGCCTCTCAGCCGGGCGCGTACAGTCTGTGTCGGTACGCTTGCTAGTAGAACGGGAGCGGGCTAGGCGCGCCTTTAGACGGGGTTCTTACTGGGATCTTAAAGCCGCACTGCTCAAAGCCAAAACGCCGTTTGATGCCAAACTGGTTTCGGTGGGCGGGACTCGCGTGGCGAACGGTAGTGACTTTGACGAGTCTACGGGCCAAGTGAAGGCCGGTCGGAATGTGCTGTTGCTCAATGAAACCGAAGCGCAAAGCTTGCAGACCCGACTGGGATCAAGTGTGTGGAGTGTTTCTAAGCTAGAGGAGCGGCCTAACACCCGTAAGCCGGCACCACCCTTTACCACCTCTACACTTCAGCAGGAGGCCAACCGTAAGCTGGGACTCTCTGCCCGCGATACGATGCGGACGGCGCAAGGGCTATATGAGAAGGGTTTTATTACCTACATGCGTACGGACTCTACGAGCTTGTCTAAGCAGGCGATCGCAGCGGCCCGCAGCTGTGTCGAAAACAAATACGGAAAAGACTACCTCAGCCCTTCCCCTCGCCAGTTTTCGACCAAGAGTAAAGGCGCTCAAGAGGCCCACGAAGCGATTCGGCCCTCGGGAGAGGTGTTCCGCACGCCTCAAGACACCCCGCTCAAAGAGCGTGAGCTCAAGCTATACGACCTGATTTGGAAGCGGACAGTTGCCACGCAAATGGCAGAAGCCAGGCAAACGAACGTCACTGTTCAGCTCAGCGTTGACGATGCGATTTTTAAAGCGACCGGTAAGCGGATTGACTTTCCAGGTTTTTTCCGAGCCTACGTCGAAGGATCTGATAATCCTGATGCTGCCTTAGAGAACCAGGAAATCGTTTTGCCTGCGCTCAAAGAAGGCGACAGCGTAGACTGTGCTGGCCTAGAAGCGATTGGCCATGAAACTCAGCCACCCGCTCGCTACACCGAAGCCTCGCTGGTAAAAACCTGGAAAGTCAATCCGCTTACCGGTCGCTTTAAAAATCGCATCGTCAAC
>JBCBDN010000454.1:0-2041 GCA_038529685.1 Cyanobacteria bacterium J06598_1 | reverse complement strand
GGGTGAAGTCTTCGGCGAAGTACGCGGTGACTTCTTCACCATCGAGCATTTTGGTTGACTGACGGTCAGCACCGAACACGTCAGCGACGTTGGTGGTGTCATCTAAAATAGGTTCGTGACGGGCAATGAGGATGCCGTCTTTGGTGATGACGAGGTCTGGCTCAACGAAGTCGGCCCCTTGGTAAATGGCAAGGCGGTAGGCTTCTAGGGTGTGTTCTGGCAGGTCTCCGCTGGCACCGCGATGGCCTACGACGATGGGCGTTTGGCCGTTGAGGGTGTTGAATCGGAAGTCTGGGTTGTTGGGCGATCGCACCACATCAGCGGTGAGCTTATCCACCACCGGATCGCCTGTTCGAGCAAAGTCTGTAAAGAACCCGTCTACGCCGATTTCTGTCAGCTGTTGAAACTCTTGCTCAGGCGTTTGGGGGGTGCCGTCTTCATTGAGCGTAAGGAATCTCTCTTCGTCACGGAGTGTGTAGGGATGCACCTGCAAGCCTGCTGCGTGGGCGTCGTCTACAAAAGAGCCAATTTCGCCCGTGAGCTGCGAAGCGATCTCCGCCTCGTCGTCGCCGTTGCCATCTACGGGCGTTTCTAGGGCCTCGCGTAGGACGAAGTTATTCTTCCAGGGGCCAGCACCTGCGGCATATTTCTCACTGATAATCTGCAAGATTTGAGCATTATCAAGATCGCCATAGAGCGTGTCTTCTGACAGTGCATTTTCAGCGGCGTCTAGGAAGTCTTGGCCGTAGATGGCCGCTAGGTCATTACCTTGCTGCGCGTTGAAGCGAATGTCGTAGGGAACAGAAAACCCTGAGGTGGGTGCGGCACTATCTGTGGCGTTGCCGTAGAGCTGTACCAGCGGCAGGTCGCCAAGCCCTTCTGCTTCTAGCTGCGCTTTAAGTTCAATCAGGTTTTGAAACTCAAAGGACTGAATGAAAATGCGGCTTGGATCAGTAAAGCCGGTTGCTTTGAGGGTCGCGATTAAAGGTTCTTCGAGGGAGAGTCCTTGCTGATCGAAAAAAGTGGGGTGCTTAGTTTCAGGGTAGATGCCCACCTTTACGCCGGTTTGAGCTTCGACGGTTTGCACCAGCTCAATCACTTCTTGAAAGGTGGGGATTTCAAAGAAACCATCAAAACTAGGATCGCGGAAATCACGGGATTGGACGGCGCGCAGCTGCTTTATTTCTGCTAGTGTGAAATCTTCTGCGAAGTATCCAGTGACGTCTGTGCCATCTAGGTTTTTGGTGGCGATGCGGTCTGGGAAGATGTCGGTGACATTAGTGGTATCGTCTAGCAGCGGTTCGTGGCGGGCGATCAGGATGCCGTCTTTGGTCGTGACCAGATCTGGTTCGATGAAGTCTGCACCGGCTGCGATCGCCGCCCGATAGGCCGCTAACGTGTGTTCGGGAAAGTCACCACTTGCGCCACGGTGGGCAATCGTCAAGGGTGCTTGACCATTCAATGTGTTGAGGTTTACCGGATTTGGCGTAGCGATCGGTGCTTCTAAAAGAACACCTTCGCTATCAAAGTGCAACAGATACGGCCCAAACTCTTCTCCAATCCAAATATCACCTTTTTCATCTAAGACAAAAGATTCAATATCAAAGTCACCGCCAGTTAAATTTCTCTCAGCAGTGTCTCCATTGATAATGTCGAAAGGAATAAGACTATTTGGATCTGATAGCTGAACGAAGCCTTGAACCTCCACAGACCCGTCGCCGCCCTCTGTACCCACAAAGCTTGGGTCTACCTGATAGAGGCGCAACAGATAGTCTTGGCTGTTGCTTTGGCCGCCGAAGCCATTGTCGGACATAAACCACAGCACATCAGAGTCATCCCCTGGGGCGAATTGGACGGCGCTGAAGCCTTGAACGGGCTGCCCGTCAAAGGGGCCTGTGCGACCGTTGGCGCTAATCGGTTGGATGCGAGCTTTGGCATCAATTTGGCCATTATCTGTACCGGATTCGGGGCCTTCTGAGAATGTATCGGCAGGCAGAGAGGCGAATCCTTTAAGAATATTTTCGGGCATCGTTTGGGGGAA
>JBCBDN010000453.1:0-2042 GCA_038529685.1 Cyanobacteria bacterium J06598_1 | reverse complement strand
GTGTTGATCACAGTGACGCCCAGCGCACCAATAAAGGCTACTGCTAAAGCCTAAGAGGAGGTCTTTTCTGCTGTTAGAAAAGATAAAGATATGGTAATTATCTTCGGCTTTTCTCCCTACTTGGCCAAAATTCTTTTCCAATATACTTAGACCGTCACACAGGCCCAGGACAGTGCGCCGCATCGCTGCAATAATTCTCACAATAGTTTTCGGCAGAGATATTTGGACTAGCTGATAGACGCTACGACTGCGAGTTGACGCTGAGATAGGGTGCTTTCAAATAAAGGAGTGGGTAGGGCCTGTTCTACGGGCCATACACCGGGCTTGTTGAGTTCTCCAGATAGGATGAGCTGAGCGATCGCACCCGTTCCACACCCCGCACAAAAAGCCGTATCTTCATGATCAAACGTGGCTAGGTAAGCAGCGGCTTTGCCATCCTTTTTGCCATCTATTTTCATTCGCATAGCAATACCGACGCCTGTTTTTGGGTCAGTTACCTGGGTCATTTTGTAGCTGATCTGTGAGACTGATTCGATCAAAGACTTATTGTTGAGCACAGACTTTGGCAGGCGAGCCATAAGCCAAGTCATCCGGTTGTAGTAGTCGGGCACAGACCCAAACTTAGTGACGATGGTTTTGAGCTGTGGGAAGGTGTCGGCTACGGTGAGCGCTTCTACGGTGTTGAACCAGTACACGCCACCTTTGCCGTAGCGCGGAAAGTCGAGTACTTCTCTTTGGCTGTAGGGGTCGATAGCCCGCCAGCGACCGTTTATTTTGGACATAAACGGGGTCTGTAGTTCGATGAAGGTGGTCCGCATGACGGTGACGCCAGCGCCACCCGAGCCTGCGACTAAGTAGCTGAGGTGAACGCTTTCGGCTGTGTCTAGCTGCTCTATGCCTTGGCGCACCATGCTGCCGGAGATGCCAGGGAAAATGCCGGTGCTAATAACGGCGGTGACGCCTGCGGCTTGAGCCTGCTGGCGGTATTTGAGGGCCTGATTGACGTAGTCTGGGCTGTCGGCAACGTCTATGTAGGGCTTGCCCTGGGCGATGCAGCTGGTGAGAACGTGGTGATTGCGGCTGCGGAAGGGGCCCGCGCAGTGGATGATGAGATCGTGAGCGGCGATCGCACTTTCAATCGCCGGTTCATCGGCCAAATTTATAGACTGGTATGTACGGTTTGATTTTGCAATAATATCGGCTGGAATTTCTGGGCTTCGTCCCGTGATAGTGACTTGAGCCGAGGTGTAGTTAAGGATGTCGTCGGCTGCGCTGCGGCCGATTCGTCCACTGCCGCCGATGACGAGAACTTTTTGGGTCATAAATGAGGAAAGGAGAGAAACTCGGTGGGCGATGGGAGAGCTTCTTGGTGCGTCGGTGTCGCTGCTGGTGAGGGAGGGGGAGTAGGGGAGAGTTGTGTATGAACGCTCTTCTCTACTCCCTGGCTCTTCTCAAACTCAGTTCTAAGTTTGAGGTGCCTACAGACCTAGATCGGACAAAATGTCTGTTGCGTGGGTTTCTGTATTGATGCTGTCGTATACCTTGGTGATTTGACCATCGCCGTCGATGACGAAGGTGACGCGCTTGGCATAGCCGCCGCCTTCTACATCAAAGGCTTTGGCGATGGTGCCGTCGGTGTCTACGATGAGGGGGAAGGGGAGGCTGAACTTTTCTTTGAAGGCTTTGTGGGAAGTTTCGTCGTCCATGCTGACGCCCAGAACAACAATGTCTTTGCCCTGGTATTCGCTGTAGGAGTCGCGGAAGCTGCAAGCTTGCTTGGTACAGCCAGGGGTATCATCTTTGGGATAGAAATAAATGACGACGGTTTTGCCAGAAAAGTCGGAGAGGGAAACGCTGTTTCCTTTGTCGTCTGTAGAGCTAAAGCTGGGAGCTTTGGTGCCTGCTGATAGCGCCATGTTATTTCGGGGGTATGGTTCAATTTGGGCGGGTCGTCTTAAGCGTTTTAGTTCTAAGGATTTTTTGGGCCTGAGAACTTATTTGAGCTTGGGAGCGATCGCCTCAGTGGATTTTAGCAAGGCCGC
>JBCBDN010000452.1:280-2053 GCA_038529685.1 Cyanobacteria bacterium J06598_1 | reverse complement strand
CTTATCAATGATGTACTCCCGAATAGAGTTGTCATGCCAGGAGCCACGCATCTTAAACACGTTGATTGCACGGGACATTTCACCGCGAATTTCCACGTATTGCAACATCAAAATCGTGTCTAAGATGCGTGGCTCCTGGCATGACAACTCTATTCGGGAGTACATCATTGATAAGGATGGGCCACAAATTCAGGAGTCTTTCCGTAATTTTGAAGGGATCATTAGTGGTTCGCCAAGGCGGGTAGTGCCCACTGAAAAGAGTGAGCTTTCTCGGATTGTGAAAGATATGCGCGATCGCAAAAAAGACATCGACGATGGGCTTAACGAAAAACGCGACCCCAATGAACGAATGTAGACGGAGTGAATGTAGACGGAGCGGATGTAAAAGGATAAAGCCTTTGAATGACAAAGCCCACTGCCTAGCAGGCAGTGGGCTTTGTAGTAGATGCAATGCTACGTGGAGTTAACCTAACGAACATGGAGGGATTCGAACCCCCGACCCTCAGAACCGGAATCTGATGCTCTATCCAACTGAGCTACATGTCCTTGGTGTGAATGAATTCTATCATCTCCTTCTAAATTTGACATACGCAGTTACTGACTGTTACTGACGATATATTTTCCCTCGGCTGGGTGATTTAATGAGAATCACACTTGTAAGGGGATGTGCTACCTGACGGTAGTGCTAATAACGCTATGAAACGCAGACGGATTCTGGGATACGGTGCGAGCGCGGCAGGTGCTTCGGCGCTGGTGGCATGCACTCAGCAGCAGAGCGGTGGCGCGGTAAGCGGCGATTTGCCTCGGGTATCTTGGAAGATGGCGACGAGCTGGCCGAAGTCTCTAGATACGATTTTTGGCGGTGCGCAAACGATCAGCGATCGCATCTCTGCTCTCACCGATGGCCGTTTTACCATAGAACCCTACGCCGCTGGTGAAATTGTCCCTGGTTTGCAGGTGCTAGATGCGGTGCAAGAAGGCACCGTGGAATGCGGTCACAGCGCAGCCTACTACTACGTGGGCAAAAACGAAGCATTAGCCTTTGGCACTACCGTACCTTTTGGCCTAAACGCGCAGCAGCAAAATGCTTGGTTTTACCACGGCGGCGGGCTAGAGACCATGCACAAGCTATATGCAGACTTTGGCGTTATCGGTTTTCCGGCGGGCAATACCGGTGTGCAAATGGGCGGCTGGTTCAAAAACAACATTCAAACCCTGAGCGACTTGAATGGTTTGAAAATGCGTATTCCGGGCCTAGGCGGCAAAGTGATGGCTGAGCTAGGCGTGAACGTGCAGGTGCTGCCCGGTGGAGAAATTTTTCTCGCGCTAGATCGCGGTGCCATCGACGCTGCTGAGTTTGTCGGTCCCTACGATGACGAAAAGCTCGGCCTGCAAAACGCGGCTACATACTATTACTACCCTGGCTGGTGGGAGCCCGGTGCAACTTTGGATGCCACCGTAAACCTGACGGCTTGGAACAGCCTGCCGGCGGAGTATCAAGAAGTCTTTAAGACTGCGACGTACGAGTCGAACATTAATATGTTGGCGAAATACGATGCGCTGAATGGTGCGGCGCTGAAGACCTTGGTTGAGGGTGGAACTGAGCTAGTGGCCTACAGCGATGAGATTTTGACAGCGGCGAGCGAAGCAACGACGACGCTTTTGGAAGAGAGTGCAAGCAGCGATGCCACCTTCAAAGAAGTGTATGAGAGCTGGAAGCAGTTTCGAGATGATATTCGCGGCTGGAACAAAGTGAACGAGCTAGGCTTCTCG
>JBCBDN010000452.1:0-270 GCA_038529685.1 Cyanobacteria bacterium J06598_1 | reverse complement strand
ACTACACGCTTACACCGGTTTTATTTTTGAGGCGGAAGTATGGACGAGATGTCTAGCGAAAGCTCTGGAAATGCCGCAGGAGATATCTTATGGGCTTCTGACAAAATGAGGTGACTGCTGTAGCCCTGAGCTGTTGGGTTTTGAAAGATGTGTAATGTTCGGTGTTTTAAGTCAACCACCCAATATTCACTTATATTTGCCTTTGCGTAGAGCTTATCCTTCGTCTCACAGTCTTTTTTAAGTGTTGTCTCTGCGATTTCTATCGCTAGG
>JBCBDN010000451.1:0-2061 GCA_038529685.1 Cyanobacteria bacterium J06598_1 | reverse complement strand
AGCAACAGTGAGGCGGCTTGCTGACGATAGTTTTGTATTTGTGCGATCGCATGTCCATCCAACCCCATAATGCATCCCTACATTTGATGTTCGTATTTGCGTTTAGCTCTTTTACATCCTATGGCAGCGATCGCCCAAAAACGTAAATTCAGAAAAGCCCACCTGAAAGCTCACGGTTCGCTGAAAAATATAGGAGAATGGTAAATAGCTCAATCCCTTTCCAGTTCTGCATTCTAGCTAAGCGATGGCCGAATTAATCAGCAACGAACGCATCGATGATATCCCGTTGCTGTTAAGCCAGATGCAAAAAGTAGGACTCAGCGAGCTAGTCGATGAGCACTTTGAGTCGCATGGTAACTGGAAAGGTCTAAGTTTGGGCAAAGTGGTGATGGGTTGGTTGTCCTATATCCTTTCGCAAGGAGACCATCGACTCAATCAAGTAGAAGTCTGGGCAGCAGGGCTAAGTCACACCTTAGCAACCTGCCTGGATGTGTCAGTGCGGCCGCTAGATTTCAGTGATGACCACCTGGCAACGGTGCTAGATGAATTGAGTGACGACTCAGCATGGGAGGGCTTCGAGGGTGCGTTGAATCGTCAAACAGTGCGAGTCTATGACTTGAGTGTAGAGACGGTGCGGCTGGATACGACAACTGCCAGCAGCTACCGAGAACCTACGACAGACGGGTTATTTCAGTTTGGTCACAGCAAAGACTATCGGCCTGATTTGCCGCAAGTAAAGATATCGCAAGCGGCCTTGGATCCCTTAGGCATGCCTGTGAGTACAACAGTGGTGAGTGGCAACCGAGCGGATGACCCGTTGTATGTGCCCGAGATTCAACAGGTTCAGAAGCATCTGAGCATGAGCGGCTTGCTGTATGTGGGCGACAGTAAGATGTCGGCGATAGAAACCCGTGGCTATTTGGCGAAGAGTGAAAACCACTACCTGTGTCCCTTGCCAGCAGTGCAGGTATCTACTGGCGACTTAGCCAAGTTGCTCGCGCCAGTCTTTCACGGTGAGCAAAGACTCGACTCAGTCGCTGCCCCTGAGGTTAGCGCTAGTGACACCAGCGGTGCAGAGAGCTCTACTGAGATGATTGCAGAAGGATTTGCCTTCACGGTGCCGCAATCATTGGGAACAGGCAGCGACAGGTTCACCTGGCGTGAGCAGTGGTTAGTGGTGCGCTCCTTTAAGCATCAGCAACGCCAGCAAAAGGGGCTAGATCAGCGCCTAGAGAAGACCACTGAGGCACTCGCTAAACTGAACCTCACGGGCCGAGGGCACAAACGGCGTTCAGTCGATGACACCATAGCCGCTGCCGAGCAAATCCTCGAACGCTATCGGGTCGAATCGTTGTTTCAGATGACCTACGAAATCACAAGCGAAACCATTCACAAACGCGCCTATCGAGATCAGCCTGCGCGCACCCACACAGAAACCACCATCCAGGTCAAGGCAACGCTCAACCCAGACGCCTATGAACAGGCACAACAGCTACTTGGATGGCGGGTCTATGTCTCCAACGACTTGTCATTGTCGCTATCGGCAGCAGTATATGGCTATCGCAACGAGTATCTCATTGAGCGATGCTTTGGCCGCTACAAGGGTAAAGCGCTCGGCTTAACACCTATCTTTTTAGCCACTGACCAGCGCGTCAAGGGCTTGATTCGACTGTTGAGTCTCGGCTTGCGTATGCTTTGTTTACTCGAATTTTCAGTTCGCTCTGAACTTGATTCAACCCAGCAGGAACTGCCTGGACTCTATGCTGGCAATCCGAAACGGGCCACTGCCAAACCCACTGCTGAGCTGCTATTGCGAGCCTTTCGCGGCATTACACTCACGGTGATGAAGATTAACGGCACGCTTCAATATTTTCTCTCTGCTCTATCTGAACGACAGCAGCGCATCTTGCAGTTGTTGAGGACTACGGACGATATCTATCTATCTCTTTCCGGATAATTTGTTCAACCTTGTCTAATTTTGAGCGAACCGTGAGTATTAGACATGTTGGGGAGTAAGTGGTCTATCGTCATTTTGCGAGAGCTGTGGAGCAGACCCCGCCG
>JBCBDN010000450.1:0-2072 GCA_038529685.1 Cyanobacteria bacterium J06598_1 | reverse complement strand
TTGCTATGCGCTATGCGCTCTACATAGTAAGGGTTGTAACTGTTCGTAGTGTCTAAAGCTAAGCGCGGAAGGCTATACAAGGCGCTGACGGCAAATTTCGAATGGCGACTAACCGAATAGAAAACTGGCGAGAAGATGACGACGACGAGGGTGTCTATGATGTTTGGGAGTACTACACTCGCGTTTCTAGATATCGTGAGTGGATTCAGTCAGTCATCCGCACATAAATACGATCCCGGTCGCGTTGTTGTGCTTCTCAAACGGCGGTCAACACTGGCGGCTTCGCAACAACTTCAATGATGGTATCCTTCGCATTGCCAAAGCGGCGATCGCGTCCTTGAAACACCTGCAATGCCTGATGGAATTCGGCCCGGTCAAAATCCGGCCAAAACACATCTGTAAAATACATTTCGGTATAGGCCAGCTGCCACAGCAAGAAGTTGCTTAGCCGCTGCTCACCGCTGGTACGGATGAGCAAATCAGGGTCGCAGCCTGCTGTGTACAGGTGCTGAGAAATTAGGTCTTCGCTGACCTCACTGGCCGCGACCAGACCCTGCTCCACTTTCTCGGCTACCTGCTGACAAGCCTGCACAATCTCATTGCGGCTGCCGTAATTAATCGCCACATTAAAATCAACAGCCGTATTGTTAGCCGTCTCTTCCATCGCTCTAGCAATCTCTCTTTGCAGGCTAGGGGACAGCTCAGAAAGGTCTCCTAAGAAACGAATCCGTACGCCCTCCCGGTGCATTTCCTTCAGCTCTTTCCGCAGCATTTTCTCAAACAGCACCATCAAAAAATCCACTTCAGAAGTTGGTCTGCGCCAGTTCTCAGTCGAAAATGCGTAGGCCGTCAACGCGCTAATGCCCCAGTCTTTGCAGCAGCGCAGCAGGTCTTTGAGCGTCTTAGCCCCCTGACGATGCCCCGCTACGCGGGGTAGCCCTCGCTTATTGGCCCAGCGACCGTTGCCATCCATAATGACAGCGACATGTTTGGGCATTGCGTCAGGCGTGAGATCAGCAGGCAGAGTGGCGTAAACGTTCATATGAAAGGCGGTGGTGTAGTTGGCAGAGAAAGGAGACTAAGAGAGTTTTTTTAAGTGGGGATGATGTCATCTGTGTTCTCACCATCTATGCTCAAGAATTCCCGTAGGCCTTCAGAAGTCAATCGGTGATTCCACTGCAAAAGTTGATGCATGGTGTGGCCTGTTGTGTAGGCCCAGCAAGTGGGATGAGATTCCAGCCATTCACCGTAGGGGCTTGCTTGGTAAAGGCGGCGGGTGGTGTGACGTAAGCTAGATTGAATAGCAGGATGATGCCACTTTGCCCTCAACGCGTCTAGGGTAGTCGCGTTTTTGAAAAATGGGTTTTGGGGATAGTTGGCTTTCCCGACTAGCCATAGATATGTCAGTACTTTGATTGAATGATGCAGCGGCTGAGCTGTGAGCAGGCTATTACTTTGATCGAGAGATGGCGTGTGAGGCGGTGCGTCAGCTTGTTGAGGGAAAAGCGCATTTTGCCAGAGCTGAGCGCACACTGAACCGTAGGCGGTGGCGATATCTTGTAGGTGGAGGTCGGCTGTAGGACGTAGAGGGTAAGCGGGATGTGGGAATGTGGTTTGTTGTAGCGTTTGGAGAGACTCAAGAGAGAGCCACTGCTCAACGAGTGTATCGATTCTGTCTGTAAGTTGGGCTATAGAAGGTAGTGGCGTGAGTGACGAGGTTAACAAAGTGGCGGCAGAAGGCGGTATCAAAGGTGACGCGGTTTGATGGGGGTAAGTCGATATAGGAGATAGCAGGGTTGTAGGCATGGGCGGTTAGTCTCGCTGCCTTTACAGCGTATGAGCGGTTCAGCCCCGGCGTCAGTCGGAAAAAGTCGGTGAAGGTATGGAAAGGCGGTAGAAGCTCGTCGGGTAAAGCTGCCGGTCAATCCTTTGAAGGCAGCTAAGCACCTAAGGATGAAGCTAATGTAAGCGATCGCATAAACCGGCCTACTTGAGCGGAACATATCCCTAACAGCTGGTAGTCTACCTTTCAAGGAAGAGGGCTCAACCGAGTAAGACAACCGTTATGGGGA
>JBCBDN010000449.1:0-2081 GCA_038529685.1 Cyanobacteria bacterium J06598_1 | reverse complement strand
GCATCGAGTCTTTTTTGAGCTTCTTCCTTGCGACAGTTCAAAATTTTGGCCGCGTCCTGCAACCGAATCCACTGCTGGCCGAAGCGCTTCAGCAGTGTTTCGTCGTCTTCATTTTGCACTTGGGTCAGCAAAATTTTGGCTAGGAGCCAGCAGGCCTTGGTATCCGCCTCTGCCCGGTGCGACGTGCTGATGTCAAAATTGAAGTGCTTAATTAGGTTGGGCAAACTGCGAGACGGCAGGTCAGCTAGCAGCATCCGCGACAGAATCACCGTACAGAGTTTTTGCAGCGGCGGCTTATAAAAGCGAATGCCCACTCGCTTAAATTCTGTTCGTAAAAAAGAATAGTCAAAGTCTAGATTGTGCGCCGTAAACACTCGATCGTCTTCAAACAGCGGCAGACACTTAGGCCAAATTTCCTCTGGCGGTGGAGAGGGATACACCATCTCTGGTGTAATCCCGGTGATTTTGGTGATGAACTCAGGGATTTTGACCTTGGGATTGATCAAGTAGCTCTCCTGATGCTCCAACCCGTCGGCTAAGCTCGCCTGTAAAACAGATACTTCAATCACACGGGCGTTGTGGCCTAGCGCGCCCGTCGTTTCTACATCAACGACGGCAAGCCGCGACTGGCTGACCTGGCGGTAATAGGCCAAAAGTTCGCTAGAGAGTAGAGCCGATTGACCCTGAAATTTTGCGGCGTGGGCAACCATTGAGCACCGATGTCTATTACTGGGGGGCTATTGCTGAGATAATCTTTTCACATCTGCGCCGCCAATCATCGCATGAATTTTGGCCAAGCGCTGAGGAATCGTAGCTGCGTGAGGACTATCGCGCAGGCTGTCAGTCAGATCAACGTCGCTCAAGTTGCTAGCTTTGTTGCCAGGAAACCAGTGGCTGGCGCCGCCCAGTAGGTTATAGCGAGCCTCGGCATAATCAGTCATATCAAAAGCTTCGACCAAGTTACCAAGCCAGAGCGCGATCGCAATATTGATATTCCCCGGTGTCGATTGAATATCAGGCAGTCCTTCTTTCCAAGTGCGATACCAGTTTTCACCCAGCGCGGCGATCGCTCTCTTCTCCAGCCGGTCCAAAATCGGGGGTAGCACCGCCTCCGCATCTGCCAACAGCGGCAGTACCTTCATATGCTCATCAAAATCTGAAGGCTGCGCTGCCCCTAAGCTCAGCGTATGCACCTGCGGATGGCTCAGGCAAAACAAATCGTTGAACACCATTGGGCTCAGCGGCTCGCACAGCTGGGCCAAACGCTGAGGCGGATTGTACAGGTGCCCACCTTTGTTAGAAGGGCTGATAATAAACACGCCCATATCGTGCCGAGTCGCCGCTTCTATTGCTCGCCAGTTATCCTGAAAAATGTAATACCAGTGCACGTTTACATAGTCAAACAGGCCGGTTTCTATCGCATCTACAATCACCTGCGTCGGGCCGTGGGTAGAGAAGCCGATGTGGCGCACTTTTCCTTCCGCTTGCAGCTTTTTGGCAACATCCACGCAGCCACCTGGCCTGACGCTGTTGGCTAGCGTTTCAGCATTGTTAATGCCATGAAGACCGAGCAAGTCAATATAGTCAAGCTTGAGATTGGACAGAGAGGTCTCAAAAATGTCTTGGAATTCTTGAGGGTCCGCCTTAGGAGAGATTTTGGTTTGAATGATCAGGCGATCGCGATCAAACTTCGGCAGCACCTGCCCCAGCTGAATCTCTGACGTACCGTAGCCTCTGGCCGTCTCAATATGATTGATGCCTAGTGCTAACGACCGACGGATCGTCGCTTCCAAATTGGCCTGGTTATCGTCAGGAATATGCTCCAAGGGCACATCTCGCCAAGAGTGCTGATAGCGCATGCCCCCACAAGAAAAAACAGGCATTTGTAGCTCAGTGCGACCAAAGCGACGATACAGCATTCGATGAAACGTATAGAAAAGGTGATTTCGATTGATTGTTTACAATCAGTTCAAATCACCTTTTCTATACGTTTCATCGAATGCTGGATCGTCGCTTCCAAATTGGCCTGGTTATCGTCAGGAATATGCTCCAAGGGCACATCTCGCCAAGAGTGCTGATAG
>JBCBDN010000448.1:0-2083 GCA_038529685.1 Cyanobacteria bacterium J06598_1 | reverse complement strand
CAGGCGATTCGCGGTGCCAACAAAACCAAACCCCTCTTAGGGATTGAAACTGATCACGGTACCTAATCATCTCCCGGCGTCCAAGTGCCAACAAAACCAAAGCCCTCTTAGGGATTGAAACACTATTACGCGCTGTTGCCCTTGGGTGACTCGTTGGTGCCAACAAAACCAAAGCCCTCTTAGGGATTGAAACACCAAGCTCATTGCATGGAGGCTAAGCGGCTTACGTGCCAACAAAACCAAAGCCCTCTTAGGGATTGAAACGAATCACGGTACTGATAATCCTTTAGGAATAAAACGTGCCAACAAAACCAAAGCCCTCTTAGGGATTGAAACGGGAATGTTTGGATTTGGCCGCGTGTAAACGGGTGTAACCGGTCGAGCGCTCTAGGCTAAAAATAAACTGAAGTGCTTAATGGGCAGTACTTTGAGGGAAATAGTTCAAAGGCTTCAAGAAACAGGGCTAGAGTTGAGTTAACAACAACCAACCACTAGCCCTATCTCCATGATGACTTCCCCCGTTCGATCTGACCAGTTTTCGTGTTTTCAATCTCAAGTGCAAGACCTAAGCCGTTATGTTCATGAATCGGCCAAGGGCAGCGATGGCATCCACACCATCGAACAAGGAATCTGGCAGCACATACTAGCGCTTGGCCGAAGTGCCCTAGGCCTATACCTATCCATCGTGGGTGACGGCGATGCCGGAGCCACCATCGCTCTGAGTGAAAGCCAAGCATCGCATCGACTGCCTCAGAAACAGCATCGAGAGTATCAGTCAGTATTTGGTCACTTTCAAATAAAGCGCTATGTGTTTGGAAGCCGTGTCGGTCAGAAAATAGAGTGTGTGCCGCTCGATAGTCGTCTGCAACTACCCGAGAGTAAGTTCTCCTACTTGCTCCAAGATTGGGATCAGTCTTTAGCGGTAGAAAGTCCCTACGCGCAGGTGAATAAAACGCTGGCGCGAATATTGGGATTTTCTCAATCCATCGATAGTCTAGAGCGTATGAATCGTCAAATGAGTCAATCGGTGAACGCCTTTGAACAGGCCCGGCCAGCCGCAACATCTGTCCCCAGTGGCAATATCATTGTGGCGAGTGCTGATGGCAAAGGCGTGCCGATTCGACATCGAGCCGATAGCCCAACAATTGCCGGTCACCGTCCAAATCGAGGGCCAAAACCTAACCGCAAAAAAATGGCGATTGTCGGCGCAGTCTACAGCATTGCTCCGAGAGTACGCACCCCTGAATCTGTTCTGTGTTCACTGTTTCGAGTACCGCAAGCCATGCCTAATGCCCCCGACACGGTGAAACCGCAATCTAAGCGTGTCAGAGCACAGCTCACCATAAACTCGGCACCAGAAGCCGCCAGTGCCACTGACCAAATCTTCGCGTGGCTCCGGGACCAAGTCCAGCAGCGACAGAGCGAAATACCTGCGCCCGTAGTGAAATTGATGGATGGCCAACCCTCTCTCTGGCAAGCAGCAGAGACAACCTTGCCAACCAATGCCATTCAAGTGCTCGACTTGCTCCACGTCACCTCACGGGTCTGGCAAGTCGCAGCCCTCTGGCAATTTCCCTCCTTTGAAGACACCCTGACGACGGTCAAAGCCTTTGTCAGTCATATCTTGAACGGTCGGATCAAAGACTTGATTATCACCTGGCGATTGCTGGCTGATTCGGACACTTTTAACACCTCGCAACAGAAGTTACTCAAGGGCATTTGTCGTTACTTTCAAAACAATCTACATCGGATGCGCTATGACCAGTTTTTGGCTGCTGGTTATCCCATTGCTTCGGGCGTCATTGAAGGGGCTTGTCGCCATGTCGTCAAAGACCGCATGGAGCGCGCTGGCATGCAGTGGTCGATGCAAGGTGCTCAAGCCATGCTCAATATTCGGGCAGTTGCACTCAACCAGGATTGGACCACTTTCAACAACTTCCGGGTTCAGCATGAGAATGAACGCCTCTATCCTTACCGTAACCGCCTAAAGGCAGGACACCCAGCGCTTGTGGCTTAACTGAGCGCAAGACCGGTTACACCCCGTGTAAACAATAGGTGCCAACAAAACCAAAGCCCTCTTAGG
>JBCBDN010000447.1:0-2096 GCA_038529685.1 Cyanobacteria bacterium J06598_1 | reverse complement strand
TTGCCTGTTCGATACAGTCTTGAATCGCGCCTTTGAAGTCGTCAAACTCAGCGTAGTATTTAGAATACAAACATTGATTGCGAACAAACTTCCAAAGCCGCTCAATCAAGTTCAAATGAGGCGAATAAGCGGGCAGATACAACAGCTCCATATCGAGAGCATTAGCTAGGCCAAAAACAAGCTGACACTTTTGATATCGCGCGTTATCGAGCACGATAGTGATGGGCACATCTAGGCCCAAGGCTTTTATTTTCAAAAGCATCCGGCAGATACTCTTGGCGTTGATGTAGCTCTCGTTAGTGACTGTTATCACCTCTTTGCTAATGGCATTGACAACGCCTAAGACATTGAAGCGTTTACGGCCTGAGGGCGAAGCTATAAAGACCCGGGTGAAGCACCACAGGAAACCCAGGTAAGCCCGGTGGACAAAATGGGCAGCATCCATAAAAAAACAGCCCGTTCTCCTGCCTTCGCTTCAGCCAACCGAGGGGCTAACTCGTTTGATTCAAATTGATCTTGTTCAGCTATTTTCTCTGGTGTCGCTGCCTTGCCGGGGACATAGCCAACTTTTCGGGGTTTGAGTCCCATGCGTTTGAGAAACGCTTTAATCTGAGTGGGACTGCGTTTGATGCCTGTGATACGCTCAATCTCTGCTCCCGCTTCGGCTGAAGTCCTCGGAGGGTGGGCCTCAAAGTAGGCTTTGAGGCTGTCAATGTGCTCATTCAGTTGACTGGGTTGCCCCTTGTAGTGAAGCTGTTTAAGTCTCTCTATGCCGCCGTGCTCGTATTCACGTAAGTAGCTCACCAGGGTTGTTTTGCTGCGGATACGGCACAGGCGACAGATTTCCTGGTGAGACAGCCCTTGGCTCTTCAGATAAAGCACCTCCATCTTGCGCTGCACATGGGGATGAGGGTGATGGTAACGCTCGTAGTCTAGGGCATCGATATCTGCTGCACTGAACTCTAGATGGATCATGGCGGATGGAAATTTTGAAACACTGTGGTCTATCTCATCAGAACTCTCAAATTAGTTCAACCCTAAGTCGCCCCGAGTATATATCAAGGTCGCTCGACAGCAGACGTCGCTTCTGTAACAGGGTATAGCCGAGACTGGGTTTACAAGCTAGTGCGCCGATACAACCGGGACGGCCCATCGGCCATCGGAGACCAACGGCATCAGAATGAGGGTGCGCCCACGATGCTCAACGACGTACAACAGGCCCAGCTATTGCAAGCGCTGGAAGAAGCTCCTGTTGACGGCGACTTATGGGACGGGCCGAAAGTAGCACAATGGATGAGCGAGCTACTGGGGTATCCGGTATACCCTCAGCGGGGTTGGGAGTATCTTCGTGCGATGGAGCTGCGCTTGCTCAAGCCGCGTCCTGAGCATGTAGAGAGCGACCCAGTTGTGCAACAACAGTGGAAAAAAAACTCAAAGAAACGGTCGAAACCCTGAGAGAACAGTATCCCAATGCAGACCTTAGTATTTGGGCTGAAGACGAGCATCGAATTGGCATGCATCCGGTCAATCGGAGAGTCTGGGCACTACGCGGGACAACACCGACGAGCTCAGTGAATTGGAAGTTCAAATGGTCATGGTTAGCGGGCTTTGTCGAACCCCATAGTGGCGACACCTACTGGTGGATTGTCCCCAGAGTGAACTGGCAAATCTTCGAGCGGATGCTAGCGAGCTTCGCACAGCACTATGAGCTAGGTGGCAATAAGCGAGTTTTACTTGTGATAGACCAAGCAACCTTCCATACGACCGCTCAGATTACCGTGCCAGAAGGCATTCACCTACTGTTCCTGCCACCGAAGTCGCCGGAATTACAGCCTGCGGAGAGACTATGGCCGATAGCGAACGAAGCGATTGCCAATCGAAGCTTTGAGTCCCTTGACGAGGTAGAAGATACGCTGGCTCATCGCTGTCGGGCGCTGATTGACAACCCCGAGTTTGTTCAGGGCCTGACTAATTTCTACTGGTGGGCAGATGCGGTCGCTTAATCATGGGTCTTCAACCGGATTTCATATAACTATTTCATCTCGCCAAGTAAGTATGCATACTTACTTGGCGAGACCCTTGCCTAGTGTCCGGCC
>JBCBDN010000446.1:0-2101 GCA_038529685.1 Cyanobacteria bacterium J06598_1 | reverse complement strand
GTAACTTATATTTAAGGACGCTTCAGCAAAAGGATACATGTCCCCGTAGGCACATTTTGTACGTGCAGGCACTATTTCCACAGTTTGTTTCGAGTTCAGCAACGAAAGAAATCAGAATACGCATAGGGACCGCATTCGCCCAAAAATTAGAGATCGACTAACCCAGCAGCAGCGCGTCATCTGCGATCGCACCGTTCCCTTCCCCATTCAGCGATTGGCGCGAAAAAGCAGCCAGCAAATCATTCACGCTGAGGCCCGCTCGCGCTGGCCCAACCCTATCTAAAACGATGTTGCCTGCGTGCAGCATTAGGATGCGATCGCCCAAGTCCAACGCCTGCTGCATGCTGTGGGTCACCATTAGAGTTGTCAGCTGCTGCTGAGCTACTAAGGTCCGTGTTAGCGCCAGAATAAAGCCCGCCGTTTTGGGATCGAGCGCGGCGGTGTGCTCATCTAATAAAAGCACTTGAGTCGGCGCCAAAGTTGCCATCACCAAACTCACCGCTTGCCGCTGACCGCCCGAGAGCTGACCCATGCGATCGCCCAGCCGATTTTCCAAACCTAGCCCTAGTAAAGCGAGCCGTTCACGAAAGTCCTGACGCAGGGCTCTATTCAAAGCGGGTCGAAGGCCTAAGCGCTGCGATCGCCGCTGCGCCAGTACCATATTTTCTTCTAGGGTCAGCGCTGCACAAGACCCCGCTAACGGATTTTGAAACACGCGAGAAATCAGCTTAGCTCGACGGGCCACCGACCAGGGTGTTACATCGCGCCCTGCAATCGTCACCTGGCCCTTCACTAGGCCACTGCCTGGGCGGACCTCACCGCTGAGCACATTCAGCAAGGTCGATTTGCCCGCACCGTTACTGCCAATCACCGTGACAAACTGACCCGGCTCAATGGTTAGAGAAAGGCCGTTGAACACCCGCTTTTCTAACGGCGTATCCACGCCAAACGCGACCTCTAGATGATTCAAATGAATCATCTGCCCTGCTCCAGCAGCGCGTCTTTCGGATATTCGATTCGCTTGTGATTGTGCTGCTGCCACACCTGAATAAACACGCTGGCAATCACATCCATGTCTTCTCGAATCAGGCCGCTGTCTATTAGCTGTCGGCTGCGCCAGCGCGCCCTGAGGATTTTGTTAACCATCGTATAAGCCTCATCCATCGAAGCTTCTGGTTTGAGCGATCGCAGCGCCGCTTCGCAAGAATCTGCCAACATCGTAATGCCGGTTTCAGGGCTCTGCGGAATCGGCCCGTCATAGCTAAAGTCTGCAATATTTACCACCAAAGACGGTTCCTTTTCCTGCCGTTCCTTAGCCTGCTGATAAAAATAGCTAATTTTCATATCACCCTGATGCTCAGGAATAAACGCCTGAATCGCCAGAGGCAAGCGGTACTGTCGGGCCATGACTAACCCCTGAGTCACATGCTTTTTGATAATGCTGGCACTCTGCCACGGATCATCCAGCGTATCGTGCATGTTGGGACCACCCATCTGGTTTTCAATGAAGCCTTGGGGAGAATGCATTTTACCGATGTCGTGATACAGCGTTCCGGCTCGCACCAGCTCCACATTGCGCCCGAGCGCGCGAGCAGCCGCTTCCGCTAAATTTGCCACAAACATCGTGTGCTGAAAAGTCCCTGGTGCCTCAGCCGCCAGCCGCTTGAGCAAAGGCCGGTTAGGGTTGGCCAACTCGGCTAAGCGAATCGGCGTCACCACATCAAAAACGTGCTCTAGGTAAGGGCTCACCCCTAGCGCCACGACACTCCAGGCAATCCCATACAAGCCATGCAGAGCCGAATCTACAAAAACGGTTTTCCAAAGCGGGGCAGCCACCGTAAAGCGCATCAGCGTCAAAATCAGGTGCACGCCTGCCTGACTGAGGCCAACAAAGCCACCCAGGAGAGCAAATTCTTCACGTGATCGCAGCTGAGGTGCAATCCAGGTGCCGAGCAAAGCCGCCATACAGCCCGCAATCAGCGGAATCGTACTGACCGCCGTACCGATGGGCAGCATCAGCGCCAGCAAACCCACTACCGTAACGCCCAGCGCTGTACCGTAAAAGCTCCCGACTAGCAGTCCGATAGCAGGCAACCCAATC
>JBCBDN010000445.1:0-2102 GCA_038529685.1 Cyanobacteria bacterium J06598_1 | reverse complement strand
GTAGAAGCCCTGGTTCCTGTTGAAGAGCCCTCCCTACAGGCAAAGCTCACCAAACTATTGCAAATTTGCCTAGAAGATAATCGTCAAGCCTGGAATATGAGATCTGACGGCACGTACACACAGCGCCATCCTCAGCCAGGAGAACCCAAGCGCAGCACCCACACAATACTTATGAAGCAAGCGCAGGCACAATCATGATTATTGGCTTGCGTCAGGTCCTATTCAAACTTCTCTAGCTGGTCTAGCCGGAGCCAAACGTTGGGCGTTGGCACCCGGCCAAACTTCACCAAACCGTAGTCATCACGGGTTTCTAATATTTCGCCTTTGGTGTCGAATACATAGCTAGAAAGACGGGTGTCGCTAGCTTTTGCTTCTACACTATTTTCAAATTTTTCTTTGACTAGGCGAACGAAATCCCCTTTCTTTACGGGCATAGCTCTGGGTAAGTATTTAATAACAGCTGCGGCTTTATTGTATCGTCTCACCTACGCATCCACTGGCGCATCACCGCTATCTTTGACAGCGCGGACAGTAATGGGCAGAGCGTCCGGCTAGCTGAATACGAACGATTGACGTTTCGCACTTTCGGCAGGGCTCACCTTCTCGGCCATACACCCAGGCAACGCCGCCGTAGTTACCGTTGGTGCCATGGATATCGCGAAAATCGCTGAATGTGGTGCCACCTGATTCAATACTGGTGGTAAGAACCTGGATGACGGCCTCATGGAGACGGGCAATTCGTTTTTTGCCAAGGCGATCGCACACCACCTTCGGCCGAACCCCACTCATAAACAGCGCTTCATCGGCATAGATATTGCCAATGCCAGCCACGAGCCGCTGATCGAGCAGGGCATTTTTAATCGGTCGCTGCCGCCCCTTCAGCGACGCTGCTAGGTAAGCGACCGAAAACTCTTCAGAGAACGGTTCTGGGCCGAGCTTTTGCAAGCCTGTCATAATACTTTCAACAGGCTGCTCAGGCGGCACCAGCCACAGCCGGCCAAAAGTGCGCTGGTCAACATACCTCAGCTCTCTTTCGCCATCAAAAAACAGCCGCACCCGGCAGTGAGTTTGAACAGGATCAGCCTGAGAGACCCACAGCAACTGCCCCGTCATCCGCAAATGAACGCCTAGCCAGCCTGCCGGCTGAAGGCCTTTGCCGGCTGTCGCTGTAGAGACCGAGCGTTGCAACTCACCCAGCAAATATTTTCCCCGACGATGCCAAGCCACTAGCTGAGCACCGTCAATCTGCTTTAAAAAACCATCAGCCAGCTCAGGGTATTCAACGCTGCGCGCTAAGCGCACATCTCCCCCTCGAACTGGCTGATTGAGCGAGACACGGCTGAGGCCGCGACGGACGGTTTCTACTTCAGGTAGCTCAGGCACTTAAGCTCGCTTAGATATCGTTTTACTGTTTCTTACTCTTGGCTTTCGGCGCGGCCTTCTTCGCCAGCGCAGCTCTATCTATCGCAGATCGAGCGATCGCAGGTCGAGGCGATGGCGACTTAGCACCCGCAGCTGTCACTGACTTTTTCGCCGCAGGCGACTGACCAGAAGCAACAGGCTGACGCCCCGTAGACGCAGTAGCGGCCCCTTTGCCAGATCGCTGACTAGTCGTCGAGTTCTGGCTGACCGCTTTCCGACTGGCAGCCTTGCCACTGGGCGCTTCGACTTCAATCAGCTCAGCCTCAGAAAAGTTATTCGTATTGACCCCAGAGTAATTCACCTTATCAAAGCGCACAACAACAGGGTATTTGATCCCACTTTGGTCCACTGAGGCAACAGAGCCCACTTCCTTGTACCAGTAGGACTCCGGACGAAGAATCCTCACTTTAGAACCGCGCTGAACCATAGACAGATAAGAGATAAACGAAGAAGCCTTAAGCTCTCAAAACTCACAACAACAAAATCACAAAAGCGCCCTTGGGGAAAGGCCTCCAAAGACGCTCTATCAAGATTGAAGCCAATAAAACTAAAGCTAAAAAACGGCGTTTGAGTAGTACGCTAAATAGCGAATAGCTTGCACAAAGCTTGCTTTTATCTAACATTTTTTTGAGAGGGTTAGTATTCATGGTTCAGCGTGGTTCTAAAGTCAGAATTCTCCG
>JBCBDN010000444.1:0-2134 GCA_038529685.1 Cyanobacteria bacterium J06598_1 | reverse complement strand
CATTCCTAACCAGTCCTCGGTGGCAAAGGCCTATCAGGAATTTAATGACGACGGCACGATGAAAGAGTCGGCTTATCGTGATCGCGTCATCGACGTCATGGAAGAGC
Source organism: Cyanobacteria bacterium J06598_1 (assembly GCA_038529685.1). GTDB lineage: Bacteria > Cyanobacteriota > Cyanobacteriia > Phormidesmidales > Phormidesmidaceae > Phormidesmis. The sequence goes on along the minus strand of JBCBDN010000444.1, from coordinate 2,027 downwards.
TCTATCGATTCACACTGTTGTTGCGCGAGCACGTAGATGAGCTAACCGATCGCCATAGCGAGCGCAAAGCTGTAGAGGCAAAACGTTTAGAAGAAGCAGCGAAAAATGCGTTGGAATAATCACTGTCTCTGCTGCTAATTTTTATGACTCAGTAAGCAGAAACATAGGCGTCTACAGCGTAGAGCACCCAGATATGCAGAGGTTAGAAAAGATAAAAAAGGTACTTGAGTCGATAGGTGCCGGGTGTGCCGTCATACGTAAAGAAGAGCGGTAGTGCTGCAACCATCATCCACTGGTACCCGTGTGTCCAGAAGTGCCCGTAATAGCTCATTCCCTCTAGCAGTAGCAGCCCACAGAAAGCGATGTAGGCGAAATCTAGAAGATTCTTATACTTGTAGAAAAAATAAAAAATCGCGAAGCACCCCAGCCCAATGTACGAGAACTCCGTAAATAAGCTAATAAATGAGAATACTGTAGCCATTCCATAGCTTTGCAAGCGTTTGATGCCGATTTGATGACGGCCTCGCTCAATAGCAGATATTACACTGACACCTACTGCAATGGCTAAGAAGACGTTGTGTTTATACCCGTCGCCGTACACGCCAGCATACTGAGTGTTGATAGTGTGATACACCGCCTCATAAACAATATAGTTACCGACCGCCATAATCAGCGCCCACGTATACAGCCGTGTGATGTAGCGGCGACGATTGCTTGTTTTAAAGAAGGCTTCAACGGCAAGGAAAATAAAGACCGGCGCAACTATTCGCCCCGCGTAGGTTAGCGCCAGCGTTACGCCGTCTGGCAGAAGCTCATGGAAGTATCGACTGGCGTGCTCAGTGAACATGAGCAACAGTGCAATCAATTTCAGTTGGAAGCCGTTTAATTTGAGCAACATGCTGACTGTGTAAGTGCCATTCGCGTGAGCTAATACAGCTCGTACTTCATGAGCTGACACAGCAGCCCGCCGTTGTACACTGGCGATCGCGACGCCGACTTCAGTCGAATGCTGCTAGAGAGTTCTTTGTTGCCGCTCAGCACGTAAGCTGTCCAGCCTTTGAACTGTTGTTTGAGGATGTCGCCCAGCAGCTTATAAAAAGCGGCTAAGTCAGCATCTTTTCCTAATCGCTCGCCATAGGGCGGGTTGCACAGTAATACGCCGCTTTCGGCGGGTGCGACGACATCAGCGAGTTCGCACTGCTTAAGAGATACGAGGTGCTCGATGCCGCACTCGCGAGCGTTGCTGCCCGCTTGGATAAGCACATTCGGATCGCGATCGCTGCCGCCAATAAACGCGCCCAATTCACTTTTTTGTGAATCTTCTGCCTCTGCAATCAGGCTTTCCCACAGGTCATCGTCATAGTTTTGCCAGGTTTCGAAGCCAAACTGCTCACGAAAGAGCCCAGGTGCAATGTTGAGCGATCGCAACCCGGCTTCTAAGGGCAGCGTCCCTGATCCACATAGCGGATCGAAAAAAGGAATACCCGGCTTCCAGTCCGTCATCGTAATCAGCGCCGAAGCCAACGACTCCTTTAAAGGTGCTGCGCCCACCGCAGGCCGATAGCCCCGCCGATGCAGACTATCGCCCGAACTATCTAAGCTGACGGTGGCCTTGTCATGGCGCAAGTGCACATTAATCCGCAGGTCCGGATTGTGTGTATCCACATCCGATCGCTGGCCAAACTGCTGTGTTTGCTGGTGCACAATTGCATTTTTCACCTGTAAGGAGGTGAAATGGGTGTGGTTTAGCTCCTCGGTTTTCCCTGTAGCGGTGACAGCTAAGGTTTGCTCAGGCGTCAGGTATTGACGCCAGTCAATTCGCTGTATGCCAGCAAATAGCTCATCACCCGTAGCACACTCAAACTTATCGAGCTGCAAAAGAATCCTAAAAGGCAGCCGTGCCCACAAATTCACCTTGTACAGCAGGGCCAAATCACCCTTAAACGAAGCCCCACAAAACCCGGGCCGTACTGATTTACCGCCCAGCTGCTCTAGTTCTTCTACCAAAAGCGGCTCTAACCCTTTGG
>JBCBDN010000443.1:0-2192 GCA_038529685.1 Cyanobacteria bacterium J06598_1 | reverse complement strand
TGGAATAGTTTATAAACTTGATTAATCGGTAAAATAAGCCCCGCTTTTAAGGCATTCCACAGTGCCTTGGCAACTGCCGATCCGTTCACAGCAGACCCACAAAAGAAAGATGCTGCCAGTCTCTCATCTGAAAGTCTTTCTACCGATGAGAATACCACTGATACAACCTATCGTTTTTTGCATGATCGCGTTCAGCAAGCTGCCTACTCTCTGATTCCAGAGAGCGAAAAGCAAATCACTCACCTAAAAATTGGTCGGTCGCTGCTGGCGAATATGACTGTAGCTGAGCAGGAAGATAGCCTGTTTAGCATTGTCAGTCAGATGAATTTGGGCAGCTCGCAGATAAATGAGTTGGCAGAGCGCCAAACCTTGTGCAATCTCAATTTAACCGCTGCACAAAAGGCTAAAAGTGCGGCAGCTTATAGTGCCTCGGCAGGTTTTCTGAAAATCGCAATTCAGCTGCTAGAACAAAGTTCGCAGGCTTCATTAGGAAGCGCTTTATCAGAACAGACTTCTGCGACACAAGATGCAACAGAATTCGACACACCCAAGAACAATTCCTGGAAATTCGATTATGTCCTAGCGCTACAGCTTCACAATTTGCTTGCTGAAGCTAGCTGCCTCAGCGGTGATTTTGACGGCGCAGCGCATCAGATTGCAGTCATTCTTGAGCAAGCAAACACCACTTTAGATCGCGTTTTTGCCTACGAAATTCGCATGCAGCTGTTCATTGCCCAAAACCAGTCTCAGTCAGCATTAGAGACCGGGCTAGAAGTACTGAGCTTACTCAATGTCACCTTTCAAGAGACGATATTACCCGATCTCGATATCGAGCGCCTTTACCATTTACCAACGACGAGCGATCCACAGGCGATCGCAGCACTGAGTGTGCTGAGTAAGCTGTGGGCACCAGCCTTTATCTCCAAACCTGAGCTACTGCCCAAAGTCACGTTAACCATGCTGATGCTTTCAGCGACCTACGGCAATTCAGTCCCTGGCGCTTTTGCCTACGCTCTGTACGGCATGCAGCTGTGTGGCACCGCTCAAGATATTGAGCTGGGCTATCGCTTTGGTAAGCTGGCCCTCCGTACTTTAGAGCGGTACGAAACGACAGATCTCACCTGCAAGGTCAATCAGCTGTTTCATGCCTTTATTCGTAATTGGAAAGAACCTGCTCACAAAGGTGTAGAAGCGCTAGCAGACAATGTTCGAACAGGGCTAGAAACCGGTGATATTGAATTTGCCTGCTATTCTGCAATGAACTATTGCGACAATCTTTGCATTATGGGTGTTCCGCTTAGGACGATACAACCTAAGCAGCGGTACTACAGCGAACTCACCAAAACTGTTCGACAAGACATTCCCCATGACTGCATTTTGATTTGGGGCCAGTTCCTCGATAATTTGACCGGTCAAACCGACAATCCTACTCAGCTGGTAGGCGAGTGGTTTGATGAACAAACGCAGCTGGCTAAGCTCAAAGCAACTAACTCTGTCTCAGGACTGTTCTTTGTTGCTACCGCCAAAATGATTTTGAGCTATCTGTTTGGAGACTACGAAGGTGCGCTGGAGCAAGCAGATGCGATCGCTCAATACGAAGCGGCTGGCTACGGTCTGTTGCCCATAACGCAGCTGCCTTTTTATAAGTCTTTGGCGTTGCTGGCCCTTTACAATCGCGCTACGTCAGAACAGCAGACGGCTAACTTGACAGAGATCAAAATTCACCAAGAGCGGCTGGCTTTGTGGGCAGCCCATGCGCCCGAGAACTTTCAGCACAAGGTGGACTTGGTCGCAGCTGAAATAGCGCGGGTGCAGCAGCAGCCAGCCACAGCCCTTGAATTATACGACCGCGCGATAGCGGGCGCGCAGGCCAACGGCTACATACATGAAGAAGCGATCGCTAATGAACTGGCCGCTAAGTTTTATATAGAATGGGGTCGCAGCAGCGGCGTGCACAGCAAAGAGAAAATTGCCGCTGCCTACCTGCAAGAAGCCTACTATAGCTACGTGCGCTGGGAGGCTAAAGCCAAGACCGATGAGCTAGAGCAGCGCTATCCTCAGTTGCTTCAGCCGATTCTGCAAGAGGCTACTGCTGGGCAAAATCCGATGGCCATGTTAGGGACCATCGCCGCGCTCGACCGATCTCATCAGGTCTCTTGGCACACCTCTACAACAACAACTCACGCCAGCAC
>JBCBDN010000442.1:0-2217 GCA_038529685.1 Cyanobacteria bacterium J06598_1 | reverse complement strand
GGGCGCGGCAGCTGCCGCAGACACTCAACGTTCTTCAGACTCATCAACTGTTTTAGCGGGCTCTGGCGGTACTTTGATCGCTAATGCTGAGGCTGATTCCTCCACAGGTGCAGAGAGCGATACTGGTGAGCGGAACGGTGTAGGCGCCTCCGGTGGTCGAAGAAACGCTAGACGTCGTTCCTTGAACGATCGCAGAGATAGCAGCAGCGCAATAGTGCCAGCTGGCAAAAATTCTATTGTGCCTACTGGCACCGACGCCTCACGTTCAGAAATCAATGGCGCCCGCCTCAGAAACTGGGGGCTAGCTGCGCTGGCGGTGTTGATGCTAGGAGTGCTGCTGAAGCAGCCCTTTATGCGAACAGCTTGGCTCGGATTCCGCGAAAAAATTGCGATGGTAGGCGGTGGCGCCTCCAATGAGCCTGCTGAAGGCCCAGGTGGTGACGCAGACAGCAGTATCGGTGAAATCGACGATCCGACTGCGGTTGCTACGCCAGCTGTAGAACCTGTCGATGAGTCAGCAATCGCTGTGGAAGAAGATGCTAGTGACGGTGATGTGTCAGACTCTAGTTCCTCCGAAGGTGAAGAGGCTACGCCTACAGCCACTACAGAAGAATCTGCCACCGACGAATCTGCTACCGCAGAAACCACCGTAGAAGAGGCCCCTGAAGCTAACTCGGCTGAAGCGCCTGCTGCCGCTGGAAATGTTGCGGGTGTGCAGACTGATGCCACTACCCAAGCACTGCTGGCTGAAGCCAATACCGCTTTGTCTGCTCGTCAGTATTCTGAGGCGCTGATCACGCTACAGCAGGTGCCTAAAGACCAGCGAGATAGCGCATTTTCTTCTATTTTGACAAAGGCTAGGGCCGGTGCGGCTGAAGCTCAGCAGTACAACGCGTCTGTGTTGACGGATGCGCGAACGTCCATTCAGCCGACGCAGGCTTCTCAGTTTACGGATGCGATCGCCAAAGCAAGATTGATTAAAGCGGGTGAGCCTTATTACGAAGAAGCTCAGCAGGATATTCGCAGTTGGAGCCAAATTATTTTGGACATTGCAGAAGGCCGCGCCACGAGCGGTAACTTGTCTGGTGCGATCGCTGCTGCCAACGTCATGCCTTACGACAACGCAGAACTACACCAAAAGGCTAAAGAGCGGATTGTCTTCTGGCAGCAGCGCGAGCAAAGCCGGGGTATTATTCAAGCGGCCCAGGCTATTCCTCGTTCGGGCCAGGCGAGCAGCTACCAAAAGGGCATCGTAAAGCTCGCAGAAGTGTCTATTGAGCATCCTGAATATGAGACTGCCCAGCGCCTGTCCGATGAATGGAGCGATCGCATTTTTAGCATTGCTCAAGCGAGAGCCGCCCAGGGCCGCCGTCAGGCAGCGATTCAAGCGGCTGTACTGGTGCCTGCTGGAACAACGGCCTATGAGCCTACGCAGCAAGCGATCAAGCGTTGGCAGGCGGAACAATAGGATTGCGTAGCTTGCGGCTTCCGTTCAATTTGCCACTAGCACCGTGCTAGTGGTTGAGCGTGGCTCTAACGCCTGTGAGCTGATCGACGGCTCTCTGTAGCTTGGCGTCAATGACTTGCTTTTGGTCCAGCAGCTGTTTGTACTTTTGGTAACGGGCGATCGCCAGGCTAACTGTGCCCATTTGTTCTGACGGACACGGTTGTGAGTGTACATGGCCCCTTTCATCTAACCGACACACCCAATACTGCGTGGCTGCCTGTGATGTAGATTCTAAAGATTCTTGTGTTGAGGAAGGTTGTGTAGGTGGCTGGCTGGCGGACGCTGAGCGAGTATCTAAAGTCTCGACATATTGCATCAGTGCGTCCATGTCACCGTGGCGCATGAGTGTTGCTTCAGTCCCTATGTTTGGCTGTGCTCGGTCGGCAGAAGACTCTAGCCATCCGTCTACCATAGGCCCCTGGGCATGCAGCTTGTGTAAGGCGGCTACGAGCTGGCGTAGCTGATCTTTCCAAGCGACGACCACTAACTGTATGTCTTGCAGTAAATTGAGCGCCATTGCAGGGTTGACTTCGTGCCGCTGGCTGATGAATGACTCAGAAGAGACGGGCGGCAAAACAACCGATCCTGGCAGCTGAGCTAGCGGATCTATGCCAACAACCGTATGCGAATGAGAAGTAGAAGAAACCATAGGCGAAGAGAGTGGCTATGCGGATGGAGCTGTTTCTGTAGCGTCTGTCGAGTGGCTTAGG
>JBCBDN010000441.1:0-2236 GCA_038529685.1 Cyanobacteria bacterium J06598_1 | reverse complement strand
ATACATCAACCGCTTCACTATTCCAATGCACCGTAATTTTAGGATTGCTGAGTACCCTATCCTGCATCGCCTTACTTGCCCGCATCGTCTCGCTGCGCACCAGCAAATTTACATGCGATCCATACTTGGTCAAATACACCGCCTCTTCCGCCGCCGAGTCACCGCCGCCAATCACCGCCAGCGACTCCATCTTGAATAGCGGCGTCGCCCCATCGCAAATCGCACAGGCCGAAATTCCCTTACTCCACAGCCGCTGCTCCGACGGCAGCCCCAATCGCTTGGCTGTAGCCCCAGTTGCAATCACCACACTGTGCGCCTTCACCTCCCGCTCGTCCGACCGAATCACAAAAGGCCGCTGGCTAAAATCTGCCTCAATTACATCTTCCGTCACCAGCTCAGCACCCCAGCGCACCGCCTGAGCCTTCATATTGTCCATCAGCTGCGGCCCAGTGATGCCATCTGGAAACCCCGGAAAATTCTCCACTTCCGTCGTGGTCATCAGCTGCCCACCCGGCAGCCCACCGGCTTGATACCCTTCAAACATAAATGGCTTTAGGTTAGCTCTCGCTGCGTATATCGCCGCTGTATACCCTGCTGGCCCAGAGCCAATGATCACAATATTTTCGACAGCCGTCCTAGACGAGTCCGAACCGTTATTCGAGCTGCTATTAGCTTCACGCTGATTTGACTGGGGACTATGTGAACTCATGATGACTACGCTTAACGTTTGTTCATATTAGTGTAGCAGTTTCACCTGCGATCGCGAGTAGCTAGCGAACTAAGCAACTTTGCATTTGCTGCGGTATTCGCGGATATAACATCTCAGCTTGATAGCTTCATTGTCAGCTCGGGCATTTAAAGGGAGTCGTATCCGTTCTTCCGCCTCAGGCTGCATGTCTGAATCCCTTGTATCTATGGACGCTCATCTTCCGGCTCGCCAGACTTCTCGTCGACCTACTTCCTGGCGTCGCTCTATATATAGTGGGTTGCTCGCCGCCGCAATGGGCGTAAGTGCGCTAGGCACTGCTGTCGCTCAAGGTGCGATCGCCCAAAGCTATACACAGCAGATAACAGATATGCCTCGGACCGCAGTTTCTGAAAGTCAGCAAATTGCAAGAAATACAGCCCGATCAGAAGTCCGTTCTATTTGGTTGGACCGCGAGACCATTGTGGACGCGCGATCGCCCGAAGGACTCGCTCAAGTCTTCGAAGGCTTCAGAGCCGCCGGTATCAACACCGTTTTTGTCGAAACCGTCAACGCGGGCTACCCTATCTACCCCAGCAACGTAGCGCCCGAACAAAACCCACTTACCCGAGACTGGGATCCACTTCAGGCCGCCGTAGACCTCGGCAAAGTGTACGACATTGAAGTCCACGCCTGGGTCTGGCTATTTGCCGTAGGCAACACAGCCCACAATCGTTTAGTCAATCAGCCTGCAAGCTATCCGGGGCCCGTCCTCAGCGCCCACCCCGAATGGGCCGGTTACGACAATCATGGCAACCTCATTATTCCAGGTAAGCCCAAACCTTTCCTAGACCCCGCTAATCCCGAAGTTCGTCAATACCTATTTAACCTACTCGATGAAATCGCCACCCGCTACGACGTAGATGGCATCCAGTTCGACTACGTCCGCTACCCCTTCCAAGACGCCGTGGCTAACCGCACTTTTGGCTACGGCACCGCCGCTCGCGAACAGTTCTACAACCTTACCGGTGTAGACCCGCTCAATATCCCTTCCCGTAACGGCGGCGACCCTCGCCTCGCCCGTCTGTGGAACCAGTGGACAGACTTTCGTGCTGAACAAATTACCTCCTTTGTCTCTGAAGCCGCCGCTCGCCTCCGTCGTCGCCGCAACCTCACCATTTCAGCTGCCGTTTTCGCTGACGATACTCGCTACCGTCATCACGCCATCCAGCAAGACTGGGAGACATGGGCAGACGAAGGCTTCGTCGATTGGATTGTGCTGATGAGCTATGCCCGCAACATGCAAGAGTTTTCAGAGCTGATTACCCCCTGGGTAGTGGAGTCTGGCTTTTACTCTACTCGGGTTATTCCGGGCATTCGCCTACTCAACTTGCCCGTCTCCGAAGCCTCGAACCAAATTCAGATGCTGCGAGAGTTGTCGGTGGGTGGCTATGCGCTGTTTGCGGCGGATAATTTGAATGGGGCGGTGCAGTCGATGTTGGCTGGGGTGAATGATGGTGAGGGGATTGCGATCGCTTCCAAACAGGACGA
>JBCBDN010000440.1:0-2301 GCA_038529685.1 Cyanobacteria bacterium J06598_1 | reverse complement strand
AGCGATACTGCCAAACTTAGGGAGCAGGTCAGCTAGCTGCCTGCGAGCAGATGTCGATTCTGTGGTGATAAACAAATGACAGGCCAGACCAAAAAACTGCTCAAACTGCCAGGTTTCTATTTGCTCGTATATGTTGTTGAAATGGGTTTCTTGAAGGGCGATCGCACAAATCGACATCTGCTCGCAGGCAGCTAGCTGACCTGCTCCCTAAGTTTGGCAGTATCGCTGTTTTTTCTCTGTTAACGATTTCTTACAAATTTAACGCTCAAAAACAATTTCAAAAAGAGACTAAGCAGCTCGCCATTCATAGCCTTAAGGAAATGCCTCTACCGGCCCTGGTCGTTGGCATAACCAATGCTATAGAAGAAGAAGAAAACAGTCGCAATGAATTTCTCTCTAAGATTGTTCCTACGCTGATTGCTTTAGCTGCGCATCATCAAGCAGCACTACTCTCTGAGCTAGCCAAACAGCTCGCACCCCAAACTTGGAATACACTGCAAAGTCAGCTGCTAAGAGCCCTTTCTGAAGCGAAGCACACCGAAAGATTTAGCAAAAGAGAGCGTCGGATAAAGGTACGCCTCAAAAGTGAACAACAGACAGCAGAAGTCGCCTGCTAAAAGATTTGAGTACAGAGATTTGATAGAGACATCTACACCCTTCCCTCAGAACTAACACTAGCCCTGAGGGATTTTTTATTTTGCGAGGTTTAAGCGCACCGCATTCGGTCTTGAAAAAACAGGGCTGACGCGATTCGAACGCATGGCCTGCCGCTTAGGAGGCGGCCGCTCTATCCATCTGAGCTACAGCCCCAGATGATGGTTGATGCCGCCTGCGGAAAAAGACCCTCAAACGCACACAACCCATCACTCAAAGTACTATAGCGTTTGTCGAGTGGCTTGGAACATATTCATCGATCAAAACGGCTGTATAAGGCTCCCAGCTCGACTCTAGTTTGGTTCCATACAACGATTCAAGTCGTGTGGCTCACGATTTTAGCTGACCGATTTTAGCTGACCGATTTTAGCTGACGGATCCATCACGAGTTAACTTGCCAGGTTTCTTGCCAAGGTCCGCCACCCACTTCTAGTCCGGCTAACTGGCTGGTGGCCAAGAGGATAGTGCGATCGCTATCCACCTCACTCAACCGCACCTGCAACTCTCCATGAGTCGTATCCCGACAAAGCCACTGCATTCCCTCTAACGTAGGCACTCTCACCCAGGCACCCTCATCCACCGCCCGCCCTGTCATCTCTATGCAATAGCGATAGTCTTTTGCCTTCAGGTACCAATAGCCCCAGGGATCCACCGTCCAAGAAAACCGGGTTTTGGTTGAGAAAAATTCATAGAACTCACTCCTATAGTGCAGACCAATCACCGCCACGTCTTCTTGCCACGTCAGCACATCGCGCACACCCCCGGCTGCGGTGAGACTTAGCCCCGGCATATCGGTAAAAGCATTGCACTGTAGCCAAAACCATTTCGCCGGAAACGCCCCGCCCCAGTTTTTTTCGGCATAGGCTGGCGCTTTATCAAAGGTATACAGCTGCCCCTGCCACTTCACCGAGCCCGACGCCAAACCGTGGGCCATCAGCACCTGCCATCCCGGCTCAAATACCGGCAGATAAGATAGCCAGCCAGCCGTTGCTTTTTGATTAGCCGTTCCTATATCTCCACCCCAGCCAGTCAGCGGCTCAATGTCATAGTTCCATTCAGCCGTGACCTCGCCTGAAGGCAGCCGCAATTTTCCTTGATGGTGAGTAGCGCTCACCTGATAGCCTTCTGAGACCTGACTCATAAAATCGGCAGGCGGTAGGTAGCAGGGGGAAGCCGCAGATTGCGGGTGTGGTAAGTGGTGTGCTTTTCGACGATGACCAAAGCCCAGCTGATGAGGCCAAGCCCAAAACTGATTGACATCAGGGAACGTTCGGCAGCAGTAGGTTTCGTCGGGTCCCAATATTTGGGCGACGCCACCGCTGTAGTCGCTGCCGCCTGCCGGGTCATCAATGGAATACATGAAGGCAAATGTTTGAGCCACCTCAGGCAGGGTGAGGCGCAAGTACCAGCCTTCAAAAAATCGCTCTTTTTGTCCCTGGCCTAGACTCGGACCGCGCCAATGGTAGCCGCTGTGAGGATGCATTTAACCGTTGTCCTTAGCTTCTACCCAGCGAGGCACGTAGCGCCATGCCATTTTGATGGCATCGCGGCGCCACTGGTAGTCGGGCTGCTTTTCACCGACTAGTGCCCAGAATTTTTTGGAGTGATTCATATGAACGGTATGGCAAAGTTCATGCACTAAGACGT
>JBCBDN010000439.1:0-2320 GCA_038529685.1 Cyanobacteria bacterium J06598_1 | reverse complement strand
TTTGGACTGCTCGCCGCGACTTTTGTAGCAGCCCCTGCGATCGCACACCATCCCTTCGGTGGCTCGGCGCCCCAAACGATTCTCCAAGGGGTGCTCTCAGGCATGGGTCACCCTGTAATTGGGTTGGACCATTTGGCATTTGTCGTGGCCGCTGGACTGCTGGCGACGGTCGTAGCAGGTGGCTGGCGCGTACCGGCGACATTCGTACTGGCAACAGTGGCTGGAACAGGACTACACCTAGCTGGATTGAATTTGCCCGCACCGGAGCTGGTGATTTCGCTATCGGTTCTGGTGTTTGGCGCGTTGGCTGTGGTGCGCGATCGCCTAAATCCTCCGGTAGTCATGCTCTTGGCCGCACTGGCAGGTGTGTTTCACGGCTACGCCTACGGTGAAGCCGTGGTCGGCGCAGAGGCAACACCTCTAGCGGCTTATTTGTTGGGCTTTGTTGGGGTCCAAGGTGTAATCGTTTACGCAGCTTACTGGCTAGCGCAACGCAGCGTGAACAAAAACCAAACAGCAGGACTCATTTCTGTTCGTCATGCGGGCTTTATGGTGCTGGGCGCAGGCGCAGCTTTCTTGGGAGGGCTACTGGCGTAACCCATGAGTAAACTTCCTGTAACGGTTGTCACGGGCTTTTTGGGCGCGGGTAAAACAACCTTGGTACGCCACTTACTACAAAACAATCAGGGCCGACGCATTGCCGTGATTGTGAACGAGTTTGGTGAAGTCGGCATCGATGGCGAACTGCTGCGTGATTGCCAAGTTTGTGATGAAGAAGAGACTGTCGCTGCCCCCAATAATCCCTCAGGCAACAACACATCCAACAACAACAACATTCTGGAGCTGGCCAACGGCTGCTTATGCTGCACCGTGCAAGAAGAGTTTTTGCCCACCATGCAGGCGCTAATAGAACGGCGCAATGAGCTGGACTGCGTGGTAATTGAAACCAGCGGTCTCGCACTGCCGAAGCCACTGGTGCAAGCTTTTCGCTGGCCCGAGATTCGCACCAGCGCCACAGTAGATGGCGTCGTCACTGTGGTGGACTGCGAAGCGCTGGCCAACGGCGCACTAGTCGGGGACTTAGCCGCGCTAGAAGCCCAGCGCGAAGCTGACGAGGAGTTAGACCATGAGACGCCAATTGAAGAGCTGTTTGAAGATCAGCTGGGTTGCGCCGATATGGTACTGCTAACAAAAGTTGATCGGGTGAATGACGATGAGCTAGCTCAAGTGAAAAATTGGCTTACCCATGAGCTTTCTGACGGCGTAAAGGTAGTGCCCTGCCACAGTGGAAACGTGAGCGCGGATGTGCTGTTGGGCTTTGGCGCAGCGGTAGAAGACAATTTGGATAGTCGCCATAGCCATCACGACCATGAAGAAGAGCATGAGCACGATGATGACATTACGTCGATACCGCTAACGCTGGCTCAAGAATTTGAGCCAAAGGCGCTGATACAGAAGTTGACCCAGCTGGTTAGCGAACAAGAGATTTACCGAATCAAAGGTTTTGTGGCCGTGCCGGGTAAGTCAATGCGGCTGGTGCTCAATGGTGTAGGGAGTCGGTTTGACCATTTTTATGATCGATATTGGCAAGCAGATGAGCTTCGGCAAACCAAGCTAGTTGTGATTGGTCATGAGTTGAATACTGAAAAAATCCGGGTACAGTTTCGATAGCTTTAACAAGCCTTTAAGTTTAGAAGATTGTTAAAATTGTTGACTGCCATCAACGCCAGCCTTAAAGTTTTTGTACTTGTTGTTTCCTGTGTCAGTAACGCGAACAGACGAAAAGAGAGCGTCATAGCTCAGCGCTTCGTTAAACTCTACAGTCAAAGAGCCGCCATTACCGAGGGAAACTCCAATGTCTTTATTCTACTGATCTGAAGAGCCGGATGAGGTCATTTCCGATGTCCAGTCATTCCGTCCTAACGCAGAAGTCGGGTCATAACTGAACTTGTACAATTCCCCATCTTGAACCTCAAGTTTGTGTGAGGGGAGTGAGATACTTACGCAAAGAATACTGAAAAAACACTCAATAGAGCGATTCCCGGATACATTCGGGAACCGCAAGTCATTTGGCCCGTTGCGACGCAAAGGATCTAGCTGAGGAAGCAGTCAATGCTACAGCTGAGACCACTCTTCAGCTAGCACATTCGCCTGGAGGGTGAATCCGCCACTGCCGTCAGGTGTCAACACATAGGCAATACCTTGAGGGTCAGGATAGATACCGGTCGCAGCCTCAAAAATGTCATCATGGCCCACCAATATGGTATTCTCACCCGCTGCCGGAGCGGCTGTTAGGAAAGGCATAATATTGGCCTTCATT
>JBCBDN010000438.1:0-2324 GCA_038529685.1 Cyanobacteria bacterium J06598_1 | reverse complement strand
TGACATTATCAATCGCAAAGCCAAAGACTTCTTGTTCTTCAGGTGTGTTGTCATTGAGGAGCAGGATATTTACAGACTGCTGAGTTTCACCATCGGCGAAGGTTAGCGTGCCTGAGCGTGCCTGATAGTCTGAGCCTGCGGTTGCAGATCCCACAACAGTACTGTAATCAACCGTTGCAACGCCTGCGGTTGACCCGGTGCGATTCACCGTTACCGTCACGCTGCCGTCGCCCTCACTGGCGCTGATTGTGCTGTCGTCCAACCCGATTCGACCCAGCTCAGGCGGCGGCGATGGAGAACCACTGTCCGTTTTGAGGGACAGCTGATCAAGCAAACCATCACCGTTGCCGTTCGCCTTATACGTCCAAAACCTCACAAACCGAGCATTCTCAGGCGCGACTGCCTCGCCCTCGTACAGCTGCCAGTCCGCACTTCTAACAGAACGGCCGACGCCACTGTTGTTAATCTTCTGGCTATTGCCATTGTAAAACGTGATGCCAAAGCCTACATACCCATCGCTAGACTTCTTTCCATAGCCCGATAGCTTATAGGTTTCGCCACCCACTGCAGAGAGCACCTGTCTGGCTCCGCTGCCTGCCGTAGACAGCCGTAGCGCCTTACTACCGGCAAACGCACCCCCCACAGTTGTCTCTGTTCCCTTCACCTTCTTCCATCGATTTAACCCTGACTCAAAACCAGCGTTACTCAACAGCTCACTACCAGCAGCAGGCGGCTCGACCGGATCCACCGTCCCTGAGTTCAACGCTAAATTATCCAAAAAGAAGCTGCCCGTATCGTTTGCCTTGTACGCCCAAATCCGTACAGACTGCGTTCCAGCAGGGGCTTCTCTCTCAATCGTAAACTCGCCCCAATCACGGCTTCTTACCTTCCGAGCCCTCGCCGCTAACCGACTGCCGCTCGCATCGTAAAAAGTCAGACCAATCGACGTATTGCCTCTTGAGGATGTCTTACCCGACCCGGTGAGTGTGTAGGTCTGCCCGCCCGTTGCAGAAAGCGTTTGCTTCACCCCTCGGCTGGTCCCGCCAATCTCAAGCGCACTGCTACCGGAGATTGCATCTGTTGTAATCGATCCGCTGCCTCTCAGCGTTTGCCAGCCCGAAAGCCCTTGCTCAAAGTCTCCGTTTGTCAGCAGCGCCAGCTCACCTTCGTATAGCGCCTGCACAGAGGCAGCAAGCGCGACTGCACTCTCGATAGTCCCGGTCTCTACTTCTAGCTGCCAGTTACCGCCTGCACCCGTTAGGTCGTTCGAGGCGGCTACGTCTGCGCCTGTCAGTTCACCTAGCCGATGGACTAACGAAAGGCCATCCGCACCTGCTGCCACGTTGCAACCATAGATCATCAGGTCGGCTTCGGCAGCCAGCGATCGCGACCACTGCTGAAGGCTGGTGCCATAGCTATCTACATTGGCGCTACTCAACAGCGTCTCGCCTAGCTGCAGCAGGCCATCAGAACCGTGAGAGAAAATCTGAACAGAGGTCAGGTTCTCGTAGTTAGATAGCGTAGTCGTAATCTGCGCAATGCCATTACCCCCAGCGTCTATCAGCACGACCTGCGTGTCTTCTAACCCTGCGATTAGAGTGTCTACATCGGCAAGGCCCGCATCTACAAACGCTATATGGCTCGGACGACGGGTGGAGACACCTTCTGCTGTTGACAAAGCAGAAGATGCAACAACATTCGGAGAAAAAGCGGGCTGGACAGGAGAAAATTCAGACGGGGATTGACTGATCATAGAGGGCAGGTAAAGAGCGAATGTTGATTATCCGTTGAGAAAATGAAAGGTATGGGCTTATAAATGTCCGTAAATCAGAATAATCTTTAAAAAGTGAGCAATATACCTAATAAAACAGCTATTTTTACTGACTTTAGATGACCCCTGCTCTATTAAGACGCCTGTCGCAGAAACCGGTTGTTGCGATCAGCACTTTTGTAATGTTTTGCAAGGTATACCCCACCCAACCCAAAAGCATACGTAGCTTATGTGCTTTTTCCTACGCCGAACGATTAAGTAAAGGCCCTGACCCTAGGCGCATTAGTTTTGAAAACGAGTCTATAGCCTCTGTCGAGTTGCCTATAGGACGTTTGCCATATCAGGATTCCAGCAACATTTCGCAAGTGGTCGCACCCTGATTAAAAAGAGAAGCAAATATTTCATTAAAAAATAAACTGTTATCAGCACAGTGTGTATCGCGACAAGCTTGCGATTGAGCCAGGTAGATATCAGTGTTGAAAACGGCGAAAAAGCCTAATTTACGCCAACTTTACATATCAACATATATTTATTTCAGAGATTACTGATTCGC
>JBCBDN010000437.1:0-2327 GCA_038529685.1 Cyanobacteria bacterium J06598_1 | reverse complement strand
TCAACCGGTGAGATCCTTGCCGCAGTCGTCACCACGAACGACTTTCATGACAGCGAAGTGTTACCCGACCTATTGGACCAACATTCCGCAGGTTGCCAAAGGATTAAGAAGGTGCATAGTAAGGCTCAACGTGCTGACCTAAGAATCGAATGATTCTGGATCGCTCATCGGTCAGATTGGAGATCTGCTTGAGTTGGTCAACCTGTACCAGATGAATACCCTGAAACTTCTGGACAACCCATCGGAAGGTGGGCTTAGCAGTTGGTTGTTTTTTCTGGTCCAGCACGGTCTGCTGCTGAGTCGCTAGAGTTTGCCGGAGCTTGCGTTCGGCCAAGGTGTAGACCATCAAGGTCAGCGCCATGATGAGGGCAAGGGCTTCGACGCGCTGCGGCTTCTTGACAAACAAGCTGCTGGCAAAGAAGAGGGGGTCTTTGAGGAAACGGAACCCTCGCTCAGTCTTCTGCTGACCTTTGTACTCTTTCAGCAGCTTGTCGGCAGGCCACTGCTTTGCATTGAGCTGATTGGTCGCCAGAATGAAGCGACTGCGCTGGTTTTGGTAGGTCTCTTTAGCGGTCGGTCGGCGTTCGAGTTTGACCTTGAGGCGATAGCCCGTGGCGGTTGTGTTGTTTTTAGACTTGTCCTTCGCAGTGGTGCCCGGTGGACGCTTGGCTCGGACCGTCTCAACGCTCACTTCGCTGACCTCATGAACGGCCAGGGTGTCTTGGAAGCGCATCAGCGCTTCGAGGGCATCGGGCTTGCAAGCAAAGACTTGGTGCTGTAACTGTTTCAGCTCTCGGTTTAAGCGCTTCTCTAACTTCTTCAGTTCCGGCTCCCACAACGACTGGTCCGCTTTACGGCTCTGACTCTCAATCAGAATCCAGCGCTGCTTCACCCCGCCATACTCAGCCGTGGTCTCCCACATCCGATAGTCTTGGTTCGTGCAGGCAACTGGGGTGAGTTCAGCGGTATCCTGTTGCACCAGTGCCTGAGCATCACTCAACGTTTGGGGCACCCGTGAGATCCAGTTGAGCGAACTGACCTGCTGAAGGTTTGGCTCGCTGTAAAAGGCCGCATCAATGACAAAAACACTGTCCATTTGCCAGCTATCGGCAAACTCACCCATCAGCTTGGCAAACTGTTGCGCATCACTCTGGTTGCCACTCGACACCTTCAGCCACAGCGGCACACCGCCATCGGCACTGCACATTAGATTCACCACAAACTGCTTCAGGTCAGGCCGCTGGTCCCTCGAATAGCCGCGAACAATCTCGATAGGTCGCTGGTCTAAGTCACCTGCTTCACACCCCTTGTGCTCGTAATCTCCTTGCAGCGAAAACGAACTGGAGTCCAGATGCACCTGGCTGACACCCACCCCAAACCGCGCCACCGCCTGCATCGCCGCACGTAAAAAGAAGCTGCTCGTGCCCGCCTCGTAGAGCTGGTCTAGCACGCGACCCAAACGGTCATCGTTCAAATGCTCGGCGAATACACCCTCGCCCAGCAGGTGCTCAACCGGCTTGCTCTCGAAGAACTCACTGAAGAGATACAGTGGCGCGCTGATAAAACCCAAAGCGTTCAATACCAATGCTTTGACCACTTGACCTGCACTCACATGTTCCAGCTTGTGCTCGCCCAACTGCTCATTGGTCAGCTCCACTAGGCCCAACTCGTCTACAATTCCGGCCACTAGGCCTAGGTGATCCAGATTCGCTATCTGCAACGGCCTTGTTGCATGAAAGGGTCACGGATTCGATAGTGGACTAAGGTTTAAGTACCACCAAAAACCGATGGTCCATGAGCTACCGAATCCGCAACTGGTCTGAGTATAACGCTGGGCTGAAACAACGCGGAAGTGTGACGTTCTGGCTCTCAGATGATGTCATTGACGGTTGGCTAGAACCGAATCTGACCGGTAGCCGTGGCGCATCGCCAACCTACCAAGATCTGGCTATTGCAACGTTTGAGACGATTAAAAGTGTCTATGGTTTAGCCGGTCGCCAAACCGAAGGGTTTATTGCCTCGCTCTTTGATTTGATGGCGGTGGGCCTGCCTATACCCGAGCACAGTACGGTATCGAGGCGAAAGGGCAAGCTGCGCGTTACGCTGCCGGTGGTACCCACGTCAGGGTCGGTGCATTTAGTGGTCGATTCAACTGGCGTGAAGGTGTATGGAGAAGGAGAGTGGAAGACTCGCCAACATGGTGTTAGCAAGCGTCGGACGTGGCGAAAGCTACATCTGGGCGTAGACGAGTCAACCGGTGAGATCCTTGCCGCAGTCGTCACCACGAACGACTTTCATGACAGCGAAGTGTTACCCGACCTATTGGA
>JBCBDN010000436.1:0-2336 GCA_038529685.1 Cyanobacteria bacterium J06598_1 | reverse complement strand
AAAGAGCACCTGCAAGGTTTCCATCGCTCTATCCCTAGCGTCCATGTCTCGCTGTGCGCGCAGCTGCGTCATGGGGTCGTGTAAGATTTTGTTCACAATGCCACGAGTGAGCGCTTCTACCACGCCGCGATGCTTTTCAGAAAATTCTGAGCCCAGGCGAGACATGGCTTTTTCTAGCTCTTGCTCGCGGATGGTTTCTACTTTGCTGCGCAGGCTGCTGATGGTGGGGACGGTGTCGAGCGATCGCAACCAATCCATAAACCCTTCAACTTCCTCATCTAGCAGTGCCTCAGCCTCCATCGCCATCTGCCGGCGGCTCTCCTGGTTCTGAGCTACGACGGCTTTTAGGTCATCCACATTAAAGGCAAACACCGCATCGATTTCGCTGATGTTGCTGTGCACATTTCGCGGCACCGCAATATCAAACACCATAATTTGAGAGCCATTACACACGGGCTCCAGGTTTTCCCGATGCAAAATTGGCTCGACTGCTGAGGTGCAGGTAAAGACTACATCAGCGGCAACCACCGCATCTAGCATGCCGTCTAGGGTGCCGGTGGTGATATCTACATCGCCAAACTGAGCTGCTAGCTTATCTGCTCTATCGATGGTGCGGTTGAGCAGCGTAATTTTGTTGGCGCGCTTAGAGATTAGGTGCTGTACCAGCAGGCGGGCCATTTTTCCAGCGCCCAAGATGGCGATGTGGCAGCCGTCAAAGCTCTCTACCTTCATCAGCGCTAGTTCGGCAGCTGCTGAGCTAATAGAAACAGCGCCTGTGCCTAGGTTGGTTTCGGTGCGAACCCGCTTACCGGCTTTGATGGAGTCTTTGAGCAATCGGTTGAGGATGCGGCCAACGCCTTTGTGCTGCTGCGCGAGGCTCAAGGCGTGCTTCACCTGAGAGAGAATTTGGCCTTCGCCCAGTACCAGGCTGTCGAGGCCGCCCGCGACGCGCATGAGGTGCATCACTGCGTCTTGCTGAAGCAAAATGAACAGGTGGGGGCGCAGTTCGTTGGGGTCAATGCCGCTGTGGTCGCTCAAAAAGCGCATTACATCGCGAACGCCGGTTTCAATTTCGTTAGAAACGATGTGAATTTCGAGGCGGTTGCAGGTGCTCAGGATAGAAACTTCTGCAATGGTGGGCGAACTGCTTAGGTGTGCGATCGCATCAGCGACTTGGGCAGAGGGAATGCTCAGCTTTTCTCGGACTTCAACCGGCGCAGTCTGATGACTGAGCCCAACGACGGCAATGTTCATGCGGCTTCCTAAGGAATCTGTTTTAGAAGAATCTATTTAATACGGTAAGTGAGCACTGGGCTCTCTTCTACCGTATTAAATAACCCTGGGCTATCTCAAGGAAACTCAACAAAACTCCATCTTTGGAAATATGGACAATTTGTGCCTTTGGTTTATTTAGCGTAGGCTTTGCCTGCTCGCAGCGCAGGGCAACTGGACAGAGATCGGCAAGTTATTCAGTTAGTATTCATTGAGCGCAGGCAGCTGTGTCGACAAAGTCACGAGTGCCGCTGGCATTCACGCGAATGACGTTGCCAGTATTGTTTTGATCAACATTGGCTAAGTCTACGACTTGAAACTGGCTGTCGGGGAAGAGCGTAAGGGTGTAGTTCGTATCGCTCGTGTTGCCATTCAAGTTCAGGCAAACTGAGCCTGGATCTGTGGTGTCATTTTCTACTTCTATACCCGCTTTCCCAGGATTATTGCCGGTTAGGGTGTTGTTACGAATATTGGCGGTTACTTGCGCCATACCGCTGGTGTTAATGAGAATCCCTTGCTCTGCATTACCGCTGACTGTGTTGTTGGTGATAGTCAGATCCTGGGCAATGCTGTTGTTGGTGTCGATAAAGACGCCCGTGTCTAGGAGGCTGCTGTCTAGCTGGTTATTTTCAATGACGACGAGGCCGCTGACGTTCTCAAGTTTGATGCCTGCGCCGAGTGATGCCACCGTGCGGTTGTCTTGAATGGTGACGTTTTCAATGTCGGTACCGGCGATCGCATCCCCAGTCGCATTAGAAACTTCAAACCCTGAAAGCACTGTGTTGTTGCCGAGGGTAACACCCGCATTATCAATCACCGGTAAGGTACCCGTGCCGGAGCCCGGTAGCTGAACATTCCCATACTGGGTAGCAACCCTTTGAACAGGGCCCGTCGAGCGGACTTGGACACCATCGGGGATTGTGAACCCACCAGGGCCCGCATTACCTTCTTGTACATAAATAATGTCACCACTGTTGGCTAGGGCCGTCGCTGCGGCAACGGTGCCAACCGGTGAGGCGGCAGTACCATCGCCCCCGGTGGCCCCTGGAGAGACATGTCGAATG
>JBCBDN010000435.1:0-2347 GCA_038529685.1 Cyanobacteria bacterium J06598_1 | reverse complement strand
GGAAACTGCGCCATAAAGACCATCGGTTTGAATGGAGCAGGCAAGAGTTTGAGACTTGGGCCAAAAAGGTGTGCGATCGCTTTCACTACACCGTCACCTTCCAAGGCATCGGCTATGACGACCCAGAAGTCGGCTCGCCCACCCAAATGGGTCTTTTCAAGCAAGTAAGCAAGCAAATAGTCAATTCTCAAAAGAACAACGCAGGCTAAAAAACAGAAAGGCGTGACAACCCATGAATATTTCATTTCCCGATCTCTCCTTAGTCATTTTGATGGGCGCGTCTGGCTCAGGCAAATCCACCTTTGCGCGCAAGCACTTTCTAGAAACTGAAATCCTGTCTTCTGATTTTTTCCGAGGGCTGGTTTCTAACGATGAAAATAGTCAGTCAGCGACAAAAGATGCCTTCGAAGCGCTGCACTACATTTTAGAGAAGCGCTTAGCTGCTGGTCTTTTGACTGTGGTAGATGCCACAAACGTACAGAAAGAGGCTCGAAGACCGCTGATAGAGCTGGCAAAGAAGTATCACTTTTTTGTAGCTGCGATCGCCCTCAACCTCCCCGAGTCTCTCTGCCACGAACGCAACCAACAAAGGCCCGACCGACAGTTTGGCTCCCATGTTGTGCGCAATCACACCCGCAGCCTAAAAAAGTCACTCAAAGGGCTCAGACGAGAAGGCATCCGCTACAGCTACATCCTCAACTCACTCGAAGAAATTGGAGCGGCCCGCATAGAGCGCAAACCGCTGTGGAACAACCGCAAACAAGACCACGGCCCCTTCGACATTATTGGAGATGTTCACGGCTGCTGCGACGAAGTAGAACAGCTTTTGAAACAGTTGGGCTATCAGCAACAGGCCGCCACTGGCAGCACCGACTCATTTTGGCACTTCCCTACCTACACCCACCCTGAAGGCCGCCGCGCCCTCTTTTTGGGTGACTTAGTCGATCGCGGACCGCGCATCCTGGACACCCTCAAGCTAGTTCACAACATGATCGGCACTGGTTCAGCCGAATGCATTTTGGGCAATCACGAAAACAAGCTCATGCGGTGGCTCGATGGCCGCAAAATAAAAGTGAGCTACGGAATAGCCCAAACCATCACAGAAATTGAAAACATTGAAGCACCGCGCCAAGAACAAGATAAGCAGGCGATTCAATCTTTTCTAAAGTCTCTTATCAGTCACTATGTGCTGGATGAAGGCAAGCTCGTGGTAGCGCATGCTGGGCTTAGAGAAGAGCTACAGGGACGTGGTTCTGCCTATGTCAGAGACTTTGCGCTCTATGGCGAAACCACGGGCGAGACTGATGAATTTGGGCGGCGGATTCGCTACAACTGGGCAGCTGACTATCGCGGCAAAGCGATGGTGGTGTACGGCCACACGCCTGTATTTTCACCGGAATGGTTGAACAACACCATTGATGTTGATACTGGCTGCGTGTATGGCGGCAAGCTGACGGCGCTGCGATATCCCGAAAAAGAGCTGGTGAGCGTCAAGGCACTGAAGGTGTACCGAGAGCCCGCAACGCCTTTGACAGCCGATTCCCCCGATACGCGAATCGGGGAAATCGGCTGTCAAAGTAACGCCATGAGTGCCCAGCAGGTACAAGATGATGTACTCGATATTGCAGACGTGATTGGGAAGCGGCTGATTTCTACTCGGCTGTATAAGAAAATTACGATTCGAGAAGAGAATGCGATCGCCGCGCTCGAAGTCATGAGTCGCTTTGCCGCCAACCCCAAGTGGCTAATTTATCTGCCACCTACCATGTCCCCGGTCGCCACCTCCAAGCATCCTGACTTGCTAGAGCACCCTACAGAAGCCTTTGAGTACTACCGCCAGCAGGGTATTAACACAGTGGTCTGCGAAGAAAAGCATATGGGCTCCCGTGTTGTCGTCATCGTATGTCGCAATGAGGCTGCGGCAAAGCAGCGTTTTGGCATTGAAGGCGAAGGCATTGGTATCTGCTACACGCGCACCGGTAGAAGATTCTTCAACGACCTTGAGCTAGAAGCAGGGATGCTCTCTCGGGTCAACGAGGCCCTGACAAAAACAAACTTCTGGGAGACTTTTAGCACCAGCTGGGTCTGTATGGACTTCTCCTTCTGTTGCCAAAATATGAAAAGGGGCCAGCTTTAGATCGGTTAGCGCAGTAACTGGCCAGCAATAGCGGCGGTAGGCCTCTGTATATTTCTCGGCTAGCTGAGCTTTTTGTTGGTATCTAGATAGCTGCGCAGAAGGCGTTGCCTGGTGGAAGGGTCTCACAAATGCGGGCAAAGAAGGCATGGTCGTTAAGTCAGTGAACTTCCTTCATCAGACCGAACGGGGTCCTTTGCAACCTGCGGTGAA
>JBCBDN010000434.1:0-2347 GCA_038529685.1 Cyanobacteria bacterium J06598_1 | reverse complement strand
TCATTAGCACTAAATCAGCGAAGTCACACCTGAGTACCTAAAAAAATGGGCGAAAAGCAGGTGCCTTTGGCCTTCTACGTCTGTCCTTTCAATGTTTTGCTCAGCTCTTCGACAATCTCAATCAGACGATTGGGATCGACCGGTTTGGCTAGGTGACGCTGAAACCCAGCAGCGAGTGCTCGATTAAAATCCAGTTCACCAGCGTAGGCGGTGAGTGCGATCGCAGGCACTTCTCCACCTTGCTCGGGCAATAGTGACCGAATCTGTGACATCAGTTCATAGCCACTCATTTCGGGCATACCGACATCGCTGACTATCAGATCTGGAACGACTTGGGTGATCGCCTTCAGCGCCTCTGCCCCAGAGCTAGCGACGATTACTTCAGCGCCTGCGCTTTCTAGCGTAAACGCAGCAATTTCCTGTGAATCTGGCTCATCATCTACCACCAGTACCTTCAATGTGCTGAAGACACTGCCAGCGGCACTGGTATCTTCTGCCTCAGCATCCGCAGGCAATGCCTGAGTGAGCATTGGAATCGTTACCGTAAACGTCGAGCCCTGATCGATGCCTAGGCTCTGGGCGGCGATAGTGCCGCCATGCAGTTCTACTAGCTGCTGTGCGATCGCTAGCCCCAGTCCCAACCCGCCAAACTGTCGCGTTGTTGAATAGTCGGCCTGTCGAAATCGCTCAAACACATAGGGCAAAAACTCAGTGGCGATGCCCTTACCGGTGTCACTCACCTGCAGCTGAGCCATGTTATCGATAGACTGCAATGTCACTCGCACTTGCCCCTGTTCAGGGGTGAATTTCACCGCATTCGAGAGCAAATTCCACACTACCTGCTGCAAGCGCCCCGCATCGCCAGATACCCTGCAAGACGACAGGTTTAAAACGACTTCAATTTGCTTACTTTCAGCAGCTAAGCGTACGGTCTCTAAGGCCGCAGTAACGACTGCTTTTAGCTCAACAGGGGTTTCTGCCAAATTCATTTTTCCGCGCAAAATCCGCGAAATATCTAACAAATCACCAATCAGCTGAACCTGAAGTTTAGCGTTACGCTCAATCACTTCTATCGCATCTGCTGTCTTTTCGGGGCTTAACTTACCCTGTCTCATCAGTTGAGTCCAGCCCAAAATAGGGTTCATAGGCGATCGCAGCTCATGGGAAATAACCGCCAAAAATTCGTCTTTTATTTGGTTTGCTCGCTCGGCTTCTTCTCGGGCTGTGTGTTCACTGTTTAGCAGCTGTTCTCTTTCTCTTTCTATTCGTTTACGACGGCTGATATCTAAAATAAACGCGACCGATTCTGAGCGATCGTTCCCGACTAGGTTATAGCCCACCAGCACCGGCACACGGCTGCCATCCTTGCGAATATATTCTTTTTCATAGGGTGTGCAAGCCCCGGTTGCTTGGGCTTCAGCAATGCCGATCTCGTCTAGCGGTAAGTATTCTGGTGGTGTGATGTCCATCCAGCGTAGTCGCCCGCTTCTGAGGTCTTCTCGGGTGTAGCCCACAATGCGCAAAAACTCATCATTGGCTTCGCTGACTCCCCCTTCAGTGTCACCGAACAAAATGCCGACCACGTTGGCTTCTACAAAGCTTCTCAGGCGTCCTTTGCTAATTGTGAGTGCAGCTTCGGTTTGTTGAGTGCTGTTGTCGGCAACGGCTGTAGAAAGATAGGCTGCGATCGCCCTCAAAAACTTTCTGTAAGGGGTATCGAATGTAATCGCTGGGTTAAGCCCAACGATCAATATCGCCGCCAAAGACTTCCGTCCCGGTGTCAATATTGGCAAAACCTTTGCCTGTGTCACCGGCAGTGAAAACACGCCTGTGGGCAAAGCCTCCCTTGCTTCTGGCGAGAGCTGCGCTGATAAATCTTTAATCAGAAAGCTATTCTTCGTTCGTATTACTGATTCAAAAGACCAAATGTCATCTTGCCGCAGATTAATCTCTTCTGGAAAAGCCAAACCGCTGAGCATATCTGGAGAAGCCCCACGCAGTAGCCCTGCCGTCTTGTCCTCATTAAGCTTGTAGAGTGCCGCAAAGGGAATGTCTGCCTGGTTCGCTGCAAAGCATTTCAGCGTTGCTTGATAAATGTCATCAATCAACGATAAATCATTATTCTGTGCAGAAAGCGCCGTTAATATTGAAAGTCGCCGTTCGCTCAAAATCTGCTTAGTCGCTTCCGAAACAACCGCAAACACACCCACTGGGCTGCCGTCGTCCAGTAGTATTGGGCTGTGAGAATACGTCCAGTAAGCCTCCTCACAGTAGCCTGCGCGTGACACCGGAACGCGCACATTTTCCTCTCGATGCGCCGTCTTCGTCTGAAACGTCTGGGCGATCT
>JBCBDN010000433.1:0-2378 GCA_038529685.1 Cyanobacteria bacterium J06598_1 | reverse complement strand
ATAGAATGTGTTTTAGAAAGGGGGCTCTGTCAGCGATCTCGGTGCTCAACTAGTGTTGCAAAATATGTATTTTGCCAGCGGTATCGATTTCGGAGCTCTGAAGCAAAACGCTTAGGAAGAAACGGTAGAGGATGTGAGGTTGTTTCCATACAGCCGCAACGTCAGTTTAGGACAGGCGCCCCTAAGACTTCATATCAGACAGGGCAGTGCGGGCCGCAGAAGCGATCGCCTGGTCAGTCGCCTTAGGCAGCTGATAATACTTTCCACCGGCCGTCTTCGCCAGCTCCTTACCAAACCCCGTAGAAACAAACTTCCGCTCAGTATCAATCACCAGCATCTGGTAACCTGTCGCGCGAATGCTGCCGGCAATTTCCAACAGTTCTGCCTTGAGGTCAGGCTTCTCTTCTGTTTCATCGGGCTCATCGCCTAGCGACCGGGCTAGCGGCACATTGCCACGACCATCCGTAATCGCCACAATCACGACACTGCCCACATCTCCAGACTTTTGGGCATTGGTACCCACGCGCACTGCCTGCATTAACCCGTGCGCCAAGGGCGAGCCGCCCCCGCAGGCCATCGTCTCCAATCGGCGCTTGGCCGCTGTGATAGAGCGCGTGGGCGGTAGCAGCACTTCGGCTTGTTCGCCTCGAAAAGGAATCAGCGCCACCTGATCGCGGTTTTGATAGGCATCTGTGAGGAGACTTAGGACCGCGCCTTTGGCGTTTTGCATGCGGTTGAGAGCCATTGAGCCTGAAGCATCGACGACAAACACAATGAGTGAACCGGCTTTGCGAGCCAGTCGCTTAGCGCGAATATCACCCTGCTCCACAATCACCTTGCGATCGGGGTAGCGCTCACGACGAGATTTTTGATAGGGGGCCGCTGCGCGGAGGGTGGCATCTACCGCAATGCGGCGAGCCTGACCGGGTGGAATAAAGGGCTTGATGTATCTGCCCCGTTCATCGGAAAAGATGACGGTGTTTTTGCCGGAGGAGCCTTGCTTACTGGTGCTTTCTGCAAAGGACATCAAGGCAGGGTCCATCACGACGCCTTCTGCATCGAAAACAAACTCTTCAGGAATCGAAGGCGGGGTTTCAGGCTGTTCTTCCTGCTCTTCGTCATTGTCTTCGTTATCTTCCGACTCGTCTTCTTGGTCCTGATCAGAATCGTCTTGCTGTTGATCTTGCGGGGGCGGTGGTGGGGGCGGCTGTTGCTCATCGTCCATCGGTGGGATAGCGCTAGAGCGTGGAACAATCACGAGTTCAACAGCGTTGCGCAGGTCGTCGGCAGTGACGGTGGTGCGGCCATCGAGGGCAGCGCAGGCTTTGGCCACGCGTACGGCAAACAGTTCGGCTCGGTGGCCCATCACACCGCCTCGGAGGGCTTCGGTGACAAGATAGTTAATTTGGTCGGTGGTGATGCGAACGTCTTTTAGCCACTCGCGGGCAAGGACGATTTGGGTTTTGAGCGAGTCGATTTCGTCTTCAAAGCCAGCGAGGAAGTCGGTGGGATTGTTGGCAAACTGGTTGACTTGCTCTACGGCGGCAACGCGATCTTCGAGGGTGAGTTCGGCGTCTGCGGAAAGTGCGATCGCAATCCTATCTAACAGATGCTCACGCAAGTTCCCTTCTTCTGGGTTGTAGGTCGCAATCATCAGCGGCGTGCACGGGTGCTGAAAGCTAATGCCCTCTCGCTCAATCTTGTTGCGTCCTTCGGTGAGGGTAGTCAACAACAGATTGCTGATTTGATCGTCAAGCAGATTAATCTCATCGATATACAGCACGCCCCGATGCGCTTCTGCTAACAGCCCAGGTTGAAAAATACTCTCTCCCGATCGAATTGATTTGGCCACATCCACTGAGCCCAACAGCCGGTCTTCAGTCACACCCAGCGGAATCTGGATAAAGGGAGCTTTGATGACCTTGGCAGGAATCTCTTCAATCGGGGTATCTGCATCGAAACGGTTCGCCGTTTCGTCATCCCACGCAGCAGGATCAGTCGGATCGCTATTACAAGAGTCTTCAATGATCTCAATCGGCGGCAGCAGTTGATAAAGCGCCCGCGCCAACACAGACTTTGCCGTGCCACGCCGACCGGCAATCACAACACCACCTAGGCCGGGATCTACCGCAGAGAGCAACAAGGCAAACTTAATGGAGTCTTGGCCAACTACGGCCATGAGTGGAAAAGCTTCTGGCGTTTTGTTGGTGAGCAGCGTGGGCATTAGAAGAGAAAATATCGGGGCTAACGAAAAATAAATTGAACAATTTTAGGGAACAGGCCCCCCTTGCTAAGGGGAACCGAAAGGGGGGGGGTCTTCAACCAGTATGCAACCCGCCAACCCTCTGCTTTATTTCCCTTATAAAGGCTTATGAACT
>JBCBDN010000432.1:0-2385 GCA_038529685.1 Cyanobacteria bacterium J06598_1 | reverse complement strand
CTGCGCCTAGTTCCAATAAGAAGCTGGTGATATTTTCAGTGAGTGCGGTTTCTAGTTCACTCTCATCATGCTTTTCGCGCAGCATCAAAAAGTCAAAACTGTAGGGACTTTTAACGGTTTGCTGAGCGAGGTCGGATTGCGGCTTGGGTAAGGTCGCTTCGAAGGTTGTGATTGCTTTCCCTTCGCGCTGGTAGAGCTGGCCTTCAATCTGATGAGTGAGTACTGCGCGTGACCAGTTGTTTTGAATCGTCTTTTGCACGTAAAAAACGGCTTCTTCAACGTTCTTAATTTTGCCGATAATGACTAAATTATGGCCCCAAGGAATTTGGTCAACAAGCTGTTGACTAATT
The DNA here is from genome assembly GCA_038529685.1 of Cyanobacteria bacterium J06598_1. Lineage (GTDB taxonomy): Bacteria > Cyanobacteriota > Cyanobacteriia > Phormidesmidales > Phormidesmidaceae > Phormidesmis. The sequence continues at coordinate 2,035 of JBCBDN010000432.1, read as the reverse complement.
GCTGGTTCAACCGACCAAAACTTAAACCACTGTCGCATGTATTTCAGATTACTGACCGAAAAGCCCTTCATGCCCGGGAATTCAGCCTTTAAATCCTTACTCATTTGTGAGAGGAAACCATCGCCCCAAGAGGCTGTTTTCTGCTTCGCTACGATACGGCTCGCTAAGTCCCAGTACAGGTGTAGGAGTTCTTGGTTGAGGGAAATGGCTGCTTTGATCTGTGCAGACTGAATTCGCTGCTTGATGTCTTGAATGAAGGCTCTGTATTCGTCGTCTTTGATTAGCTTCTTGCTCATGCCGACCTCCTCATGCCCGCTTTGTTTTGATGGCGTCTATGGCGTTTTTGATGCCAGTTTCTACATTGAGCCAGGCGGAATCGCGATCGCTCCACTGCGTCACCGCTTTCATATCGGTCGGAAACCCTTGCAAGTCCTTAAAGGGCGTTCCACTAAAGTCTGCGGCCCTGATCAAAACGGGAATGACCTTGGCTTTGCCTGCGTGATGCCGTTCCATGGCCTGCTCCATTTCAATGTTGTAGCAGTAGTCAGAGGCAATAAAGTCTGCGCTGATAAGAAGAAGAACAATATCGGCTTGCTGTAGGTTAGTGTCAATTTCCTTCGCCCAGTCTTCACCGCCTAGAATGCGGCGATCGTGCCAGCTTTGAATGAGGCCCTGCCGCTCTAAAATTTTCAGGTGCGTATCGAGCTGATCGCGCAGTCCTTCGTCTCTGTGAGAGTAGCTGTAAAAGAGGCGCAGCGCGTCTGTTCGTCTTTCCATGCCCGCTGTTCGCTGCTGCCGACTGCCTTCAAGATCTACGCCATTGAGCAGATCTTGAACGTTGAGTTCTAGCAAGGTGTCATCGCCTAAGAATACTTCAAACGATTTTCGATTTTGTTTTTCTCTTGCAAGCAACTCCTTATAGCTGACGGTGACGGTGGGATGGCCAGGGACAGGCACCAGCTCCTTAGGCTTGAACTTAAAGCTGCTGTGGATGCGATCAAAGTCTGAGCGGATGACGGCAAGCAAGCGGCGGCGGCTGGCGGCAGGGCCTTCTACGCTGATGGTGACGTAGCGGTCTTGTGGATCGGCTTTGACGAGGGCGCGATTGCCTTCAAAGGTGAGGATAACGCCTGTGCGCCAGCGGACTTGTTGGCTGCTCAGCACATGGGTGCGCACGATGAACCGAGGGAGCAGGCCCTCGGGCAGGATGGGGTATTCGTAGCGGAAATTTAGGCACTCTGCGAGAGTGAAGGCTGAGGCTTCGGAGGGTTGTTGTTTATCGAGGAGGTCAGGGATGAGGTAGCGGTTTTCATCTTCTTCAAAGCGGAGACATAGCTCGAACTTGCGCATAAGATCTAGCAGGAAGCCGTGGCGCTGTGGGGGATATTGGGTGGTGTCGAGGGCTCGGCTGAGGCAGTTTGCGGTGAGTTCGCCTTTGGCTGCGGTGAGGATGGGGTCGTTTAAGAGAGTGTAAATGCCGCTGGTGACCCAGCGAGGGTTTAGTACGTGGGTGTCGCGCAGTCGAGGGTCGTCTTTATAGTTTAGGGCGATGCCGAGGTTGTGGAGGTGCACGGCCAGGGAATCTTGGGCGGTGGTGTCTTCTTCGCCGTCTTGCTGACAAATCTCTCGATATTTTTCAAAGGAGATGTAATCGGCTTTCATGTCGGCTAGCTCGTCTTTGATTTTTACCCAGCTGCCAGGGAAGGGGGCTCTAAGATCTGCAAGCTGATCGGTTTGTTGTTTTATTTCTGCGTTGAGGGTTTCAATACCCTGCTTGGTTTCGCAGTCAGTTTGAATAAAGGCTTTAATGTTTTTAAATTTCTCTTGGAGGGCTCTGCGGTTTACATCAAAGGGGTGTTCTTTCATTTTGTTGAGCACCACAATCACAGGAGAGTTATCGCCAAAGCTTTGGATGAGTTCGAGCCAGTATTCAGCGTCAGCATCTTCGTGGCCTTGGCGACCGATGAGCACTAGCACGTATAGGCTGCGCTCCGTGAGGAAAAACTGATGGGTGGAGTGCATAATCTCCTGTCCG
>JBCBDN010000431.1:0-2402 GCA_038529685.1 Cyanobacteria bacterium J06598_1 | reverse complement strand
GGACGTGTTAGAAGCGTGGGAGCGGGTGTGTCAGCTTTCAAAACGCTCCTATCGGAAGATTTACGATCTGTTGAATATCTCGCCGGATATTGTTGATCGCGGAGAGTCTTTTTATAATCCGTATTTGGCAGATGTTGTAAAAGATTTGGACAAGGCTGGATTGTTGGTGGAAGATGACGGCGCGCAGTGTGTGTTTCTTGAAGGTTTTACCAACAAGGACGGTGACCCGCTGCCGATGATTGTTCAAAAGTCGAATGGTGGCTACAACTATGCAACAACAGATTTGGCCGCGATTCGCTATCGCATTAATGAAGACAAGGTAGACCGGATTGTGTACACCACGGATGCGGGACAGTCGAACCACTTTGCCCAGGTGTTTCAGGTGGCGCGGCGGGCCGATTGGGTGCCGGAGACTGTGGAGCTGAGCTACGCGCCCTTTGGCCTCGTGCAGGGAGAAGACGGTAAGCGGCTGAAGTCTCGCTCGGGTGAGGCGGTGCCGTTGCAAGAGCTGCTTGATGAGGCGATCGCACGCACCCGAGCCGATATCGAAAAGCGCCTAGCCGAAGAGGAGCGAACTGAATCTGATGAGTTTATTCAAAACGTGGCAGAAAAAGTCGGCATTGGTGCAGTTAAATATGCGGACCTGAGCCAAAACCGCATCAGCAATTACACCTTTAGCTATAAGAAGATGCTAGCGTTGCAAGGCAACACGGCCCCTTACATGATGTATGCCTATGTGCGAGTGCAAGGCATTAGCCGTAAGGGGAATGTGGACTTGTCTGCGCTCACGGCATCCGTAAAGCTCACTGAAGAGAGTGAATTTACGCTGGCCAAGCATATTTTGCAGCTCGATGAAGTGCTTGATGAAGTGGAAACTGAACTGCTGCCCAATCGTCTGTGTCAGTATCTGTTTGAGCTGAGTCAAAAGTTCAATCAGTTTTATGACAAGTGCTCGGTGCTGCAAGCTGAAGAGCCGCAGCGCACGTCGAGGCTGGTGCTGTGCGATCTCACAGCACGGACTTTGAAGCTAGGCCTGTCCCTTTTGGGCATTGATGTATTAGAGCGCATGTAATGTTAGAGACTTGGGAAAAACGGTGAGTACCACGCAACAAAGTATTAGCCCAGTGATGGCCATCTGGCGGCAGTCTTTGAGTAAGCTGCTGGATTTTTATGACCGTAAGCGGGGTTCGCTACGGTCCTTTTTCCCAAAGATTTTTATCTTCTGCGTGTTTCTCAACATAGCTTGCTACTGGCTGGCCATTCTCACCACGCACCCAGAAGAGTTTGCGGGGGCGGAGCGGCTTGAGTATTTGCTGATGCAGTTTCCGGTTGGGTTTTTAGGGGCTATTTTTGATAGTCTTTCGTTTTTTATTACGGTGTGGATTGCCCGGCGGGCGCTAAATACTAAGACGCTGGCTCACTATGTGTCGTATTTGAGTGTGGATGTGCTGATTGCGATCGCAGCGACAGGCTGGGTCCTAATGGTGTTCTCCGTTTCCGGCTGGCTGGTGAGCCAATTACTGGTGCACATGACGCCCTCGGCAGATACGGTGTCGCTAGCGCAAAGCTCGATTAAGTATGAGTCGCGGGCAACGGCCGCTCTGCGCGATCCGTTGGGCCGAGACAATATTAAAAATATTTATTTTGGCGTCATTATGGGCTTTAGCGCCATGATTCCGACGCTGACGCACTTGTACCTATCGGCGAGGGCTGTGGGTGTGCACACGGTGAAGGTGGCTCGCAAGCGGCGTTCGCGTCAGCGCTGAGGCTTCTACTGGTGTTAGTTTGGCGTTAGTTTGGATGTCTTTAAGTGTGCGATCGCCTTCGGTGATTGTGCTGTGTCCGTTGGTATTGATGGTGTGGGAAATCTTAGGGTGATTGTTCCTTATGGCATGGGGCAGTCGCTTTTCCATTTTTCAGACACTGTCTATGAGATATTCAACGACGCGCTCAAAAGCTATTCAACTCTCTGCTGTGCTGACGCTTTCAGCGATTGTCTCTGGCTGTACCATCCCCAACGTAAGCGCTGTCGCTACAGAATCCGCGTCTTTCAACAAAGCTGACGATCCTGAAATCCTTCATGATGCGCCAGGGCAAAGCGAAGAATACTACCGAGATCAAAACAGGTTTTTTGATAGTGAGTTTGACTATGATGATGCCGCAATCCTGGCAAGGTACTGGGGGGAGTCGATTTCGGATGCTAAAGCTCGCATCGGCGATAAGTTAGAAGCTGATGATGGTGTAGCGATTGTAAACGGCTTGTTAGTTGATGCTCAGCGCGCTGACGGAGAGCCTGAGATTGTTTATGATGCGCCAGGGCGAAGCATGGACTTCTATGACGATCAGCAAAGGTTTTTTGCCAGTGAGTTTGACTATAGCGATGCCGCAATCCTGGCGAGATA
>JBCBDN010000430.1:0-2453 GCA_038529685.1 Cyanobacteria bacterium J06598_1 | reverse complement strand
AGATAAAAGTTAAAATTACGCTGCTTAGGCGCTCAGCAGCTGTAAATATGAGCAGCGTTCAGAACCGGTTTGAATAAGAAGGTTAAAAGTTACTTCCCAAGCGTTCCCATTAAAGAAAGTCTCAAGCGCTTGATACAGGTCCGTACTTTTGCCCTTCCGTACTTTTGCCCTAAAGAGCTGAACTATCCACTGGAAAATCGTTCGGGACTAGGCTCGCTCGGCGAGCGAAAACAGCTCTCTCTCGAGACCCAATATAAAAAATTCCCCTCTGAAAAATGGAATACAAAAAGCAGTGCCAAAGTAGGCAGCCGTGAGAGAATAGTAAGGTTAAGAAACTATTTTTTAAGGCTTAGTCGCTACCAGTAGACAAAGAATTACGATTAGAAATAGGCATAAATTATTTTTGTAAATATGAAATCATTATAGTCTTTTTCCCAAAAAGAACGTGCGTTTTGATACCGACTTTGTCTACGCATAGGTTATCTAACATTAACTGCCAACATAACTGCCAACATAACTATCAGTCATTTCAAAGCAAATGAAGATTGAGCCGCCATGCCGAGCCCCCAAAAAGCACCCGTAACCCCCAAACGGTCAAACAAAAAAGAAAGATCTACTGACGCAACGGCAACGCTGACCACAAAGGACAAGTTTGCGACATGGCAACAGCAGCTGATCGCCAAGCACTGGCGATTTGCAATTTCTGCGGTGTGTACTGCGATCGCAGCTAGCGCAGTCAGCTTGGACCTTGGCATTGTGAACCTATGGGAACGGCAGGTTCAAAGCCTATTTTTTGAGCTGCGCGGTCCTGTCCCGGCCCCAGAGAATGTCGTTATTTTGGCCATTGATGAAGAGTCGCTCTCGCAAGGGCAGCACTACCGCGACAATCCTGAACGCTATCAGGTGCTAGAGCCCATCGCCTCTTGGCCTTGGAAACGGGAGGCGTACGCGCAAGTAATTGAGCGGCTCATGGCAGCAGGTGCCAAATCGGTATCGCTCGATATTTTATTTACGGAAGACAGTGCCCACGGACCCGCTGACGACGTGGCATTTGCAGAGGTGCTGAGCCGATATAACGAGAACGTTGTGCTCGCAGCTGAATACGGCAGCGATATTTCGCCTCAGCTTGGAGAGCTGTTTCAGCCATTCCTACCGCTAGATAAGTTTCAGCAAACCGGCGTATGGACTGGCTCCATTAACTTTCACATAGAACCTAACCAAAAGATTCATAGATTAGGACAAACCTTTCTCCGAGATGCTGTACCCAGCGTCGGAAATCCGGGAGAAGCCTCTGCGGTGATTGACGAAGCGTTTGACTCCTCACCCTTGAGTTTTGCCCAAGCAACACTAGAAGCTGCAGGGGAAACCTATGCGCCTGAGCCTCAAGAAAATATCTTCTTTCACGGCCCTCGAAACACCTTCCGTCAAATTCCTTTTTGGTATGTGCTGGACGATGACCCTTGGCACAACAAGCTTAAATCGGGCCAGGTTTTCAAAGATAAAATTGTCATCGTGGGATCTACAGCCGCTGCTAGGCAGGATTTTCACCAGGCGCCTTTTTCGCAAAGTCTGCTGTATCCCTATCAGATGGCAGGAGTGGAGATATTAGCGAATGCGATCGCCACTTTGGAGCAAGATATCTCACCGACGCAGCTAATTAAACGGCCAGCGTTAAATGCGCTGGTGGTCTTGGCACTAGGGCTTTCTATTGCCGCGCTGCTTAACCGCTCGCAGCGCCATTCCAGACGGGCCATGGTGGCAGGCGGCGGGCTGAGCCTATGGATATTGATTAGCTACTTGGCTTTTGTCGTCGGCAATATCGTTCTAATCACGGGGACACCCATCGTGGCGATCGCTACCTTTGGTCTGTTGGATTTTGGCATTAGCTTCACGGGCGATAAGTTCAGGCGCAAGCGTCTGCGCACCGCACTGGCCCGTTTTGCAACCTCTCCAGTCGTCCAAGAAATTATTAGTCAGCAAGATGATTTTCAAGATTTGCTCGATGTTAACCGCACTGACATTGTCGGTAAGGTATTGCGCGATCGCTATCGAATACTAGAAGTGATTGGTGCAGGCGGCTTTGGTGAAACCTACCGAGCTCAAGACACCCTCAGACCCGGCCAGCCCATCTGCGTGGTCAAACAGCTAAAAATCGTCAGCGACAACCCCAAGTCGCACTATTTAGCCAGAAGACTGTTCGATGAAGAAGCCGTTGCCCTCGGAAAGCTCGGAGAACATGACCAAATTCCTCGACTGCTGGCCTACTTTGAGGCCCAGCACACCTTTTATCTTGTGCAGGAAATGGTCGTCGGCAAACTGCTGCGCGACATCCTAGCAGGCAGTCGGCCCCTATCTCAAAGAGCCGTGGTCAAACTGCTGCGCGATCTGCTGCCAGTCGTCAGCTTTGTCCATTCTCAAAGGGTTATTCACCGAGACATCAAGCCCTCTAACAT
>JBCBDN010000429.1:0-2458 GCA_038529685.1 Cyanobacteria bacterium J06598_1 | reverse complement strand
CAACCCCTGCCCCATCACATACTTAGACCACGCTGCTTATTTGGGCCGTGAGTTTGTGCGAGCAGAAATCGCCCTAGTCAACGGAGCTGAATATATACAAGATTGAAGAAGATAGGCCGAGGCAGACGAATAGCGTTAGGTATAGAGCGGCGGTAACTAGCACTGTAATTTAGCTGTGATTTTGTAAAGGACAAGTTACTAGCTAAATACGATGCTCTTCGAGAGAAATCCGCTCAAAACTGACGGGTATGCTGTATCACTCCCTCAACCCGGTAGATGATGGCGACCTCCCCTGCTCAAGATGCGAACAGCTCTGCTCAAGATTTGGGCAAATACGGTGAGCAGCTAGTTTGCCAGTGGTTGATGACTAAGCACTGCCAAGTCATTCATCAGCGCTGGCACAGTCGCTTCGGTGAAATTGACATCATTGCGAAAGGTCAAAGTGGTGCGGGCGCCCTAAGAACTGAGGTGCTGGCCTTTATTGAAGTGAAAACGCGCAGTAAAGGGAATTGGGATGCCAACGGATTGCTAGCCGTGACGCGTGCCAAGCAAAAAAAGATGCGGACGACCGCTCGTTATTTTTTGGTACGGCATCCTTATTTATCTGACATGCCCTGCAGGTTTGATATTGCGCTGGTAAGTTGCCACGATCAGCCACCTGAAAGCGGGCTCACTTTGCAGGTGCCTGGAACTCAGCGTCATTTGAATCTTCAGGCCTATCTGCGAGACGCGTTTTGCTAAGATTTTCTGGCTAATTTGATTGCTATGCCAGAGTCTCAGGGCAGTAGCCTAATCCTGTGACAAACTGGTGGCGAAATTCTTCAATCTCTACGCGGTCGGGCTTCCCGTGGGAAACCACAGCGATTTGGTAGCGGCGCATGACATCGACGGCGCTTTGACCCATCTCTAAGCCCCAAAGTGCCATCCTGACACGGAATCGAGGGTCGTAGGGCGTGCCGATTTCGTTGAGGAATGCGAGGAAGTTTTGCTGCGATCGCTCAGTTGCACTCTCGTGGAGCTTCACCTTAACGACCCAGCCATCAATTTGATGAATAACAGTCATAAATTCGAGCGGTAGCTCAGTAACGCACAGCAATCTTTCAACTACACGTAGCGTGAGGCTGGCATTGGCCAGGTAGTAGAGATATTCCATCGTCTAGGTGGTGGGTGCTACAGTCTTAGAGGCTTTTCTGGGGTTGCAAACAGGGCAAAAAACCTGTTAGCTCAAGAAAAGAATGAAAGCGGGGAGGCCACTTTTAATAAAACAAGTAGCCGATGCAAACTCAAAAGAATTAAAGCGCTCAACGCTAGCTGCCGACGGGTACAGTCCCTTGCGTTGCCTGGTGACTAAATCCCAGGTGAATAAAATCCATTTTGTGAAGTGCTTCGTTCTTATTATGGCCCACGGACTCCCCTCATTTACTCTCTACATCAATGAATCATCAATTTGCTGATGGTTAATTTTCGGTTCGAGGCCTCTATCTATGATTGATAAAATGACTGATGACCCAGTCAACCATACGCTCGATCACCAGCTCAGTGCTTACGATTACACGCTGCCACCGTCGCAGATTGCACAAAATCCGCTGACCCCTCGCGATAGCTCTAAGCTCTTAGTCATCGATAGTCAAAGTACCCATCGGCATAGCCACTTTTACAATTTGGGCGATTGGTTACTGTCGGGCGACTTGCTAGTGCTGAACAATACTCAGGTAATTCCAGCTAGGCTGCTAGGTCACAAGTCGACTGGGGCAGCTGTAGAAGTTCTGCTGATAGAACCGATAGATGCCGAGCACTGGCTGGCGCTAGTACGACCGGGCAAACGAATTCAACCAAGGGCCGAAATTTTGTTTGGTGATGTGGCTTCGCCTCTGATGACAGGGCTTGTGACCGCGCGCGATGAGCCAACAGGTGGGCGAATTATTAAGCTGGTGCCGAACGGCGAAGGTTCGATTGATTCGCTGATCCATACGCTCGGACAGGTGCCTTTGCCGCCTTACATTACGGAGTCTGAGTCTTTGCCTGCACAGTATCAAACGGTGTTTGCTGAGAGAAAGGGTGCGATCGCGGCCCCTACTGCCGGACTTCATTTCACTGAAACACTGTTGGCACAGTTGGCAGCCAAAGGCGTCCAAACAGCCAAAGTCACTCTGCATGTGGGTATTGGGACTTTTCGCCCGGTGGAAGTCACCAATATTGAAACCCATGAAATGCACGAGGAGCGCATTGAAGTCTCGGCAGAAACGGTCGAGAAAATCCGGCAAACGAAAGCGAACGGTGGTCGCGTGATTACGGTAGGGACGACTTCGACTAGGGCCTTGGAAGGCGCTTTTGCTGCCTGCGGTGAACTGAAAGCCTATACCGGAAGGACTAATTTATTTATCTATCCGGGCTATCAGTGGCAGGTGATAGATGGCATGATTACGAACTTTCATTTGCCGGGGTCCAGCTTGCTGAT
>JBCBDN010000428.1:0-2464 GCA_038529685.1 Cyanobacteria bacterium J06598_1 | reverse complement strand
CATAGCGCATAGCAAAGTGCGTATAGCCCAAGGGGCATCACTACGTTAGGGCCTTGCCTCGCCTTGGCGTTATGCATTCGCTCTCTGATCGCTTCGTAGGTGACCGTGATGCCTCGATAGAGCATCCTTTTCTCGATGTCACGCAAGCTTAACGGGAAAGTGTAATACAGCCAGACGCAATAGCTGATGATTTCGGCAGGAAAGCAGTGGCCACAGTAGGGATTAGTCATCTTCCCAAATCCAGCAACTCACAGTCAACTTAACAGTGCCCTCTCCCACCACACCGACACACCAAGCCATCTGGCCCCTCATCACTCCACCACCGAGCGAGCCACATAAACAGAAAGTGACAGCCCAGCAGCATGACTCCACTGCTTGACAATCGAGAGTTCTGCCCGCGTAGGATAACGATTGAGCTTGCCACGACACTGCACAATCATACCGCTACGGTCCACCTCAATTGTCTGACGCTTCTGCGTCCCCTTCAGCGTCACATACTCCAATGCCCAAATAGAGCAGTGACCCGACGCGCAAGCCTCCGCATAAGTAGACACACAGTGCCCCATTTTCCGGCTCTCCAACACCAAAGCCGCCCCAGAAAGTAACTCTCTGATCTGCCAAGCATCTTCCTTCTTTTCGCCTACTTTCTTTCGAAACTCAGGAATCCCCGACTTCTTAAAGAAAACATTTTCTGCAGTCGAAGACTTTGCCAAGCGGCCGTGCCATCGCGCCACCTGATTCAGCAGCGCATCCGGCGTCCGACCCCTCATAGAAAGCGTCGGCTGTGGGGGTAAAACTTTCTCTAGCACGCCTGGTCCTGTCACATATTCTCGCACCGCAAACTTCTGCGCCTGCAAATAATCCGCAATCGGTGCGACATGCACCCGGTCCAACATCGGATGCTCAATAAAAAAGCGAACAACAGCAGCCCAAAACGGGTGCGTGACCCCCTTCGTCTTTATTCGCGATGCGCTAACCGCTTCTACCAAACGGCGATCGCCACCGAGAGCGTGAATATGGGCCCAGTTAATAGCCGCTTCAATGCTGTAATTACTGGGCGCCTGCACAAAATGGCGCGCCATTTTTTTCGTGAACGCTACGCCTACGTCCACACGCCGCATATTCTGACCAGCTGCTAGGTGCAGGTACCATTGGCGATAGGTTTTGGCACACTTATCAGTCCGTAGCCACGCCGCATCCATAAAAGCAGGCACCGGTTCGTACTGCACAAACAAATGCTCAAGCAAAGACGAAAACTGACCGTGAATATTATGCGTGTTGGGCGTCCAGTCCTTTGGCTGCCGTATCCACTGACTTCGGTAGTTATTCAACACAATCAGCGCCTGAATGTAATAAACGCTTTGCCCCTCCAATGTTGTTGTTTCAAACACGAGCTTAGTTTTCTGGTGTAGGTCCACCAGCAGTGCTAGTAGCTGCTGTCGCTGCTTTTTATCACGGTTAGAGTTGGCGATCGCATCTCCAATCTCCCGCCACCCCGGACGGTGCAGAAGCTCCAAATCCAGCTGAGTCAGGCACGCATCTCGCAAAAACTGCTCAGGGTTATGGTGCAGCCGCGCCTGCGACTGAAGGCTCTTTTGTTCACGCGCTTGCGCCTTGCACTCAGCTGCCATCTCTCGCTTACTCTTCTCATAGGAAGGCAAAAAGTGATTGCGCGTACACCAGGCAAAATAGGCATATTCGCTGCTCATATTGAGCGATCGCAAATGCTTTTTCACAGAAGGCTTCAGCGCTTTAGCCTTGTACTTCTCTTTCTGCTTTCTTTTCATCTTATTTCACGCCTCCTCTCTCTTTTGCAATACTCTCTTTTGCAATACTCTCTTCGGCTCTTGCTTGAGTCCTTTTTTGGGTCTGCTCTTTTGTCCCTTATTCGGCGTCACAGTCAGTTCACTCCACCGTTGCCGCCTGCGCGTTTTATACGTCAGCACAGGCCGCAGACGCGCCAATACGGTAATCAATCTGGCATCAACCATGTCTTGAATCACCACATCAATGTTCTTATAAGCCTGCGGCGCCTCCTCAAACATCAGCGCCTTATCCTCACAAATCACCCGTCCGCCCAAATCCGTCTTCAAAAAGTCATCCACCCGATACTTCGCTAGCCGCGCCTTCACCTGCGAACGTATCCACTTGCGCCCTGCGCCATGAGCCAGTGAAAAAGCATTCTCCAAGCCATCAACCACACCCGTAGAGCGCACCAGATAGCTATAAGTCCCCCGCGAGCCCGGAATCACCAAAACACCCTGATCTGAAGGCGCAGCCCCTTTGCGATGCAGCCAGTGGGTTTTGCCTACAACCGTTTGAGCCGTCACCGTATTGTGAGCTAAGTCAAAAATGTTTTGCCCTGCACTGCGCAGCGCTGAGAGCACGCGCTCAGCAATCAACGCCCGGTTCGCCACCGCCCAAGTCACCGCTTGGTCATGCCGAGCCAAATAGTCAGCAGCGT
>JBCBDN010000427.1:0-2465 GCA_038529685.1 Cyanobacteria bacterium J06598_1 | reverse complement strand
GGCGTTTGGGTGAAAACAGCAATCACGCCAATGGCACCAGAGTTTTTAGAAGTGCTACAAATTCTTAGCGCCGCAGTCGCCAATGCGCTATCTGGAGCCACCCAATACCAGGCACTCAAAGATCAAGCCTCAACAGAGAAAAGACTGAATGCATCCGAGCTAGACGAAACCCACAGAGGAGAAAATCTGTCGGAAACGCTAGCACAGCTCTTAGGCACACAAAAGCTCAGCTTGCTCGGCACAGAACAACCGCTTTCTTCAGCAGCCAGCCAGCTACTCATTCAGCTAGCAAAGCAGTTGGCAAAACAGTCTTGTCACTATTGCCGGCTGGTATACAAAACAGACAGCGTCACGTTAGAGGCCATGTTATCTGTGAACCCATCGGACACTACTCCCGCTGAAACGCTATTGGGAACATCAGAGTTTGCTGCAATAGAACAAGTCGCACACCAGCTGAATGGACAGTTTAAAGTCGAAACGAGTGAAAACAAAACAGTTATCAACATTCGACTCCCTCAGCACAACAGCACGACTTCTACACTTTCACCACTATCGACAAGAGAACAAGAGGTACTGCAACTACTCACGCAAGGATTACGAGACAAAGAAATTGCCAAACAGCTTTTTATCAGCGATCGCACCGTAAAGTTCCACGTCAAAAACATGCTCACCAAGCTCAGCGTCCGCACCCGCTCCCAAGCCATCTACCAGGCAACCAAGCAAGGGTGGCTCAGCTAGCGCTCCTGAAATTCGAGCACCGTCACCAGCTCATCCGACTTCTCTAAATAAGGCGCCGCCATCGACTCAATCTGTCGTAGTTGACCAAGTGCCCGACTACAAGGAAAGCCGTATTTAGCCTGTACCCTGTCACTGGCAATATTGAGCGATTCGCGCGATCGCTGCAAAAAGTCACTCACCGTATAGCTTTGGCCCAGCTGAAAATACTCTTTGACCACCAGCGAAGGCGAGTAGCACATCTCTTGATTTCCATCGGGCCACTGAATCTTGAAATTAATTTCAGGCATCTCTCTTTTGTGATAAACAAATCTCTTGCGGCAACAGCTGCTGATAAAGCGATAGATGGCGACCAGCAGAAGATAGCCAGCTGTGAGTTTCCAACAGTTGCGCCCTAGCATCTACTTTTCTATGGGCACTATCTGCAACCGATTGTGTCGTCATCTCTATCATCGCTCGCGCAATCTCTCCCACATTCTTTGGGTCCACAAGGTGCGCACTCTCCCCGGTCAAAAACTCCGTAAACGGCGGCTGATTAGAAGTCACCACCGGTAAACCTGACGCGATCGCCTCCATCACCACAAGTCCCCAACCCTCCTTCACCGACGGAAACACAAATCCATCTGCCAGCCGATACAGCGCCGGCATTTGCTCATCCGCAATCACCCCTGGCAGCACTATTGAATCGCCCAAACCATACCGCCGACTGTTCGCCATGAACTGTTCTCGATAATCTTGATAGTCAAACAGCGTCGCCCCACCCGCAATCACCAGCTGCGCACCGGGCTGCTGCCGCCGCACCAAAGCAAACGCCTCTAGCAGTCGAACAGAATTCTTTCTCGGCTCAATCCCACCCACCGTAAGATAAACAGGAGATCCTGTAATCGCCAGCGACTGCTTCAATTGCGCCTCAGAACCATCCAATTCAAGAGAGAATCGCTGACTAACGCCATTACTAACCCGGTGAGCATCAATCCCGTAATCCTCTTTTAACGCTTGCTGCCACAGCGTACTCACACAGCAGCAGCGGTCGGGTAGATAAATCGACTTCTCTTGGCAGTCTTGCAAATAAGGACTACGAAAGCGCTCAATATGGTGCACCGTACGCACAAAATGAGGAATCTCCCCACTGGCTCTCAGCTGGGCAAGCGCATTAGCACTCAGACAGTCCTGCGCATGATAAACGTCATACTGGGCAGCATGCTGCTGAAAAAAGCGAACAAACTCACAGATTCGCTGTTTAATCAGGTGATCTGTGTTGCCATCACACCCTTCAGCAGGGACTGCCCAAGTCTCAAATTCAGCATGCCGATGAAAGCCTTTACCGTCCTTATCTAACGCAAAAACATTGGGATTGTGCCCAAGCTCATACAGGGCCTGAGCGAGTTCCAAGGTATGGATAACACTCCCCCGAGGCTTCGTAGAGTAGGTCAAAAGGGCAATTTTCATCGGCATGGATGCATCAATAAAAACGGCATAACCACAACTATTTCATCATACGCAGTCGTAGGGACAGTTTTATAGGTATTACGCCTCTGGGCATCAGTAAATTGTTCGCGCTAGGGTGGGCCTACGAGTTTCGATGGCAGGCGGCTGCGGCTAATCTATTTTTTGCCAGTCAGTACGTGTAACAATCGGCACTAAGCTTACGCCACTATAGCGTCTGTCGAGTTGCTTAGGACATGTTTATCGGCTGAAACCGTTGCAGAACAACAGGCAACTCGACTAGC
>JBCBDN010000426.1:0-2476 GCA_038529685.1 Cyanobacteria bacterium J06598_1 | reverse complement strand
CCGCTACCAGGGCAAGCGCCTCAATAGCCCCAATGATGGCGTGGTTAAAAGCGATGGCACTATTTGGTTTACCGATCCGCCGTTTGGCTTGATCAATCCAGAAGAAGGCTGCGGGGGCGATCAAGAACAGTTCGGCAGCTTCGTATTTCGGTTTGATCCAGCAACGGAAGAAATCAACGCCGTCGTCACAGAAATGGAGAAACCTAACGGACTTGCCTTTAGCCCGGATGAGAGCCTGCTCTATATTTCCGATACCTCAGCAGCGATGAACGACTCGCTGCCGCATCACATTTTGGCGTACGAGATTGTAGAAGGGCGAACGGCAAAAAACGGTAGCGTCTTTGCGACTGTATCGCCGGGTGAGCCAGATGGTTTTTGCTTGGACGCCAAGGGCAATATATTCACCAGCGCAAAAGATGGCGTGCAGATTTACTCGCCAGCAGGATCCCTCCTAGGGAAGATAAAGGTGCCAGAGGTTTGTGCAAATGTGACATTTGGCGGCGATCGCAATCAGCACCTCTTTATTACCGCCGGTAAATCTCTTTACAGCATTCAGCTTAAAACTCCAGGAAAATAAACACGCTAAAAAAACCACTCTAGGGAGACGCTATGGAGCCGCTCAAGCGCGTACTCGGAATACTGCGATCTTACGGCTCGCTCGCCATTGGCGCTGTTATCAGCCTGTTGCTATTAACAGCAGCTAATGCCGTAACCCCTCAGCTATTTCGACGCGGGATCGATCAGGGAATCGCCCGCAAGGATCTAGATGTGGTGCTGATGACGGGGGCGCTGATGGTGGGCGTGGCCATTGCCCGTGGCCTGTTTAACTTTGGCCAAAGCTACTGGGCCGAAGCCGCCAGTCAGGGCGTAGCCTACACCCTTCGCGCCCAGGTCTTTCGCAAAATAGAAACGCTGAGCTTTAGCTATCACGACCAGGCTCAAACCTCTCAGCTACTCACGCGCATTACCAGCGATATAGAACAGATTCGCACTTTTATTGGGACGAGCCTTTTGCAGGTGATGAGTGCGATCGCGACCCTCACCACTATCGCCACCATTCTGCTAGTTATGAACTGGCGGCTAGCGCTGATTAGCCTTACCGCCATTCCCTTAGCAGGGGCACTCCTATACCGGTTCTTCGGGCAAAATCGTCCGCTGTTCAGCCAAGTGCAGCAAAAGCTAGGCGATCTCAATGAAGTCCTACGAGAAAACTTACTCGGCGTGAGAGTGGTAAAAGCCTTCGCCCGCGAACCTGTTGAGCTACAGCGCTATACCCAAATGAACAGTAGCCTAGTTGCTATTTATCTCAAAACGCTGGCCGCCATTCGCAACACCTTTCCATTCATCTTTTTGCTCAGCAACCTGATCACAATCTCGGTGATTGGCTACGGCGGCGCGCAGGTGATTAACGGCACGTTTACCATCGGAGAACTCGTCGCCTTTAACGCCTATCTGTTGTTTATTGTGCAGCCGGTTCTGCTCATTGGCTTTGCCGCTCCTGTCATCGCTCAAGCAGCGGCTTCTGCCGAACGGGTGTACGAAATTATCGACGCCCCTATCGAAATCACAGACCGGCCTAGCGCGGTTCCTTTCAGCAAGTGCGGTGGCCGCATTACCTTCGAGAACGTTTGGTTTCGCTATCCGGGTGCGACCGAGCCAGCCCTACAAAATGTCTCTTTTGAGACCCGGCCTAAGGAGCTAGTTGCCGTCTTAGGCATGACGGGCTCGGGCAAAAGTAGCCTCGTGAATCTGTTGCAGCGGTTCTATGACGTGAGCGAAGGCGCTGTGCGGATAGATGGGCGAGATGTGAGAGATTTTGAGCTGGAGAGTTTGCGATCGCGTATCGGCATTGTCTTTCAAGAAACCACTCTCTTTTCTGGCACGCTAAAAGAGAACATTGCCTACGCCAAGCCAGAAGCCTCGCTCAGCGAGGTCATAGCCGTTGCCAAAACTGCGCACATTCACGAGTTTATCGAGGGCTTGCCCGAAGGCTACGATACCGTGGTTGGAGAACGTGGTGTAGGGCTCTCGGGTGGGCAAAAGCAACGCATTGCGATCGCCCGTACGCTGCTCACCGACTACAAGATCTTGATTTTGGACGACAGTACCTCAGCAGTCGATGCAGAGACAGCCGCTCAGATTCAGCAGGATTTGGATAAGTTAATGCGATCGCGTACCTGCAACGCATTCGTCATCGCCCAGCGCATCAGCACCATCCAAAGCGCCGACCGCATTCTTTTAATCAACGATGGCAAACTAGCCGCCGAGGGCACCCATGAACAGCTAATGCGCACCAGCTCACTCTACGGCGCAATTCTCGAATCTCAAATGAAACAGCCCGCCAAACAACAGACTACAGGTGCTCAGCATGGCTAATGTACCCGTCGCCCCTGAACCAAAAGCCCCTGAGCAAAAAGCCCCTGAACCAAAAGCCCCTGAACCAAAAGCCCCTGAACCAAAAAGACATGAGCAGCGC
>JBCBDN010000425.1:0-2484 GCA_038529685.1 Cyanobacteria bacterium J06598_1 | reverse complement strand
GAAGCAGACTTTGGTGGACGCGATGAGGTACTCGACTCACTGCTGATGCTTTCGTTGGCGCTATTTATAGTGGAATCGGCGGCGACATCGGCCTTTTTCCCAGGGCGTTTAGCCTGCTCTTCAGTACTGCTGTCTTTTCCATTGGCTTTTTTCATAGCAGACTGTGTCGTCGCACTTTCTTTGGCCGAGTTGGAGTCAGATGGTTTCAGTGGCCCCATAAATTAGACTTAATTCTGGATATATCAAAATGTTGCGAACTTTAACATCTTAAGGGGTGCTCACCCCAGTTTTATAAATGTTTGCAAATGATTTAATGAATGACTAACCTTCTGTACACCGAACGGTATGAAACGATTCACGGCGCTATTTCAATCGGTAGACGCAACCACATCGACCAATGAAAAAGTCAAGGCTTTGCAGGCGTACTTTCACGATGAAGTTCCGGAAAATGCGGTGTGGGCACTGCATTTGCTGATGGGGAAGACCCGTAAGCGTTTGATTACGTCTAGGGTACTGCGTGAAATTTTTTTGCAGATTTCGGATGTGCCGGAATGGTTGTTTGAGGAAAGTGCTTCTCACGTAGGAGATACGGCTGAGACCATTGCGCTGCTTTTGAGAGATACGCCAATTGAGGCTTCGGGTGCTTCGGGCGCTAATAGCGATACGCCGCTACATGAATGGCTAGAAACGGTCATCCCTCAGGTGAAAAATTTAGAGAAGACAGATAAGGCTCGCTTGACAGCGCTGGTAGTGGACTGGTGGGCAAACCTGGAAGACGACGAGATTTTTGTGCTGAATAAAGTGCTGACGGGGGCGTTTCGGATGGGGGCGAGCGCCAAGCTGGTGGTGAAGGCGCTTGCCGCCGAGTACGAACTGACGGAGGCGGTGCTGTCGCATCGGCTGATGGGCGACATTGATAAGACGGCTGCTTTTTATGAGGCTTTGATTGACCCGGATGAGACGGATGCGAGCCCGAGTCGGCCTTACCCGTTCTTTTTGGCAGCCCCGATTGATGTGGAGAAGTTTGCGACAGAATCGATGGACCGATGGCAGGCGGAGTGGAAATGGGATGGCATTCGCGCGCAGCTAATTTATCGGGCGGGGCAGCTGTTTTCCTGGTCGAGAGGAGAGGACTTAATCACGCATCAGTTTCCTGAGTTTGAGTCGATGGTAGGCACGATTCCAGAAGGCACCGTGTTTGACGGCGAGATCGTGTGCTGGGATGGCCGCCGTCCTTTGGACTTTAATTTTTTGCAGAAGCGGCTGGGTCGTAAAAAGGTAGGCAAAAAACTGATGGCCGAAAATCCGGTGCACTTTATTGCTTACGACCTGTTGGAATACGAAGGGGAAGATATTCGCCAGAAGCCTCTGTTAGAAAGGCGTAAGGCGCTGCTAGCGGTGATGGATAAGTATCCTAGTGACCTGATGAGCTACGCGCAGCCGCTGACGTTTCAAACGTTTGAGGATTTGGAGGAGTGGCGATCGCAATCCCGTGAATATGGCTCAGAAGGTCTGATGCTTAAGGCCAAAGACAGTCCGTATTTGGTTGGGCGTAAGCGAGGCTACTGGTGGAAGCACAAGGTAGACCCGATGACGCTAGATGCAGTGATGATCTATGCGCAGGCCGGCAGCGGTAAGCGAGCTAACTTGTTTACGGACTATACGTTTGCGCTGTGGAAAGGAGAGACGCTAGTGCCCTTTACGAAGGCGTATTCAGGGCTAGACAACGCTGAGATTGAAAAGCTAGATCGGTGGATTCGTCGGCATACGCTCGAAAAGTTTGGCCCGGTGCGTTCGGTAGAGCCGACGCATGTATTTGAGATTGGTTTTGAAGGTATTGCCGAGTCCAAGCGACATAAGTCGGGGATTGCGGTGCGGTTTCCCAGAATTTTGCGCTGGCGGACCGATAAGCCAGTGGCAGAGGCCGATACGCTGGAGAGTGCGATCGCACTTTTGGCCTCTCGCCAATGTTGAGGGTGTTTTTGGGGGATATAGCCTTGCGGGAGAGGCGCTTTACTGAATCGTGATTTCGCCGCGCTCTCGAATTTGCTTCGCCTGTTTAGGTGTGGTGAGCTGACAAACCCAGTCGCCCGTTTTGCCGGTGAGGAAAGGGACGATAGTGCCGTCGCTGGCGAGGATACGGTTGCGATCGCGGCAGTTGTACACCTCTAGTGGCTGCTTAACGCCATCGACGCTAACTACAGTGCGATATTCCCAGTAGCTTTGCGCGCTGCGACGGATGCTGTTGATGCAGACTTCGTGCTCACCAAAGTTTCGGCAGGTGTTGGCATCAGGGTTCGCCGAGGCGAAGTTAACGATCCAAACGGCGAAGGGTAAGGCCAGTAAAATGATGACAACGGCCCACCATACTGACAAAAACTTGTCGATAAATAGAGATTTCAGAGTGTCCATTCAGTCAGGCGTCCATTTAGTCAGACAGGTGTGGCTAGGGTTTCTTGCCTGCTCAGACGCTCAGCAGATTGC
>JBCBDN010000424.1:0-2487 GCA_038529685.1 Cyanobacteria bacterium J06598_1 | reverse complement strand
GATATCGCCAAGCTCGTCTCCACCACTCAGTTCGGCCAGCGCTACATCATCGACCCAGGGGCTGTTGAGCAAATCTTGGCGGAGTTCGTCGGTGTAGCGTGCTTCGGTGGTGAAGTCGAGTTCAGCGGTAAGGGCGGCTTTGAATTCTTTGGCCAGGTCGGTGATGTTGTAGCGCTGGCCGAACTGAGTGGTGGAGACGAGCTTGGCGATATCTTTGATTAGGGCCATGTCTCGATCGACCTGTTTTTCGATACCAGGACGCAAGACTTTTACGGCGACGGTTTGTCCGGTTTTGAGGGTGGCGCGGTGGGTTTGGCCAATGGAGCCGGCTGCGATCGCCTCATAGTCAATCGTTTCAAACACGTCATCTGGGGGCCGCTGCATGTGTAGCCGAATGTAGCTTTCGATTTCGGTGGCGGGTACAGCTGGGACTGTTGACTGCAAATCACTCAGCGCCTGAATGTAAGACGGTGAAAGCAAATCAGGCCGAGTGCTCAGCAGCTGACCGAGCTTGACGTACACCGGCCCTAGCTCAATGAGAATGTTGCGCAGCACAGCTGGCGGCGGCAAATTGGGCTCATCAGCTGCACCGCCCGTGAGTAGCCGGCGCATGTAGTCCCAACCATTTCTGAGAAAGACCTCGACAATCTCGCGCTGTCGTGAAATTAGGTCCGGAGTCAGTATGGAGGGAAGCGGCGAAGACGGCATACGGCTTTTTCTCAGCATGAAATCTGAGAAGATCTATAGAAAAGTCATTAGCTAGATGCTAGCAAGTTTGAGACTAGTTGCCGGGTACGGATAGCACCTTTGCCAATCGTCCTCTTGCGGGTTCTTTTCTCTCTTTAACGGCTCTTGAGATTTCACGCGTCTTGAAATGTTGATTACAATCAGACGAGTCCTAATACCTGGAGCAGTCCGGGCACGATGATTGCTGTTGCAAAGGCTGAAAGCGCCATAGCTAAGCCCGCAAAGGCTCCCATCTCTGGACTAATTTGAAAGGCGCGAGCGGTACCAATGCCATGAGCGGTGATGCCCATCGCAATCCCTTTGATGTTGTCGTCCTTGATGCGCATGATCTTAAACAGCTGTGAGCTGAAAACAGACCCGATAATGCCTGTCGTGACTACCAATACAGCCGTTAGCGAAGGCAATCCTCCGATTTGAGCTGAAATATCCATTGCAACAGGTGCGGTTGCAGATTTTGGCGCCAGTGAGAGCTGCGTTTGCGCACTTGCACCTAGCACCCAGGAAATAGTGACTGCGCTGAGGGCGGCAATTGTAACGCCTGAGACCAGCGTTACCGACATCGGTAGCCAAAGCTTTTTTAATTTGGAGAACTGGTGGTAGAGCGGTACGGCTAGTGCAACGGTGGCAGGTCCTAGAAGAAAGTGAATAAACCGACCTCCGTTGAAGTAGCTTTCGTAGCTGGTTCCTGTGGCCAGTAAAAAAGTAATGATGACGGTCACTGTCGTAACCACTGGGTTGAGCCAGGGCTTATTGTGAGAGTGCACGTAGAGTCGGTGGCAACAGCTGTAGGCGATGAGTGTTGTTGTTAGGCCAAACAACGGCGTGGCGCTCAAGTGCTGCCAAGTTTCTAGAAGGTTGGCCTGAGAGAAGAGATCCGAAAAAAGAGAACCGTCCGCCTGGGCAAAAATGGCTAAACTCATGAGATCACCTGCTTGCGAAATAAGCGTTGGCTGGCCTGCATAATGGCAGCGGTCGCGGCCAAAGTGATCAGTGTGCTCATGACCAGCGCAATGCTAATGGAAACCCATTCGTTAGCGATCCGATTAAACTGTGCCATAACACCCACGCCAGCTGGCACGAACAGCAGTGATAGATGGCTGAGTAAACCTGTAGAAGCTGTGTCTAAAGATTTGGCGACGCGTCTTCTTAGTAACAGTGCTACGAACAAAAGCACCATCCCTAAGACAGATCCTGGAATAGAAAGGTGCAGCAGGTGAACAGTGGTTTCACCGACTAGCTGGAACAGCAGTAGAACCGTAAAGCCATTCAAAAACTTCATAACTGTCTCCCAGCGAGCGTTTGCCTGTAGTGTGCCTGTCGTCGTGCACTCAGTTATAACGCATGTGTTCTGTTCTTTGGTGTGCTCAATTGAACAGAATCGTCAAAACCTTATCCCTATTTCCTGTATTCACGTTAACGAGAAAATGATGAAAGCGCCCATATAACTTGCATATGGCGATGATAGAGAATTCACATAACTCTGTTGATAGCGGTGTTGATAGCGGTGTTGTTAGCGGTGATGCTGGTATGGGATGTCGGCATCAAAAGTGTTACACAGACAACAGAAATAGCGTAAATGTTTTCGCGAGTATCAAGTTCTAGAAAGAATGCTGTTGTTATTTTTAAGGTGGTTGGGATACCAAAAGGGTGCGATCGCCCGCCAATCCCCTTCAGAGAAACTACATCTGCTAGGTAGCATCGACGCCATATCCCAACCACCTTAAAAATAACAACAGCATT
>JBCBDN010000423.1:0-2498 GCA_038529685.1 Cyanobacteria bacterium J06598_1 | reverse complement strand
GGACAAGCCTGTTTGTTCGAGAGCAGGTGACCTTTGCTGGCGTTCCCTATCGCATTGTGGATAAGTTTTGGAATGATAAGGCGG
Organism: Cyanobacteria bacterium J06598_1; assembly: GCA_038529685.1. Taxonomy (GTDB): domain Bacteria; phylum Cyanobacteriota; class Cyanobacteriia; order Phormidesmidales; family Phormidesmidaceae; genus Phormidesmis. Next base: position 2,414 of record JBCBDN010000423.1, on the reverse strand, counting down.
CTCGCGATGCTTACTTTGTCGGTGATCGCAATGCTTTGCACGACCGACTCAAGACGCTAGGTGTAGAAGAAGATATTAAGGACTATTATCGCGATCGCTTTGCAAACGAATACGAATTGGACCAGCACATCCACCAGATTATGTTTGATCGCACTGGTTATGTGGGCGAGGCCTACAACGTGAATAATTTTGGTCAGCTGAGTTCGCTCGGTTATTGAGTTTAAGTGCAGCATTGCGTATTACCTCCCCCTTTGGTAGCGGGCGATCTCCTCTGTGTGATTTCTCCGAGCGGTGGCCTTAGAGAGTATGAGGCTTTTGAATCGGGCTTGACACTGTGGCGCGATCGCGGCTACCAAGTTCAGCTTTGCAGCGGCTACAACAGCCGTTGGGGATACCTCGCAGGCGATGACTTGAGTCGCCGTCAGCAGTTGAAAAGTGCCCTTGCTAACCCTGAGTGCAAAGCAATTCTGTGTTCGAGAGGCGGTTATGGCGGCACGCGTCTGCTAGAAGATTGGAGCTGGCCTGAGCATTCACCTAAGTGGCTTATTGGCTTTTCGGACATTACAAGTTTGCTGTGGAGCCTTGCTAAGCAGGGAGTCTCAGGTGTGCACGGACCGGTGTTGACGACGCTAGCCGATGAACCTGCGCGTTCCCAAAAAAGGTTGTTTCGATGGGTGGAGGCGCACCACATTGATCCGATCAAAGGCGAGGGCTGGGCGGATGCGGGTTGTGGTGGTATTGCAAACGGTATTTTGTTGCCTGGGAATCTGTGTGTTGCGACTCATCTGCTAGGGACGGCTGCTGAGCCTGATCTAACTGATGTGATTCTGGCGTTTGAAGACGTGGGTGAAGCGCCCTACCGCTTGGATCGGATGCTGACGCAGTGGAGAGCAATGGGCAAACTTCGCCAGATTCGTGGGATTGCGCTAGGACGCTTCAGCGGCTGGGAGGCAGTCGGTTCAGGCCCAACGCTGACTATAGAGCAGGTGATGCGCGATCGCCTTTCAGATCTGGGCATTCCCATCATTTCTGATTGCTTATTCGGCCACGATGGAGAGAATGCTGCCTTACCGGTTGGGTTGCCTGTGGTGCTAGATGCGGATGTTGGTACGTTGTCTTGGTCTTGATACGCTATTTGATTTTGCTTTGATTTAACCCACATCGGTTGGGGCTCAGCGGTATATTACAAGTAGCTTTTATTTGTTTGAGGGCGCTGTGGTTCCAATTAGAGATGACAATCCGATCAACTCAACCCCTGTTGTTGTCTACGCTTTGGTCGCACTCAACGCTGTTATTTTTCTCTACGAAATTTCGCTGGCAGAGGCTGATCTTCAGCAGTTTTTTAATACGTGGGCGCTAGTGCCTGCTGAGCTGACGAATTCTTTGGGTTCAGGCGCATCTACCGCGCCTGGCGAATGGTTTTCATTAATCTCTTCTCAGTTTCTTCACGGCGGTTGGCTCCATGTTGGCGGCAACATGCTTTACCTCTGGGTGTTTGGTAATAACATTGAAGATCAGCTGGGCTCTACGAAGTTTTTGATCTTTTATTTGGCCTGCGGTGTTTTAGCAGGGCTTTCCCAGTGGTTTTTTGACCCTGCTTCAGCAGTGCCGACCTTGGGGGCAAGCGGCGCAGTTGCTGGGATTATGGGCGCCTACGTCATTCGTTTCCCTCGGGCAAAAATCGTCACGCTGATTCCGCTGTTTATTATTTTTACGACGTTTCGCATTCCAGCTATTTTCTTTTTGGGCTGGTGGTTTATTCAGCAGGCGTTTTACAGCGCCATGAGCTTAGGTGCTACAGCTGATATGGGCTCGGGCGGGGTAGCTTACTGGGCTCACGCAGGCGGGTTTGTATTTGGCGCTATCTTAGGACCCTTGCTAGGGCTGTTTGCAAAAGGGCGCGATCAGTATCGCTGGTGATGACTTTTTTCTGTGATTCTATTTCTATGACGTTTTGGGTTTTTTGATATGACAATTGGAATGTCTAATAGTGAGATGCCTGTTGATGTTTATGAGGGGCAGTTTGGACCCTTTACGATTGAGCAGAGCGATCGCACTGAAGTTGTGCTGTACAGAGCCGGGTTAGCAATTGCTGCAGGTAGTTTTGCGATCGCCGTACTCAGTCTCTTTTTTGCGCCTAACATGGCCGCTGTCGTGAGTACCATTTGCTACGGCTTTTTATGGGCAGGTCTGGGCTTAAGCCTATTCAAAATTCATATTTATGTTCGTCCGTTGCACCGCGCACTTCAGCTTTTTTGGGCGATTGGTGGCTTTACGAGTTTGCTCATTGCACTTCGTATCAGTACGCCACTAGCGTTAACTGCCTACCAACAGCCGCTGACGATTTTGGGCATTGGCTTTACCTTTGCGGCGCTCACCGGCATTTTCTTTAAGGAAGCCTTCTGTTTCAACCG
>JBCBDN010000422.1:0-2510 GCA_038529685.1 Cyanobacteria bacterium J06598_1 | reverse complement strand
CCGATGAGCTTTGAGGCTTTTTTAGATTGGCATCCAGACGATGGTCGTCGATATGAATTGATTGAAGGGGGCGTCGTTGAGAGGTTACCAACTGGCCCACATGAAGATATCGGCGGATTTTTGAGTGCTGAGCTCAATTTTGAAATTCGGCGGAGCGGAAAGCCCTATTCTATTCCTCGTAATTGCTTAATTCGGCCACGAGTGGAGAATTCTGGTTATATCCCTGATGTAGTAGTTCTCATTAGACAGCACGCATTGAGCACTTGCCGTAACCGAATCGGATCGTCAGTAATAAAGTAGTCAATGCCACGAGCCGTTAGCCAATGAATGTAGCTCAGCTCTTGTTCAAGAGCGATCGCATCTCCCAACCATTTAGAATCTTGAGAAAACACGGTCCAAGCACCCACCGCCAACCCGCGCTTATGCACCTTCGCTACGGTGTCACAATCAAACAGAGTGAGACTCATATTAGTAAGCGTAGAGCCCACCAGCTTCCCAACCAGGCTGGACTCCATTAGCCACTGTAGAGCACGGTTGTTTATCACCCCTGGTGCATAAACAAACCCCGACTCGATGTTGGGATAAGTTCTCTCCAGCCAAATTAACGGCCAAAAGTTAAATGAGGTGACAAATACATCAGATTCAAGACCCATACGTCGGATTAAATGAGCAACTGCCGTACCTGTATGGCGCTGGCCAAAGTCAAGACCATAGGCTTTGATTTCAATATTTACTAGCAGCTTGCCTCGCATCTCTTCAAGGACATTTTCAAGCAGCTCAATTTTTTCTGTGCGGCCATAGTCAATGACTTTATCACCCACGTTGATGACTTGCTTAATCGTAAGCTGCTGGATCTCTTGCCAGGTCATCTCAGTGATGAGCCCAGGTATACCCGTAAGCCGCTCAGTATCAAGATCGTGGAAGACGACTAGTTTGTTGTCTTTGGTGAGGAAGACATCGAGTTCAACCCCGTCAAGGCCGAGCTCTATGGCTCGCTTGAAGCCTGCCATAGTGTTTTCTTGATGTTCTTCAGGCACACCCCGATGCCCCAACACAAGGGGAAGATTAGGTTCTTTTTGAAAGGTGCGAAAAAAGGGAAGATGCCTTTTCTGGGTTGATTTGTTTGTCATGATTTTTGGAAGAAAAGAGAGATGGGCATGGAGCGGTTGGGGGCTGTATTGAGAGATCCAGGCATAGCTTCTATGGCCAAGTTAAAGTGGCCAAGTTAAAGGCACATTGGCAAGGCTGGAGAATGAGGAATAGTGTATTCTCTGTTGCGCTGCGTAACAGAACTTTGGATAAGCCAGGTCTGTAGCCACTGGCTGTACCGCTGGGCAGCGATCGCTTCTGAAATGTTGCCATGCTCACAGTCTGCGATCACCTGGGCCGCCTGTAGCCCACTTATGGCTGCTTGCAGTCTGTGGAGCAGTCCGTAGGTGAGCGATCGCAGCAATCCACACGATGTCGCTGAGTCGAAGCTAGCCGCCGCATCACCCAGCAAAAACCAGCCAGGACCCGCAAAGCGATCGCGTATTTTCCAGGTCACCTGTTTGAGCTGGGCCATCACCCCAGGAGAAGACTGAGGCAAAGACTCCGAAGAAGGTGGCTTGGTGGGAATGCCAAGCTGCCGGCATAGCCATTGACGTTGCCCCGAGGCATCTAAAATGTGATACGCCCTTACCGTGGCGCGTTCTGTCGTCAGCCCCATGAGCTGCCCTTCCTCAAGAATTGCAGCGTCTACGCGGCAGGCTTTCCAGACTTCTACACCTTGCGCCTGTGCCACTGCTATTAAGCTTTGATTGAACAGCGATCGCCAAGTCCGATAGCCCAGCCATGCGCCGCGCTCTGTAGCAGGCGGCGAAGAACTGTCAGTGCGATGGCGTTGGCGTGGCCTCTCCGAAGGAGATAGCCGTTCCAAAGGCAGATCGTCAGAAAACTCAGAAGCATCAATCAAGAGAACTTTCAGCCCTTTGCGGGCGAGTGCGATCGCCGCTATGCAGCCTGCTGGGCTAGTACCAATAATCGCCGCAGAATAGATGCTCATGGGGACAATGCTCCGATGTGAAAATGGGTAGATGAACGTTATGTCTCCATTAGACAGGTTGCAAGGCTACGTTCAAGACCAAGAAAAGCTAACTTATGGCTGACTTATTTTCTGACTATGGATGGCTTTGTTGCACCCACATAAAAAACGTTATGAGTTCTTATAGCAATCGCCAGATGCATTTGACGATTGCTGTAAGAACAACTTCGCTAGGCAAAATCCAGAGCATGCTGTTTTGCCAGCGATTCACACAACTCTCTACAGTTCTGCTAAATCATCAGCCAGCAGCTTTCCACCCAGTCCAGTATTAACAACAGCAGCAGCAATATCAATAATCGCGAGCGCTGTAGGACCATGCCCATTTATTAACAGCAGAGGACTGAAGAGGTTAGGCATTAGGCCAATCACTTCATTGGCAATCTCGAATCCAGGCTTTTCTTCCTTAGGAATCGACTCTAAATACCAG
>JBCBDN010000421.1:0-2513 GCA_038529685.1 Cyanobacteria bacterium J06598_1 | reverse complement strand
AGATCATTCGCGGTTCAAGCAAGTACTGCTGAATGTGATTTCTAATGCAATCAAGTTTACCGAGAAGGGTGCGATCACCATTTCAGTCACAACCGACGAAGACGAACCCATCTTGAACGACACCTCAGCTGAGCTTTATATGCCATCGGGTCCCTGGGTCAAAATTGCCGTCCAAGACTCAGGGATTGGTATCGATCCTAAGCATCTATCTAAGCTATTCAAGCCTTTTGTAATGGTTGATGGCTCACGCACCAGGGCCTACGAAGGCACAGGATTGGGACTAGCCATATCGCAAAACTTCATGAGACTCATGCAGGGAGACATCACGATTTACAGCGAAGGTGAAGGTCGAGGAAGCACCGTTACCATCGTGGTTCCTCGCGTCGCAACGGCAGATTCTAATGTCCATAATGGCTCGGACAGTGGCGAAATGAGCTCAATAGCTCAGGCGATCGCTAGCGATATAGGTGTCGCTGCGGTGCAAACACGCCAATAATTCTACAAAATCACGCCGTAAGACACGCTTCAATCTCTGCAACCTGACGAAGGTATTCAGGCGTTGCAATCGCCGGTTCGCTACCCGTGGTCTCCATTCCAGTTTCTAGCGAAATCCAAGAGCGGCAGCCGCCATAACTATCCTGCCACGCTATTTCTGAAGGGCTGAGGAAACGATAAGCCCGCAGAGCCAGCACGTATAGCGGCTGGTTAGCCTTCCATTTCAACCGCTCTTGGGCTAGCTGGGGCTGCCAAATGTGCAACGGCGAGAGTGCAGCCACTCTGTCAGCATCCTGCGTCAAAAAGATATGGGTAATCTCAGCCCAGGCTTTGATCTGGACAATTTGCGGATGCCAGCCTGATGGCACAGGCTCTACCGATGATTGGTATTGAGACTTCAGTAGCTCGCGCTTCTGATGCTCAAACGTCGGAAAAAGGACTACCTGATCAGTGACTGCTGAGAACCGCCCCTTTTCTTCTTTGATGCCGCCTTTGCGTAACAGCAATACAGTTTCACCTGAGGTTAGGGCCTCGACAGCAACAGACCATTCCTTGAGCGCGGCTGTTAGTAACATGGGCTAACTTTCATCCTCTATTGCCAAAAGCAATTTCGTACAGCACATCACCGCTGATGCCGAGCAGTCAAGCATATCCCCACCCGTTGTAGATAGTTTTGGCGATGCCAAAAGCAACGATGATGGATAAAACAGCAAAACAACGCCACCAATAGAGAGTCAGCGACCTCATACACTCTGTGTCTTCATATGGCCCGGTCTAGTGATGAAACGGAATTGTTAGCAGAGGTGTAAGCGTCAAAGCAAGAGAGAGCCAGTGAAGCCCCTCCCCAAAAGAATGATGAGTAACCTCATCGGCCGCTTTTTCTGCCAGTAGCGCATCAATTCGCTGGGCTAGTCGGCTCGGTGCAGTCGGACAGCTGAAGCCTGCCGCCACGGCATCAGAGAACTTGAGCGGCGTTGACACCACACTCACGAGAGACTCTGCCAGCACCAATGAATCGACTCGCTGTGTAGCCCATTCATCTGCACGAATTTCTCTAAGCAGCAGCAGCTCCTGCCACAGGTATTCTGACGCTGGCAACCAGAAGGTTAGGCGACGGAGACCGCCTAGCCAAAAGAACCAAAACGTATCTCGGTAGTAGTCGTGACCTTTCTCGTGAGCCAACACCGCATCGAGGTGCTCACTATCCAATCGATTTGCCAAACCTTTGCTAATCACCAGTACAGGGGACCAACAGCCAACCTGAGCGCTGAATGGAACGGAGGAGTCCATCACATGACTCACGACTGAACCAAACCCCGTTTGAATCGTTGTTTGGGGATGTTGGCGCGCAGCACGCTGGGCAGAGAAGGCCGTCCAGCTGAGCTGTAACCACACCAGACCTGCCATTAAAACGAATCCTTGAGCAATTCGGTAGCTGAGCTGTCCTTCCCATTCATGGCAGCTGGAGGGGCCCATCACCAGTACGGCCACTGCTGTCATCAATAAAAACAGGGGCGGCATAGCAAAAGACACTAGGGATTTGGCCCAGCGGCGCTGCCAACTTAGTAAAGGAATAGAGGAATTATATTTTGAGGAAACGCTGAGTAGCCGAGTTACAGCAGCGATCGCCACAGCGCCTCCAATCATATGCACGTGCATCATCATGACTGCTACTGCCTTGCCTGACGAGCGGCCTGAATTTTCTGAGCGATCGCGTCCATTTGGGCCAAGCTAGCGTCGTCTAATTCATCGGCAAAAGCCGCTACAATTTCTGGGCTGCCAACCGCCAAGAACTGATGAAGCTGATCGTGAGCTTGTAAAATTTCAGACTCTCGCTGAGAGACTAAGGCCCGCCAAATATGGATGCGGTTTTGGCGATCGCAAGCAACCCATCCCTTCTTAATCAGACGCTTCAATACGGTAGAAACCGAAGAATAGGTCAGCTCACGATTAATAAGGGATGGGTTGCTTGCGATCGCCAAAACCGCATCCATATTTGGCGGGCCTTAGTCTCTCAG
>JBCBDN010000420.1:0-2521 GCA_038529685.1 Cyanobacteria bacterium J06598_1 | reverse complement strand
GTTCGCGCATCTGCGATTTTGCTCTCTAGTGTGACCATGTTGGACTTAAGCTGTTGAACAATTGTCCGCTGCTGAGCAATTTGGGCGCTTAGGGTTTGGGCACTTTGGGCGTAGGTTTGCCTGTGGGTAAGGGCCTCGCGGGCAACGGTGTCATTGCCTTTGTGAAGCGCCATTTGAGCGCGGTTATACCATTCTTGCGCGCCTCTATTGGCTTGCTCTGCTTGACGTTCCGTCCGCTTTTGGGTTGCGATTGCTTGCGCGACAGCTTGCCGTAAGGACACTAAATCGCTCTGCATGTCAGCCACTGCTTGATGCAGCATCTTTTCAGGGTCTTCTGCGCCTTTGATGAGCGTATTTAAGTTAGCGCGAACGACACGAGAGAACCGATCTAGCAATCCCATAAGACGGTTCCGCACTGGCGGAAAACAATTAGAACAGCAGAGAATGGAGTCCGACACCTGTTGCCTTAGCAGTCGTACGAGATGGCATTATCCATAGACTGCATCTCATTTAGATATGTGAGCTAGGTGCGTAACACTATAAGCAGCATAGCAACCTTTTCCTTATTCGGCGGTTGGGCCGTACACCTGGGCAGTCACGCCTTGCGCCTTAAGCTCTTCAATAAACTGCTGGGCAGAGGTCGCGTTATCAAACGCAGCCAGCTGTATGCGATTGCCGCCATCTGCGTACTGGCGCACAAAGGCTTCGTTGACTGTTTGACGGATTTGGATCAGGCCCTGCTCAGTGCTAAAAGGCACTGTAATGTAGTAGTTAGAGCCCGCTGGGATGAGAGATGCCTGGGTCGGATTGGGCTGCGAGGCAACCGTTTGGTTTGGAAGATTTGTTCTTGGTTGCACAGCGCCGTTAGCTATTGGGGGGAGTGCGATGGGAGAAATGGGTACGCCCGTTGCAGCTGGCTTACTAGCGGGATCAATCGTTGTTTGAGGCATCTTGAGGGAACTCAGGTTGTCGATCTCCAAATCGATGAACTCTCTGGCCGATAGGTCTGGGCCAGGGGGATCAAAAGAGCTGTTAGAGGCGGTGGTAGCTTGCCCTTCCCCTCGCTTAAATCCATCGGCAAAGCGCTGTGCTACTGAAGGGTTCGACATTAAATAGCTTGCACCTAAGCCTGCTACCAAAGCGAAAAAACCCAATAGTGCGCCCATCAGCAGAGAAACCGTTTTACGCTTAGGCTTAACAGCAGAGGCGACAGGATCAGGCATTGAGGGCACCTCACTCAAACTCTCGATGAGCTTTTCAGAAGAGGTAAGATAGCCGCCAGGCGTTGCCGCTGTAGAAGTACCCGGTGTGATTGCTGCTTCCTGAGTATTGGCCGATAGGTTCTTTGTGGTCAAAATGCCAGCGGCCTCATTGGCCGAGTCCGAAGACTTTGCTTCAGGAAACGTCAAGGCTGAACTGGCTGCCAAGATATCCGCCGAAGCAATGCTGGGAGGCGAAGCGTTTAACGTTTCCCTATCTGGTGAAGATGTCTCTGGTGAAGATGTCTGTGAAGCACTCCCGGTCAGATGAAAAGTACTTCCTGTGGCAGAACCAATAAGGGCGTTTGACGGCTGATCATGAGCACCAGACTCATCTGGAAATATCCTTTTATTGCGTGGCACGGGCGGTGGCGACAGTGGCAAAGCCGCAGCGGGTAAGGTGACGGCTGCGTCTACTGCATCTAAGTCGAAAGCCGAATCATCTTCTAAGTCGGCGAATAGATCTTTGCTCGTTGATCCTTCCGTAAAGCTGTTACGCCGGTAGCGATTGAGCTCCGCTTCTAGGTTGATGTTGAGGCTGCTAAGCACAGCTTGCAACTGAGGCGATAGGGTATTGGAAGTAAGCTGATGCGCCATAGCAGACTCCTAAATAAGGAAATTAATAGGCCAGCAGGTCTATTAATTTATATTAATTAGAGATGAAAATCAAGGTCTCAAAAATCTCTCAAATGCCTGCTATAAAAGGATATCCGTAGAAATACAGACGTTTGATCCATACGGGTATTCATGCGCCTGCGCACGTATCTTTCTCTTACATAAGGTCTCTACTACGTAAGGTCTCTACTACGTAAGGTCTCTACAATCTGGCTGGGTCTGCCATTGGGGTCATTTTCGACATTCTGTTATTTAGGCGATAATGCGTCGTCGTCAAAATCAAGATAGCTAAAAAAATATGGCATTAGAGGGATTAGACGGCTTAATAAAGGGGTTAGAAAGTCAGGAAAGTTGGCGATCGCAACAGCAATTTCGGCTTGTCTTGCAACACTGGCCAAAAGCCGTCGGCTTTGCCGTTGCTAGAAAAACGCGCCCAATTAGCATTCAACGCGGCACCCTATATGTGGCGACTGCCACAGCCATGTGGGCCAATACGCTTTCCTATGAACGTCTGAAAATTGTTAAAAAACTCAATCGTTTTCAGCGTCAGCCCCTCAAGAACATTCGATTCTCCACGGCTCAGTGGGCAAGCGCCCCAGTGGCAGACCCAGCCAGATTGTAGAGACCTTACGTAGTAGAGACCTTAC
>JBCBDN010000419.1:0-2526 GCA_038529685.1 Cyanobacteria bacterium J06598_1 | reverse complement strand
GTCAGGCGCAGCAGCAGTCAGTAAATCATTGGGAAGCTGAGCTGTCGCAGTTAGAAATACAGACACAAGCGCTGCTAGGTACGCTAGAGAAAAAAGCAGAAGTTGACCAGTGCTTAGAGACATTAAATGAGGCGAAAGAACAGCTCCGACAGCTGGACAAAAAAGAGGCCGACAGTGCACCCCTGCGGCAGCGCCTAACAGAAGTACAGGGTCAGATAGCTCAAGTGCACACCCGGCTGTTGACGAAAATAGAGCTATTGGACAATCAGCAAACGCAGATGACGGCTCAGCATCTACAGCCACCTCAGCTGATGCAGGCGGTGATGGAAACAGAGCACAAGCTAGCTCACCTAGAAAAGCGGCGAGACTACCAAGAAGCCGTGCGCCAAAAGGGCATTGAGCGGCGCAGCTTTATGGAAAGGTTGCAGGCCAATCAGCTGAACCACGAAGTGGAACTCGCCCAGCTAGATCAGCGGTTGCAGCTACTGAGCGAACCAGACGGAGCCCATTGCCCTCTGTGTGAACAGGCGCTGGTGGAAGAGACTCGGACGACATTGCAGGTGCGTACCGCTGCCGAAAAAGACGAAATTCAAAACCAGATTTGGACGATTCGTGAGCAGCTGGCCGTATCGGAAAGTGAAATTCAGGTGCTGCGCCGAGAGTACCGGGTGTTGGAAGATGAGTTGGCCAAGTATGCGCCGATTTTGGAAGAGCGGGGGCAGCTGAAGGCGAAGCTGGCTTCTGTGGATGATATCCAGGGGCGTTTGCAGGTGATGACAGCAGAGCGATCGCAGCTGGAGCGATGCTTGCAAGAGAATGACTATGCGGCAGATTTGCAGGGAGAACGACAGCAAATTGAAGCGCAGCTGGCGGAGATGGCGTATGACGATAGAGACCATGCTTTGGTTCGATCGCAAGTCGATAGGCTGCGCTGGAGTGAAATTAAGCGGGCTGAAATAAAAAAAGCAGAACGGCAGCTGGCCCAAATTCGAGAGCAGCAGCCTGAACTGGAGGATAAAATTCAGGCTGGGAGGGCGGCGATCGCCAAGGCTCAAAGCCGTGAAGATATTCAGCGGCTACAGGATTTAGAGCAGTGCCTGCATGAGATGGACTATAGCTTAGAGGCACATGATTTGCTGCGGGCTCAGCTGCGTGATGCTCGTGAGTGGGAGACCCGCTATCAGCAGCTTCAGCAGGCCACCGAGCAGAAAGTAGTGCTAGGCGAGAAAAGAGAGCAATTGCAGTCTGCCTGTGACTGCCACGAGGCTGAGATGAAAGCAGTTGACGCGCAAGTAGAACAGCTTAAACAGCAGCTCGCATCTTCGCCAGAGGCGGCCTCCAAGACAACCTGCAAGACACTAGAAAATGAGATTGTTGATCTAGAAGATGAGCTGGTCAGTTTCTCAGAAAAGAGAGAGCAATCTTTGGCACAGCTCGGTCGCCTTCAGCAGCAGCTTTCGCAGCTAGAAACGTTAGAAGAACAGCAGCAAAAGCAACAGAAAAATCTTGCAGATACCCGGCACAAGTATCAGGTGTATCGTTCACTGGCAGAAGCCTTTGGCCGCAACGGTATTCAGGCGCTGATGATTGAGAACCTGCTGCCTCAGCTAGAGGCGATGACCAATCAGGTGCTGGGCCGACTGAGCAATCACCAGCTGCACGTGCAGTTTGTAACGCAGCGGGCGGGCAGAAAGAAAAATAAGCTGATTGATACGCTCGATATTTTGATTGCAGACGTGCGGGGGACGCGGCCCTATGAAACGTATTCGGGCGGGGAGGCTTTCCGAGTAAATTTTGCTATTCGACTGGCGATCGCACGCTTGCTAGCAATGCGGTCGGGGACGGCGCTGCAAATGCTGATTGTAGATGAGGGGTTTGGTACCCAAGACCGGGAAGGGTGTGACCGATTGATTGCGGCGATTGAGGCGATCGCGCCTGACTTTGCCTGCATTTTGACCATTACTCACATGCCTCATTTTCGAGAGGCGTTTCAAACGCGGATTGATGTTTCTAAGGATGAGGCAGGGTCGCACATTATGATTTCGGCCTGAGTTTGCTAGCTCGGATAAACGTGGCCTGTGGAACATCTCTACGTGCTGGCCGTGTTTTAGAATCGCTGAGACCCTTTTGAGATTAATCATTTGGACGAGGATACGCTAAAAATATCTGAGCAGTCTGTGCAATCGCTGGCTGGCGGACCCGTTTGCGCTCAGCAGGTGAGCGTGGAAGTTGCAAACAAAGACGCGCAGTTAGTGACTTTTGAAGATGCCCAAGGCGATCCTTTAAGCTGGGAGCAGATTGCACAGCTGCTGGTTTTGAGTGAAGATTTTCGATCGCTGTGGAATCAGACTTGGGCTGACCTGCCGTTTATCGAAGCGAATGTGCAGCCACGGAACGCCATGACCGTGAGTATTGCACCACACAGTTGTCTTCTGCGCGATCGCAATGCCACACAGTTCACCCAGCCGTCGCCAAATCGCATGCTGCGCCGCTGCTGGAGCCACTCGACAAAACGCAGCAATGTGA
>JBCBDN010000418.1:0-2539 GCA_038529685.1 Cyanobacteria bacterium J06598_1 | reverse complement strand
GAGGGGTTCGCAGGAGGTGCCGGGGCGGACGCCGGGGAGGCCGCAGGCTTTGCCGACCATTTTTTGGGCGAGGGTGAAGCCTTTGCCGGTGTCGGTGGGGGCGCTGGGACGAACGAAGGTGTCGGAGGCGGGGAGATCTAACGCCGCGCGAGTTTTGTCGGTGAGGGCGCGGCCAATGATGAGGGGAATGCGGCCACCAGCACGGACTTCGTCTAGGAGGGTTTCGGGGGTGAGGCTGAAGGTGGAGATGACTTCTCCTGACTCGTTTGTAATCTCACCTTTGTAGGGGTGGATGGTGATAACGTCGCCAGTGCTCATCTTGCTTACGTCGCATTCTATGGGGAGGGCGCCGGAGTCTTCGGCGGTGTTGAAGAAGATGGGCGCGATCGCATTCCCCAAAATCACCCCACCCGTCCTTTTATTGGGCACAAACGGAATATCCGCGCCAATGTGCCAAATCACCGAGTTCATTGCAGACTTCCGCGACGAGCCCGTACCCACCACATCACCCACATAGGCAATCGGGTGTCCTTTCTTTTTAAGCTCGGCTAGGGTACCTAGCGGGTTTTCCATCTTCGCTTCGAGCATCACCTGTGCGTGAAGCGGAATGTCAGGCCTTGTCGTCGCGTGAGGGGCGGGGGAAAGGTCGTCTGTATTGGTTTCGCCCGGTACGTTGAAAACGGTGACGGTGATGGCTTCTGGCACTTCCGGCTTGCTGGTGAACCAGTCTGCGTTGGCCCAAGCGTCTACCACTTGCTGGGCGTAGGTGTTGGTGCCTGCTAGTTCAATCACCTCGTTAAAGGCGTCGTATATAAGGAGCGTTTTCTTCAGTGCGTCGGTGGCGAGCTGAGCAATTTCTTGGCGGTCGTCTTTCAACAGCTCAATTAAAGAGGCCACATTGTAGCCACCAAGCATGGTGCCGAGGAGCTCAACGGCCTTCTTTGGAGAGAGCAGAGGGCTGGTGGTTTCGCCTTTGGCGATCGCAGTCAAAAAGCTCGCCTTCACATAGCTGGCTGGATCCACACCGGGGGGAATGCGATCGCACAGCAACGTCATCAAAAATGCTTCTTCACCCGCTGGCGGGCTTTTGAGTAAATCACAAAGTGCTGCCGTTTGCTCTGCATCCAATGGTAACGGCGGCACATTCAAAGCAGCGCGTTCTTGGACGTGTTTGCGGTAGGACTCAAGCATCAGATAACTCTTCTTATAGATAGCTGTCGCGATCGCCTAAACGATCTTCAGTTATCCAGTCTACCGAATTAAAGGAATGCCTAAGTATCCAGGCTCACAAATGTTGAAACCAATGGCTAAGCGCTGATTAAAAAGCCTGTTATTTCATCCGCATTTTTGGGTTTCATGAGTGCACTCCTCTGTGATACCGACATTTTTTGATACGTCTTGGACATAGAGGATTACCCGTGATTTTCCCTCTGTGGCGTTTGCCACGCCCTCTTTTTGGCCTATGGCAACCCCCTCGCTACAGAAACTGCGGACCTACTTACACTTGGTTCCGGTCTTTGGTACGGTGCTTTCTTTGTGGACACTGTACGGAGAACCCGTCTCTCAGGTTGAAGACGCTTTAGACGGGGCACAAAGATTGGCCGCAAGTCGGCTGTCGGTTGTGTTGGGGTTGGGCTGTTTGTGTGCGATCGCGCTACTCGGCGGCGCCGCAAGTTCTCAAGCCTCTCAGGCAGCTAGCCTCAGATTCTTACTGGCCAGCAGTTTTGTCGGCTCCGGTTATTTTTTACTGAGCCTTGGCCTGATGTTTCGAGTCGCTACCAATCGCTCTATTCGCTTGCCTGGTGTGAGTCAGCTGAGTCGCCGCCTACCTTAGCCGATATCCACCGAATCCAATCAAACGATCCAATCAAAAAATATTCGTCAGCTGCCACACTCTTCACGATCAATGTCCCAAACATCTGATACAACGAACTTGATACGGGATATCGTCTCTTCTATTCCAATCGTCTTCGCACTGCCGCCCGCACTGCTGCTTACACTCTAGAGGTTTCGTATCCGTGTCGTATCCTACGCCCAAAAAGCACGTCATTCCCTCATTGCATATGGCTCCCAAAAAGTTTCGATTCCCCCGCTGGGTAGGAATTAGCGTGCTGTTAGGTGGCGTCACCAGCGTTTCAATGGCCGCAGGTGCGTTGCTCGCTGTTTCTTTGGGCACGACACCGCTCATGCACAGCGACTTATCTGCTGAAGAAGCCGCTGTCTTTACGCAAGATGAGCCCATTGCTACTGCCAATAGTTTGCAGCTTCCAAGCCTGACGCGCCCGGTCAACATTTTGCTGCTTGGCGTCAAAGTCACCAGCTCAGACCTTAATGATTACGACGCGGTGTACGAAGACGGCTACGATGCTTTGGTCAATTCCTTCCAGGGCCTGTCAGATACCATGCTGATGATGCGCTTTGACCCGCGCGAAGAGAAAGTTTCGGTGCTCTCTATCCCCCGCGACACGCGCACCAATGTAGATGGTGAGACCACCAAAATCAACGAAGCCAATCGTCGCGGTGGACCTGCGGTGAGTGC
>JBCBDN010000417.1:0-2542 GCA_038529685.1 Cyanobacteria bacterium J06598_1 | reverse complement strand
AAATAAATGATCAATTGACAGAACAATTCACAGAAAAACACACTAGTTATTGATTGGTTGTTCTCTATTGATCATTTATTTTCTAGCGATAAATAAAGATGAAGCCAGAGCGGTCTTTGTCTTTTTTGCATCCTTTTTGCAATAGCTTGCAGATGCTGGAGACTACTCACTTTCACGCTAATGAACCTACCGGGCCAAACCGCTAATGCCGCGCTTTAAACAGAAGACCGTCTCTAGAGAAGAAGAAACCCAAGAGCGCATCCTCAAAGCAGCGCAAAAGCTTTTTGCCAGACGTGGCTATGGCGGCACCACCACTCGCGATTTGGCCCAGGAGGCAGGCGTAGCCGAAGGCACCCTCTTTCGCCATTTTGAAAACAAAAAAGCCATCCTGATTGAAGTCGCCACCCGTGGCTGGACAGATATTCTCACCGATTTGCTCACCGAGCTGAGCGAGATGGCCAGCTACAAGGCTGTCGCGCAGGTGATGCGTAAGCGAATGTTGAGCCTGAATGCTAATACCGATATGCTGCGTGTGTGCTTTATGGAAGCGCAGTTTCATCCGGAGTTACGCGATCGCATTCAAGCAGAAGTGATCGACAAAATGACCGACGTAGCCGAAGCCTTTTTCCAAACCGCAATGGACCGAGGCGTATACCGGCAAATGAACCCCAAAGTCGTTGCCCGTATTTTCCTCGGCATGTTCACCGTCTCTGGCTTTAGCCAAACTACGATGTCGGAAACCGGTAGCTCACCCAACGATATGAAAGAAATGGCTGAAACGCTGGCAGATATCTTTTTGAATGGCGTGCTAGACAAACCCGCGTAAGAGGTGGGTAAAAGGTCCCATACAAGCACTGCATTCGCCCCCCAGCCCCCGAGTTCGGGGGAGCATCGCTGAGCCAGCAAATCTAGCCCCCTATACCAGAGTGTTTCTGGACATCTTGCCTCAGAGCCCCGAACTCGGGGACGGGGGCCAATCCAGCCTGTTTGATACTTCGCATACAGCCTCTAAGAAAATCGCTCAAAACTAAGCACTATGATCTGTCATCTTTGAAGCGGCGTCTGTATGATGGGCTGTGAAGGAGTGGTCTTACTCGTTTGAGAGTGTAGAAAGATTGGCATGAATGCAGACGCCGCCCAGCTTACAAAGCAATTTACACAGGTTTACCGCAACCTAAAGCTTTTCCCTCTGTTTACGCCGGAGGAGATTAGAGAGTTTCGGGTGCCCTATGGTCAGGAGGCTTTGGGACGGCTGCGCCGTGAGGTTTCGTATTCCAACGAGAATGACAAGCTAATTTTTACCGGGCATCGGGGCTGTGGGAAGTCTACGCTGCTGGGGCAGTTTGCGCAGCAGATGCGTGAGCAGCAAAACCTGTTTGTGGTGGGCTTTTCGATTGCGGACATGGTAGAGATGTCGGATGTAAACCACGTGAATATTTTGTATTCGGTGGCGCTGCGACTGATGGAAAAGGCGAATGAGTCTGATGTGCCTATCAAAAAGGAGACTCAGGAGAGGCTTTTAGGGTGGTTTACACAGATAAAATCGAAGACTTACAACAGTCAGATTCAGGAACAGGTTTCAGCAGGATTAAATCTGTTCGACTTTTTTACGGCGAAGCTACAAACGGAGAAGGCGTTTCGAGAAGAGATTAAAGAGACTTTTCAAAATAGCGTTTCGGATTTGGCGAGTCAGATTGATCGGATTGCAGCAGCGGTGCAGATTGCGACACAGAAGGAAGTGCTGGTTGTCATTGATGACTTAGACAAGCTGGATCTGGCGGTGGTTCGGTCGATTTTTCAAGAGAATATTAATTCGCTGTATTTGCCGAATATTCGCATTGTTTTTACGATTCCAATTGCGGTGATTCGGGAGACGCGGCTGATGGACACAATAAAAACGCGCAGTAAGGTAATTCAGCTGCCGGTGACTAAGTTTTTTGAGCGGGCAGCGGCGCATAAGTCGGGGGCGACGCCGATAGAAGAAAACGTGGCAATGCTGGAGACGGTGCTGAAACGGCGCATTCCGGAAACGTTGATTACGCCGGAGGCGATGAAGCAGCTGGTGTTACTAAGTGGCGGAGTGCTGCGAGAGATGGTGCGGCTAGGGCAGGAGTGTTGCCGTGAGTGCATGCTGGTGCTGGATATGGAGCCGGAGCGGACGACGGTAAAGATAGATGAGGCGATTTTGCAGCAGGCGGCGCGGAATTTGCGGATTGAGTTTTCGAGGCCGCTGGGGAGCAAACTGTTGGCCGTATTGCAGCAAACTTATGAGAATTTTGAGCCGGAGGATGCGAATAGTCAGGATTTTTTGGAGCTATTGCATGGGCTGTATGTGCTGGAGTATGAGAATGGTGAGCTTTGGTATGACCTGCATCCGCTCATTCAAGATTTGATGCAGCGGAAGGACTTGATATGAGGATAGGGCCTTTGGTGTGTGGCACGAATGGGGCCGGCACACATGGAGTGTACGGAAATGAGTGAGCAGGTTGCTCAGGGCTGGGCGGATAAAAACAAAGTATCTTTGCGGCGGCTGGTGCTGACT
>JBCBDN010000416.1:0-2587 GCA_038529685.1 Cyanobacteria bacterium J06598_1 | reverse complement strand
GGTGAGGGGCCTTGCCCTGCATAGGGTTTGGGCTTTCCTGTAGCGTAAATATACCTTGTTTTAGAGATGATTTTCCCTATGAAAAGAGACTTTTTTGAAATCACTTTCGATCAGAGACCGGTAACTGCTCTGGTTTGAGCTGGCGTTCTGGCAAGTCACGACATGCGTGAGGTCCGTAAGTGTGAGTTATGACACAATGATTTTGTTGACTATACTGATGCGGATTGATGGATCGGATGGAGCACAAAACGAGTGATGAGCCTACAGCGTCCGAGCGTTTTCCAGAGAGCCTTTTGGGCGGCTATTTGCGGTTTTTGCGATCGCCTACACTCACCGACCCACCTGCTGCTATGCCAAAAAGCAAAGCTCGAAATCACGTTCTACGTCTTTACAGCCTTCACTTGCTGCTCATCATTGTTGTCGGGGCCATCATTTCATCTTTTGGGCTGCAAGATAGCAACCTGACTGTAGACGCTTTTTCAAATATGTCTGTTCGGCAGCTAGTGGTGGCGGTTGTTTTTGTGGCGCCGTTGCTAGAAGAGATGATTTTTCGGCTACCGCTGAAAGGAACGGTGTCGAACCTGGCTTTAACAGCGTCTGCCATCGCTTTTATGGTTCTGATGTTTTCGGGAATCTCTCAACCTCAGCTGATTGTTGTGGGGTTTGTACTGCTGGTGCTCAATCTGTATTTGAAGCTTGAACGAGCAACCCATCAGGTGTGGCCACGGTTCTACGAGCGATATCCTGGCCTGATCTTTTATTTCTTTGCGCTGTTTTTTGGGGCTGTGCACATTACTAATTATTCGCCTGAGGCGTGGCCGCTGTTGCCGCTATTAGTGCTTCCTCAGGCGATCGCAGGGTTGTGGCTCGGGTTTGTGCGGGTGCGGTACGGCTTTTGGTGGTCAGTGTTAGCGCACGGGTTTCACAATGGGTGCCTGCTGCTGCCGCTGGCGCTGTTTAAGCTGTTTGGGTCCGAGGAGCTGCAAGCGCTGGACATTGACGCTGCTGAGATAGAAAGCTTTCCGCCGCTTGATCTGCTGTTGCTTTTTGGGGTGGGTCTGTTTTTTGCGGCTGGGATATGGCTGTGTATTGCCAATAGCTGGAAGATGGTTCGAGAGTGGAAGCGTGAATAGAAAAATACCAGAAGCGCCAAAGGCCCTCCGTCGATTGATAAACTAAGCTACCGGTTCGAGTCACCCAATCGCGGCGATGTGGTGATATTTCGGGCGCCTCAACCAGCTTTAGATATTTCTTACTCTACAGCTAGCGATGTGTACATTCAAAGAATCATTGGTTTGCCAGGAGACACCGTTGAGATAAAAGACGGTAAGATTTTTATCAATCAGCAGCTCTTAGAAGAAGACTATTTAGTGAGATTCCCAGCGGACATTTTACGGGTTTGTAATACGGTTTGCTTGTGTGAGAAGCCCTAACCCGGTGAGACCGAGGAGTGCGATCGCGCCTATCCAAGCCCAGTTCACCAGCAGCCCCCAGTCCAGCATCTGAACCTCTCTATCTACCAGCCAAATGCCCAATAGAACCAGGCTGCTGAACGTTATCTGAACCGCGCCCAAGGCTCTTGTTTCCGCAGCGGTTGCCCAGCGAGCCAGCAGCCCGGAGCCTACCGCGCCCGTCAGAAAAATAGAGCTGTATAGCTGAGCGTGAAATACATCTAAAGGCCACAGCCAAGCCTCTCCCGTTGCTACGGGCGCAAACAACAGGCTCAACCCATACGCACCCAAAATGCCGGACTGAATGCCGAGCCCTACAGCCCAAGGCGCGGGCAGCTTGCGCAGTCCCGCAAAGCTATGATTCCTGAAGTAGCCCCAGTAGTAGCTCGCCCCGACACAGTCTACTAAGTACAGCCAAAACCAAATATCGGTGGTTTTCCGTGCTGCATCGAACTGCTGAAGCTGTAAGCATGACACCATCAGCACAACGGTTGTGAATACCCACATCATCGGTACAATCAGCCGTGCCAGCGCGCCGCGCTCAGAGAGCACCATACTCGCTAAGCCCACCAGCGCCGAGAGATAAATTGCGCCCAAAAACCGAGTGTTGAAAGGCTTGAGTGGCCAGACCCAGCGAGACTGAGCAAGCTCAGGTAAACAAAGCAGCGCGCCACCTACAATAATTAGCAGCACAATAGAGACCATCGCCAATGTCAAAAGAATCGGGGGCAGTGCCGCAGACTCCAATTGAGGCTGGTTGCGATCAGACGACAGACTTTTTGTGCCAGTAACGGTACCTAATCCAGAAGATTTTTTGGATTGTTTTGCCTGTGAATCATTCATTTTGTATGCGTGCTCGTGGACATGATTGACTTTAGAGCTTGTAATGTTGTCAGTTTCTGTTGTCTAGAAAGACCTTGAGGGCCCCCGTCCCCGAGTTCGGGGCTCTGAGGCAAGATGTCTCGAAATAAGCTGTAGAGAAACTACGAGGGCTTTAAGGATAAATCCTGACACCACTGTCTCTATTCTAAGTAACCTTCTAAGCCTGCTACCAGAACTTTGGCAACAGGATGGTCAATAGCTTCTTCAAGGGCGGCTTTGCCTGCTCCTTTGAGAGCGTTGAGGGCGCGCTTTTG
>JBCBDN010000415.1:0-2610 GCA_038529685.1 Cyanobacteria bacterium J06598_1 | reverse complement strand
GTTACAGATGATACATTTGGCAACAGTTTGTTTCATCTAGGATTTGCGTTGGGCGTTTAAGTCAAGCGTTTAAGTCAACGGCTATCTGGCGATTCCTTTTCTGTAGTTTTTCCTATGTCCCTTCCCATCGTTCAAAAAACTCGCCGCATACTGGGTGATCCAATGTGGACAAAAGAATTCCAAGCCATTTTGAAAGGCGCAGCAGGCAGTTTCTTATTTGGGGTGCCGCTACTGTACACAGTAGAAGTGTGGTCGATTGGCTCAGCTACAAACTCACTGCGACTGCTCGGCGTGCAGGCCATCACGTTTGTAGTGGTGCTGCTGCTAACCCAAATTGAAGGCTTTAGGCGATCGCTCACCATCAAACCAATCGAAACCGTATTAGAAAGCATTGAAGCGTTGGGCATTGGGATTATTTGCGCTGCGATCGCCCTCTTTCTGCTGCGCCGCATCACCCTCGAAACACCCCTTTCAGAAGCCCTCGGTAAGCTCATTTTTGAAGGCGTTCCCTTTTCTTTGGGCGTTACGCTTGCCCGATCCACCCTTAGCCGGCGGGCCAACCAACGCCGCACCCTAGAATCCGATACCTTCTCTCTACCCGCCACCCCCGCCAGCGTCAGCAGCATGGGCAGCGCCCTGGGTGCCACCCTCGTCGATATCGATGCCACGCTGATCGGTGCGATTGTGATCGCTTTTAGCATCGCGCCCACTGAAGAGGTTTCTATATTGGCGGCCGCACTGCCGCCGCTCTGGCTGCTGTTAGTGATGGGCGCGTCGCTAATCATTTCCTACATCATCGTATTCGCGTCAGGGTTTACCAACCGCCTAGCGAGAGCCCGCCGAGGACTATTGCTCAGTCCACTCACCGAAACGCTCGTAGCTTACATTGTGGTTTTGGCGGCCTCTGCACTGATGCTCGTATTTTTTCAACAGCTTGCCGGAGACGACCCTTGGCAAGAATGGCTCAGCAACGTCATTGTGCTAGGGCTACCAGCCTCAGTGGGCGGCGCAGCTGGCAGAGTTTTGTCTTAAAAAATCAGCCTGGAAAATCAATCGGGAAAGTTGAGGAATTCCCTAAGTCAAACAGCAAGTTTGATCTCCTTAACCCTTACAGGCAGCCAAAATTGCTTTGGGTCGCGCTCTTTTGCTTATGCGCTTTACGGCTCGCTATAAGTCAAAGGATATTTCGAGGGAGCCTTGAAGCCATGCCGCAAACGATGACCAAGCCAGAAATCGCTGCTATTGATCGTGAGTTTTTAGCAAAACTAGCCACCGTTGATTTTGGACCGATTGCCTTCAAGCTAATGAATCCAGAAGAAGGAGAGCCCTGGAGCCTGGAAAGAGCTACTCAGGCCATTGAGCAATATCGCCGTTTTTTGTTTCTCTCGAAGCACTATCCTAACCATCGCATCGTGCCCTCTCGAGAAACCGATCAGGTTTGGCACATGCATATTCTCGACACCTCCAAATACCGAGAAGACTGCGACCATCTCTTCGGCAAGTTTATGGACCACTGGCCCTACTTCGGCATGAAAGATGAAGCAGAACGAGAGGAACTCAACGATGCTTTTTCTGAGACGCAGCAGCTGCTAGACGCTCACTTTGGGACGACATAAAGCGCGTAAATGACGGGAGAAAGCGACTCTCTGAGGTAAAAAGTGGGGTAAAAGCTGGGGTAAAAGCGTCGAGCAAAGTCCTGCATTCTTAAGGGCATGAAGCAACGCTGGCCAGTGCGCTTCTCTCACTTAACTTTGGAGAGAACTGTGAAACAGTCTTACTCAACCGCTTACTCCACCCTTTGCAGCCGCTTTCAAGGTAATCGCAGAACCGTTTTAACCCGCTACCTAACAGCGCGGTATAGCTGGTCACTTGCACAGGCCAATCGAGCCATTGATGAATATGCAATGTTCTTGTATGTTGCGTCGCTTCATTTGGGCGTTCATTTAATTCCGACCCAAGAGATTGACTGCGTATGGGAAGCTGACATTTTACAAAGTACCGCGCAGTATATGCACACTTGCCACGCGCTGTGCGGCAGCATGATTCACCATGCGGATGTCGCTGAAATGGAAAAAGAGTCTACTTTTGCAGGGGTAGAATCGGCATTTGCGCAGACGCGATCGCTGTTTGAACAACACTTTGGCAAACAGGCGCTGAGCTATAACGCGCTGCCAGCCGCTTGCGGAATGCTGTAAATTTTGTCTGAGTCCATTTGGCATAGCCCTAGCTGATGCCAGCTGAGCTGGCATCATTCAACCAAGCTTGCATTTCGAGCGCCTGGGTTTGCATCCCTAGGCGCTCGAAGCTATTTTTGGCCTGCTGGCTCCAATGACGAAAGTCCGAAAGATTGCCCCGGTACTTTTCTAGCTGAGCTTTAGATCGCTGATGAAAGGCTTGCGATCGCACATCTTGCCGGTGTTCAATCATCGGCCAGCTCTCCGCCAATAGCACTTCTGCTGTTGATAAATCAGACTGCTGTAGCGCAATATCCACCAGCCAGTTGAGGCTATACACTTCCACCTGCTGCTGCTGTGGCGTTGGCTTCTCCACGGCCTGAACCTGCACGAGCAAAGCACTATAAAAAGACTTCGCCTCAGCATAATTTTTCTG
>JBCBDN010000414.1:0-2617 GCA_038529685.1 Cyanobacteria bacterium J06598_1 | reverse complement strand
GCTTCAGGCTGCGGCCCTACCTGCTCAACTTTTTGCGTGAGCGTCAGTCCCTGAATCCACTCTTGGACTAAATAAAACTGACCGTCTTCTTGAAAGTAGGCATAGAGCTGAGGAATCTGGTCATGGCCTTCTTCCAAGCGATTGTTCAACACACGTGATGAACGGTTGCCACGGTTGCCATTGCCATTGGGCGTTGCCTCTAACGGCGCCCCATCATTGTTTGGGGTGTTCTGCAATGGCATTCATTTCACCTGCTTGTGCACCGTTTTGGGTAGGTAGGCGTCGTGTCTAAAGTAGAGAATACCGCAGTCTGCGGCTCGATTCCGCATCTCCCGATTCTGTACCGCCTGCTTGCTACCTTAGAGGACTCCCTGCTGTGTGTCCTTTTCTGTGTCCTTTGTGTAGAGAGTCTTGAATCAACAGAGCGCTATGAGCACTATGCGACTTTTTCAATTAGGTCTGCTACCCGTCGCTTAATCTCATCTCGAATTTCTGGGAAAATCTCCGGTCGCTCTGCCGGATCCTCCAAATCCCAATCATCAAAATACTCCCGTTTCACCCAAGCCTCCGGCAAACTTACCCCACAGCCACACATCGAAATCACCACTTCAAAATCCTCTGGACTAAAATCTGCCAGCGCATCTGACGTTTGCCCCGAAATATCGATGCCCGCATCTTTCATGGTGGCGATCGCCTCTGGCCTCACCGCACTTCCCTCCAATCCCGAACTCGTCACCGCAATTTTCCCCGCCCCCAACGCCTTGCCAAACCCCTCAGCCATCTGCGACCTAGCTGAATTCTTCCGACACACAAACATCACCCGCTTCATAAGCCGTCCCCTTCTCTTCCAAATGGTTAACCAAACCGGTTTCAATTTTAGAAACCAGCCAAATCTTAGCCCGCCCGCCGCTTAACTTAAGGTTAAGAACATTCGCCACCCTCCCTCCATGAAAAAAGTCGCTCTCCTCGCTCTACCCCTTCTACTTGGCACCGCTGTCGGCCTCAACCGTACCGTCTTGGCCCAATCATGGGGCATTACCCCAACCCCTCCCGTTCCCGTAGAACCTGCCGCTCCCAGCGAAGCCACCCCTGACATGACTACGCCATCGCCCTCCGATAGAGCAGCAGCTCCCATCGTTGCTGACCTCTCTGCCTACCAGGAATACGGTCAAGTCATCGAACGCACCAAATCCATGCTGCGCGACCCTGAAGCCCAGCGCCTTGCCGCCGAAAAAGACCTCCAAATCATGGACGTGACCTGGGAGGATACGGGCCGCTACGATAACTCCGCTGTCGGCCCTAATATCAGCGATATGACCATTCAAGTTGAGCACCGCGACCCTCGCACTGGCGAAGCGGCCCTCCACCTCATGCCCGTCATCCGCTATCCCAACTTTTCGGATCTCACCGCTGACGTGCCGATGCAGCGACTCTCCGTCCTGACCGGCAACGAAAAAGGCGAAACCACAGAACCCACTTTGCTTGCAGACGTGCTCGAAGACCTGCGCACTTACCTCTCCGAGCCTGACTCCTGGGCAGGCCGCAAAAATTCTCTCCTCGCTGAACGTGACTCTCATGTTTTGGTCAGCGCGCAAGCTGCCTTTTTGCCTATTCCCCAGAGCGGTGAAGCTACCTTTAACCCTGTTCTGTTTAACTACCAGTCTTACCCTGGTGACCCTGCTGTTCTGACTATCCTTGCTACCCGCGAAGGTACCAGCACGACCGTTATTGATAATCAGCGCGATGGCTTTGATGCCGGACGTACTTGGGGGCAGCGCTTGTTCTTTAATCAAAATGGCGATCGCGCTAGCCTGACCGGAAAACGCATCAGCGACTTCCGCGCCGAACAAGCCGAAGGCAATGGAGACCCCGTAGAACTTCCCCCGGTTGAAGTCTCTGAAGAAGAAGGCCTCAACATGGTGATGCTAATTCAGGTGCCGCTCAAGCAAAAAAATGCCTTTGGCGATTTTGAAGGTGCCGCAGATTTGTCCGTTATGGCAGAAGCTATGCCCGCACCTACCGCCGCCGCGCAGCGTAGCAGCAATGTAGAAGCCGCTGTCATTGGTCACGGCGAAGTAGAAGGCCCCTTCACCGAAATTGATAATCTCGACATTGAGCGCGATCCTGACTTCCCTATCCGCGTTACCGTACAGTTCTATAAAGCCACAGACAACGGCGTTGTCTCCGCCGAAGACCTTGCAGAAATCGATGAACAAATTAAGCGCATCTACGACGATGCAGACTATGTCGGTAGCTTGGTTACCGATGGTCGTACCCGCCGTCCGACTGAATACACTGGCAATCATCAAGAGCCAGAAGATTGGTGGGAAGAGTTTTGGAAACACAGCGAGAACCGTCAGGGCCTCGGACGAGAAGAAGCCCGTAACTTGCTCAGACGGTTACGCGGACTGGATTGAAGAGACTCTCAAGTGAGCTGTTCTCGTTTCCAAAACCGGAAAACTGTCGATTGCACAGACGGTTTGCTATAAGGTTGTTACGCAAAGCCCTATAGACTTGGAAGAAAGCTGGCCTGTGAGCAACTCAATAGACCACCATCCCTTTCAAGGGGAGCATTTGGCACAAACTACGCTAGAGAAGCTTACTGCGCTTAGTTTTC
>JBCBDN010000413.1:0-2619 GCA_038529685.1 Cyanobacteria bacterium J06598_1 | reverse complement strand
GAACTTCTTAAGCTACGGTCAAAACTTATACGTATTTATACGTAACCAAGCTTAACAGTCATGCCTTAATTCGAGCGCTGTAGTCGCTGGGTTCGTGTCTGCTTCATCTTACTACTTTTAAGAGATAAAGTTTTTTCTACATTTGCACACATTATACAATTACATGGTATTGAAGCTATTCGCTAAAGATACCTGTTATTGCGATTGCAGCCTTTTGCTTTATAGTCTGCTTCAATAGCGCTAGACTCTGATTTTTGCGATCGCACAAGGAAAGCCCACCCCATGCCCCTGAGAAAGTTCACGCGACAATCGCTGTTCACACGACAATCGCTTGCCCTGACAGCCCTCACCCTAATTAGCATGGGGGCGCTCGCAGCCTGCAATCCGCAAAGCACCCCCACAGGGAGTGAACCTTCTTCAGACGCCGCCGACACGATCAGCGTGATCGCCCTCAAGCTCCTCTACTGGCAAGCACCCACCACGCTCAACCCGCACCTATCGCCCGGCTCCAAAGATCGCGAAGCCGCTAGCCCAGTATTAGAGCCACTCGCCGCCTATAATGCCGATGAAACACTAGAGCCCATCCTAGCCGACGAGATCCCGACAGTAGACAATGGCGGTATCAGCGCCGACAGCAAAACAGTCACCTGGAAGCTCAAATCAGGCGTGCTGTGGTCCGATGGCGAGCCCTTCACTGCCGAAGACGTGGTCTTTACCTACCGGTTCATCACCACGCCCGAAGTCGGCGCCACGTCAGGCGAATTTTACGGCGAAGTCGAAAAGGTTGAAGCACTCGACGACCTCACCGTTCAAGTCACTTTCAAGCAGCCCACCCCTGCACCTATGTCACCCTTTGTCGGCGGCAGCGGCATGATTTTGCCAGAACACATCTTTAAAGATTACGTCGGTGCTAACGCCCGCTCTGCCCCCGGCAACATCGCGCCTGTGGGCACTAACGCCTTCCAAGTTAGGGAGTTCAAGCCAGACGACACCGTTATTTATGAGCCCAATCCTAACTTCCGGGGAGCCGCGCCCGCCTTTACCACTGTTGAAATGAAGGGCGGCGGCGATGCAGTCTCAGCCGCCAGAGCCGTCTTGCAAACTGGCGAATCAGACTATGCATGGAATGTGCAGGCTGAGCCCGCTGTGCTCAAAGGCCTAGAATCGGGCGGTCAAGGCGCCATGACCTACGTACCCAAGCCCGCAATGGAGCGCATTTATATCAACTTCTCTGACCCGAATAAAGAAGTGAATGGAGAGAAATCGCAAAAAGATACGCCGCATCCTTTTCTCTCTGAGAAACCAGTCCGTCAGGCGCTGAGCTTGGCGATAGATCGCAAAACCATCACCGAGCAGCTCTACGGAGAAGCTGGTACGGTTGCCACAAACTTTTTGGTTTCTCCTGACAAGTACGCCTCACCCAATACACAGTATGAGTATGATCTTGAAAAGGCAGCTGCACTGCTAGATCAGGCCGGATGGAAAGATACTAACAACAACGACGTTCGTGACAAGGGCGGTGTAGAGATGAACATTCTCTTTACCAGCTCTGTCAATCCAGTCCGCCAGAAAACTCAAGAGATTATCAAACAGAATCTAGAGTCGATTGGCATGGCGGTAGAGCTAAAAAGCATTGAAGCAGGCGTTTATTTTGGTGACTCAACCAACTCAGATTCAGTGCATCAGTTCAACGCAGACTTGCAGCTGTTTACCTTTGATAGTGAAACGCCCGAGCCCGACTCATACATGGAGCTATACGCCTGCGACCAAATCTCCCAAAAAGAGAATCAGTGGTCTAAAGAGAACTCTTCTCGCTACTGCAATCCTGAGTACGATGCGCTACTGGACCAGTTGGCAACAGAAATCGATCCGCAAAAGAGAATCGATTTGTTTGTGGCTATGAACGATCTATTGATTGAGGACGTAGCGCTGATACCGCTGGTGCAGAGAAGTGAAGGGTACGCGATCGCCAACACCCTCACCGACCTCAACTTCACCCCTTGGGCTGCCAGCACCTGGAAAATGAACAGCTGGGGAAAAATGTGACCCAATATCTCCTCAAACGCATCCTCATTGCCATTCCGACCCTAATCGCCATCAGCATGGTGATTTACTTAGTGCTGTCGCTCGCGCCGGGTGACCCACTTGGAGAGCTGGCCAACAGCCCGTCTATCACGCCCGAAATTCGCGAGAATATTCGCCGCGCCCTCGGTCTCGACCAGCCAATCCACATTCGCTATTTCAAGTGGGCCACCGCCTTTTTGACCGGCAATATGGGCTACTCATTCGTGAATCCGGTGCCCGTGAGCGAGCTCATTTGGCAACGCTTGCCCACCACGCTGTGGGTCGTAGGGCTAGCCTATATTCTCTCTATTGCCATTGCTTTTCCGCTGGGCATTCTCTCTGCGCTCAAGCGCTACACCTGGCTCGATCAGCTGGCCACCACGTTTGCCTTCGCCGGATTTTCTATCCCGCCTTTTTTCACTGGGCTACTGTTGATTTTGCTCTTTAGCATTACCTTGGGTTGGCTACCTTTTATCTATGACAGTACCTTAGTCGTCAATGACCTCGGCAGTTTCTGGGCCCAGGTAAAACAGTCGATTATGCCGATTGTTGTAT
>JBCBDN010000412.1:0-2645 GCA_038529685.1 Cyanobacteria bacterium J06598_1 | reverse complement strand
TCCTAGCCTTGATTTCAGATCTAGAGTCAGGAAATACTGAAGCTGCCAAGAGAGCAGCGACACTGATTTCTCTTCGCTTAGATCTAGATGAAGAAGACACCTCGCAAAAGGCCCCCTGGTTAGCCCGCTCTTTGCCTGTTGACTCTGTTTCTGAGGCTGCTTCATCCGACTCTATAGATGCGGGTAATGCGCTGCAAATTGCGTTGCGATCGCCCGATGCACCCAGTGCACGCTTAGATAAGCCCGCTGAACCGTGGCTGGCTCTGGCCGATCCCGATGAGGATGAGACTGAGGTGCGATCGGGCGAACCTTGGATAGCGTTTGCGGTAGACGATGAGAGTGATGAGGCCCAAAAAGCGCCGTGGCTAGCCCGCGCCAATTCTTCTGCCGATGATGGTCAAAATCCAGAAGCAGATGACAATTTGTTGTCTATCAACTTACAGCAACAGTCTGAACCGGGCAAGCGGTCTGCTGCTTGGATTTCACTGACACCTATTGAGCTAACAGCGCCTAACGGTACCGATGTCGATGCAAATGCTGTTTCTATCAATATTGAGGCAACGCGTCAGGGTGCAGATGCCTACGATATTACTAACCTACGCCGAGTAGCCATTACACCTGCTGACTTGGCTAGTGGGAATGAACTTGCGGTGTCTGTCGATGCCAATGAGGTCGAATTCCTCAGTCCAGCAGCCGGTGCCTTTTTAGATGTCCCGGCAACGGCGGTGGTGCTCCGTTTTCCGATTGGTGCCAATATTGCCCTGCTCGCCAACGGTCAAGTTGTTGACTCCGCCCTGGTTGGTAGAACAGAAACCGATGCTGACACCCAGCTACGGACGCAGTCCTGGTACGGTATTCCGCTGGCGTCAGGTGAGAACGTTCTGGAAGTTATCTCTACCGAAACAGGCGAAGTCCTGCAAAGCCTGCCCCTCACTGTTCGTGGTCAACCCGAGGCGCTAGTCCTCCTGTCGTCGAGATCGATTCCTGCTGATGGTCGTTCGACGGCCAATGTTCGTGGTCAGCTCGTGGATGCTTTTGGCAACATTTCCCGTTGGGATTCTGTTGCAACCATTCAATCGAGCGACGGACGATTTATCGGTGCAGACTATGACCCCGATATGCCCGGTTTTCAGGTGGAGGTGCTACGGGGGGAATTTGTTGCTGAATTACAATCTTCTCTCGAAGCTCATTTGGTTCAACTGCAGGCGATCGCTAACGGATTTGAAGCCTTTGGTCAGGTACAGTTTGATACGCCCCAGCGGCCTGATTTAATCTCGGGTGTGATTGATCTCCGGTTGGGCGCACGGGGGACAGATTTTTACGATAGCTACAGAGAGTTTTTGCCGATAGACGGTGATAATGACTATGAGTTTGATGTTGACGCGGCTGTGTTTGCGACTGGCAACTTAGGCGAATGGCTCTATACGGGTGCTTACAATAGCGATCGCACCTTAAACGAGAACTGCCACGGCGAAACAACCCTCTTTAGAACCGGCAATGCCAGCTGTAGCAATGTTTATGCTACCTACGGTGACGACTCTTTTACCGATGTTGTTGCACCTTCTTTAGATAGTGTATATCTGCGATTAGAGCGCAACTCGCCCTCTACCGATTCAGGTATTGACTATGCGATGTGGGGTGATTTTAATACTGAAGAGCTAGCCGCTGCCTCCCAGCTCTTTACCGCAACGAACCGTCAGCTGCACGGCTTTAAGGCAAACTATAACTTTGGCGACCTCGCCTTTACCGGTCTCTATGCTAATAACCTAGAAGGTTTTCAGCGTGACACCATCGCTCCTGACGGCACCAGCGGCTTCTACTTCACGTCCCAACGCGATCTCGTTCCTGGTAGTGAAAATGTTTATCTTGAATTAGAAGAACTTGAGCGCCCTGGAACTGTTCTTGATCGAGTCTCGTTGGTACGCGGTCTTGATTATGAAATTGACTACGACCGAGGCACCATCCTCTTCAACGATCCCATTACGCGCACAGCCGTTGATGATTTTGGTCAATTACTTGTTCGCCGTATCGTCACCACGTATCAGCATGAAGATGGCGGTGACACCAATATTCTCGCAGGGCGCGCACAATATTCGTTAGACAATAGGCAAGGCCAGGAATCTTGGATTGGTGCGACCTACTTTGATCAAGACCAAGGCTCTCGAGACTTTACGCTCTATGGTGCCGATGCCCGCATTTCTTTAGGTCAACAGGCTCGAATAACGGCTGAAATTGCCGAATCTACCGCTGATTTTGATACCACCGATGAGGTTACCGGCACGGCCTACCGCCTGGAAGTAGAAGGCGATTTGGGCGATGCGATAAATGGCCGTGCCTATGTACGCTCTACCGATGCAGGCTTTACTAACTCGGCAACCACTAGCTTTGTCCCCGGCCAAACTCGTTACGGCGCTCAGCTGTCGGGCCGCATTAGCGAAGATACGTCACTTCGCGCCCGATTTGACCATGAAGATAACTTTGGCACGGCACCTCGGGTGGTGACTGACCTTGCCCAGCTACTTTCCGGGGAAAATTCGCTCACGGGTAGAGCACTCGATAATTCGCTGACGACGTACTCTTTAGGGGTGTCACAGCGTTGGGGCCGAGCGACTGCCGAGGTCGATTGGATTCATCGCGATCGCTCC
>JBCBDN010000411.1:0-2658 GCA_038529685.1 Cyanobacteria bacterium J06598_1 | reverse complement strand
CACAGTGGCCTCTTCCAACGCTAGAGACTTGGTCTACCACGAAGGTCCTGCCATCAGCCCCAACAACAGCAACTATGGAGACTGGCAGTTCTATCTTCACCCTCACCAAGAAGACAATTTATTGGCACTCTCCGGCGGTCGCACCTTTCACCTCGTTAACTTCGCTTGGGAATCGCCTTATCACGTGGTTCGGCTCGATGCCAATCGCCACATCTTACGCATTCCACCCGGCACCTTTCACCGTTCCGAGTCGGACCTTAGCGGCTCACTCGTCATCAACCAGGCTGTGCGCGACCAAGGCGCAGAAGTAGAGCACGAATTTCGAGTGTACGACAGTGGTGAGATTCCTAAGCTACAGCAGCTCTTGGACTCAGACGCACAGCCCCACTATCACGGTTTTAGAGAAGAGCACCAAACAGAATATCCACGCGCTGCTTAACCGCTGAGAAGATAGCCTACTTAAGTAATCCAAAAGTAGGAATCGACTGACACTAGCTTTCTTCGTAAGAGGAATTGTAAGTGATCGCACAGCATCAGAATCAGAGTTAGTCATTGCGCCATCTCCTATAAGAGGGCGTGTAAGAGGGCGTGGCTGGCTCTGATAAGGAAGGCTCAACGCATCTAGCAGACTGCGATAAAATGAAGTGATTACGACCTACCAAAGTGCCAATCCTTCAACCTAGGTACCTTTCGCAATGAGCCAGCAAAACCCTCAGTCCGCCAGCGCATCGACCTCTGCATCTGCTCAGGCAGACAGAGTCCTTATTTTTGATACCACCCTGCGAGATGGCGAACAGTCACCCGGGGCGACCATGAACGTAGCAGAAAAACTGGCCGTTGCGCGGCAGCTAGCTCGGCTGAACGTTGACGTCATCGAAGCAGGCTTCCCCTTTGCGAGCCCCGGCGATTTTGAGGCAGTACACACCATCGCCGCTGAAGTCGGTACCCCTGACGGTCCCACGATCTGCGGCCTAGCTAGATCCACCAAAGGCGATATTGAAGCGGCTGCCAAAGCGATCGCCCCCGCCGCCAAAGGACGCATCCATACTTTCATTGCCACTTCAGATATCCATATGAAGTACAAGCTACGAAAGTCGCGCCAAGAGGTACTGGCCATTACCGAAGAGATGGTAGGCCTCGCCAAAAGCTACACCCACGACATTGAATTCTCCCCCGAAGATGCCGGCCGTAGTGAGCCTGAATTTTTGTACGAGGTTTTGGAGCAGGCAATTCAAGCAGGCGCTACTACACTCAACATTCCAGACACAGTAGGCTACCTCACCCCCACAGAATTTGGCGATTTGATTCGCGGCATTAAATCCAACGTACCCAGCATTGATCAAGCCATTATTTCAGTGCACGGTCATAACGATTTAGGGCTAGCCGTTGCGAACTTCTTAGAAGCGGTAAAAGCCGGTGCGCGTCAGCTAGAGTGCACCATCAACGGCATTGGCGAGCGAGCGGGCAACGCGGCCCTTGAAGAGTTGGTTATGGCTCTACACGTTCGCCGTCAGTACTACAATCCATTCTTTGGCCTGTCACCTGAGTCAGACGCGCCGCTCACCAATATCCGTACTCAAGAGCTATACAAATCTTCTCGACTAGTCTCCAACGTCACTGGCATGCTCGTACAGCCGAATAAAGCCATTGTGGGTGCTAACGCCTTCGCTCACGAGTCGGGCATTCATCAAGACGGCGTGCTCAAGAACCGGCTGACCTACGAGATTATGGACGCGCAGCTGATTGGTCTGAATGACAATCAGATTGTGCTGGGTAAGCACTCGGGCCGCAATGCGTTTCGCACTAGGCTAAAAGAGCTGGGGTTTGACCTAAGCGATCAGGATTTGAACAGAGCTTTTCTGCGGTTTAAAGATATTGCAGATAAGAAAAAAGAGATTAGCGATCGCGACCTAGAAGCCATCGTTAACGACGAAACCCTGCAAGTTGCCGAACACTTCAAAGCAGAACTCATCCAAGTCTCTTGCGGCAGCAATGCCCAGCCTACCGCCACCATCACCATTCGCATGCCCGACGGCCAAGAGCTCACCGACGCCTCCATCGGCACCGGCCCCGTAGATGCCATCTACCAGGCGATTAACCGCATTGTGGATATTCCTAATGACCTAATCGAATATTCTGTTCAATCGGTCACCGCTGGAATAGACGCAATGGGTGAAGTCACTATTCGCCTGCGTCACGGTGAGAGAATTTATTCCGGTCACGCAGCCAACACCGACATTGTTGTTGCTTCTGCCTACGCATACATTAATGCGCTAAATCGACTATACACAGCGATTCAAGCAGGGGCCAGCATTCACCCACAAAGAGAGAAAGTTCCTGCAGGGACAGGCGTTTAATCAGATAGGAATTGTATCTCTGTTGCGCAAATAGTGTCTTAGGTTTCACACAGTACGCTTAGCTGATGGATTTTAAGACACCGACTACTTCATATAGGTCATTTCCTGGATTATTGAGGGAGTAGACTTTTGAAAGCGCGTATAAGCCTGTTTCTAAATCCAACTTAACGAACTCAAGGTCAGTACCGTTGGTCACCAAACCAAACTTTGGCTGCTCAGTCTGCTGGCTGCTGGCCATGTAAGCTAGCGTTTGAGGTAAACCAACGCTCAGACTCAGCTGTGAATTCTTAGCTTCAACAAC
>JBCBDN010000410.1:0-2659 GCA_038529685.1 Cyanobacteria bacterium J06598_1 | reverse complement strand
CTGATCAAACAAAAGCGAAGTTTCATGGCTGTCTCAAGCGAAGAAGTAAAGTAAACGTATTAAACAACAATCTTTTTCGGTCGAAATCGTCTGAGTCGGAGCGCGTTAGTCACTACAGAAACAGAGCTGAAAGACATTGCAGCGCCAGCCACAATCGGGTTCAGTAGCCAGCCAAACACCGGATACAAAATCCCTGCTGCAATCGGAATGCCCAGCACGTTGTAAATGAAGGCAAAAAAGAGATTTTGTTTGATGTTGGCAATGGTCGCTTTGCTGAGCTGAATCGCCGTGACAATGCCTTGCAGATCACCAGAAATTAGGGTGATGTCGCTCGCGGCGATCGCCACATCTGTCCCGGTCCCAATCGCAATCCCCACATCGGCCTGAGCCAGCGCAGGCGCATCGTTAATACCGTCGCCCACCATCGCCACTTTCCGAAGTGGCGATCCTTTTTTGCGTGTTTTTTTGGAGTATGTTCCTTCCGATTGCAGCCGTCGAATTCTATCGGCCTTTTGTCCCGGCTTAACAGAAGAAAACACCCGCTCAATCCCGGCTGCTTGCGCGATCGCCTCAGCCGTTTGGGGATTATCTCCCGTCAGCATTACCACCTCTAGCCCCATCTTTTGCAGCGCCCGCACCGCCGCTGGCGAAGACGCCTTCAGCGCATCCGAAACCCCAATGAGTCCTTCACCCTTGCCATCTACAGCAATCCAAGCCGTGGTATTTGCAGCCGCTTCCCACGCCGCCTGAGGAGACTCTGACCAGTCAATATCTACCCCCAGCTGCCTCATCCACTCAGCAGTTCCCACCTGCACCTGACGCTTACCAATCCACCCAGTGACGCCACATCCGGGCATCGCTGCAAAATTCTCTACAGCGGGCAATTCATCAAGGTCTATCCCCTGCGCTTCAGCATAAAGCACAATCGCTTTCCCCACCGGATGCTCAGAAGAGAGTTCAATCGCAGCGGCCAGCGTCAGTAGCTTCAGTTCGTTGTGATTAGCCGTGCCACGTACGCTGACAAAATGAGTCACCGTTGGCTTGCCTTCTGTGAGCGTACCAGTCTTATCGAGCACCACTGTTTGGATACCGTAGGCTCGCTCCAGGCTATCGGCACCTTTAATCAGAATGCCGTTTTCAGCCCCCTTTCCGGTCCCCACCATAATAGAGGTCGGCGTTGCTAGTCCGAGCGCGCAGGGGCAGGCAATAATCAAAACACCCACAGTGGGCAAAAGAGAAAGTGTGAGATTACCTGTGAGGTTAAACCAAACCAGGAACGTAGCGATCGCAATCGCCATCACCACCGGCACAAACCATCCCGTCACCTGGTCGGCCAGCTTTTGAATCGGCGCTTTCGACGCCTGAGCCTCTTTCACCAGCTGTACAATCTGCGCCAGCATGGTCTCTTTGCCCACCCGAGCGGCCTTGAGCTTAAAGCGCCCTGTCTGGTTAATGGTTGCACCGATCACCTCATCACCCGTCTGCTTCTTTACATACACAGACTCTCCGGTCACCATCGACTCATCGACATCAGAGACACCGTCTACCACCACACCATCCACCGGAATTCTCTCGCCAGGGCGCACCAGCAGCACATCGCCCACCATCACTTGATTGATCGGGATCTCAACCGGCTTGCCACGACGTAACACTGTCGCCGTGCTGGGCTGCAGTCCCATCAGCTGACGAATCGCATCGGAGGTTTTCCCCTTGGCCTGCATCTCTAAATATCGGCCTAACAGCAGCAGCGTAATCACCACAGTCGCCGCTTCGTAATACACCTCGGTCGGCAGTCCCTGAGAGATGAGTACAGTAGGAAACAGCGTGACAAAAAGAGAATATAAATAGGCGGTACCTGTCCCAAGCGCCACCAGCGTATTCATCGTGGCACTGCGGTGCTTAAGCGATTTCCACGCACCGATAAAAAAGCTCTGGGCACACAAAAACATGACTGAAGAAGAGAGCACCAGTTGGAGCCACGGATTTTGTAAAAAAGTGGGCCAGTTTCTGACGGTGATGCCGAGCATCATGGGCAAAGAGCCAACGACAAGCAGCGTACTCACAATGCCGCCATCGACTAGCTTCATCCGCAGCGATCGCAACTCTCTTGCCCGAATTCGCTGAGTTTCCGCATCTTCTTCTAGGGCACTTACCGAATCTTCTAGCTCAGCAGCTTCGAACCCAATTTCGGTAACGGCAGAGAGGATGCGCTCCAGCGTAGTGCGCTGCGCATCGTAGTCAACGCTGGCCTGCTCAGCGGCGAAGTTAACCTGAGCGGTGTCTACACCCGTGAGCGATCGCAAGGTGGTTTCCACTTTATTGGCACAGGCAGCACAAGCCATTCCTCGTAACTTGAGGGTCGTTGCTGTCATCAGATGACATCTCCTAAGCGAGCATAAGGTCCGAACTCTTAAGACTAATTTCAGGTATTTACTCAAACTTTCTGAAAATTGGCGCCTTATCCGGAATTTTCTTCACAGTAGATTTATTGACTGCTGCACTGAAATTCACAATAGGGTGCTAGACCCTGCATAACAGATCGAGTAGAGGTAGGTTAATTTGTTTTCAACGAATCAGGGGCAGCATCACCATTTACCCAATCAGTAATCGGTGAAGCAATGAGTTTTCAGAAAGTTTGAGTAAATACCTGAAATTAGTC
>JBCBDN010000409.1:0-2687 GCA_038529685.1 Cyanobacteria bacterium J06598_1 | reverse complement strand
GTATCAATATCTGAAATGTCAATGTCTGAAATGTCAAAAACTAGCGATCGCCGCATCAAGCGCTGAGTTTTATGCCGCTAGCCTTTAACACCGCTACCTGTTTCAGAAGGAACGATATATCGCTGCGCTGCGACAAAAAATAAAATAATTGGCAGAACTGAAATCACTGAGCCTGCCGCGATCAGTCGCCAATCGAGGGAAAAGCTGCCCGCGAGCCTGGCCACACCCAACGGCAGCGTGTAATATTCTGGTCGATCAAGAATAAGCAGGGGCCAAAGAAAATCGCTCCAGGAGCCGATAAAAACAAAGATTGCTAGCGTTACTAAAGCTGGGCGGACTGATGGCAGCATGATGTGCCACCAAATACCTAGCTCGCTGCAGCCATCAATGCGCGCGGCTTCTTCTAATTCTTTGGGGACTGACTGAAAAGCCTGACGCATCAGAAAAATGCCAAAGGCCGAGGCAATAGAAGGGAAAATCACACCCAAATAGCTATTCGTCAGGCCCAGCCGCACGGTGAGGATGTACAGCGGAATCATCACAATTTGGAAAGGGATCAAAATCGTGGATACGACTAAGGAGAACAAAACCTCTCGGCCCTTAAAGTTCAGCCTTGCTAAGGGATAGGCGGCTAGCGAGCAGAGCAGTAAGTTCAGGGCAACAGTGACAACGGCGATTAGGGTGCTGTTAAAAAAATAGCGGCCAAAGGGATTGGTTTCCCAGACCTTAACGAAGTTAGCAAAGGTAGGAGATTCAGGTAGGAACTGAGGAGGGAACTGAAAAATGTTTTCGGTGGGGGCCTTGAAGGAGGTACTTACAAGCCAGAGAAGCGGTAAGAGCATGATCAGCGCGATCGCACTCAAAAGCCCATACATCAGCACCACCCTCACCCGACTCTGCTTACCAACTGCCGCCATCTGGCCAAGCTCCCTTATCCAAACAACCTAGATTGCATCAGCCAAAATCCCGCAAAAGACTCAGACTCTGGACTCGCCTGTACCGCTAAAAAGTGCACATTGTTCGCTGCTTTTTTGGCTACCTCAAATCGCTGCGCTTCAGATTGAGTTTCTGGCGTTGTCAAATCAGCCATCAGCCACGTATCGGTCGTACCAGTATCCATCAACAACCGCGCCGCCTCACCATCTGTGGGCGCGACGTAGTTACTCGCCTCTTCGCGTGCCGCTCTCACCTGCGCCATCTCTAGACCAGACATCCAAGCGGCCAGGGCATCAGCCCGCTGAGAATAAATAATGAAGCCCGGAATTGGCGTGTTAGGAGCAACCCCTGCAGGTGCCAGCGGAAAAGACTCACCAAAGCCAATATCCCATTCGGCCATTTCATCGAACGCTTCAGCTGGCAGGCTCACCAAAGCCCACTTTTGGCCCAACAGTGCATCAGGCAAAGGGCTCACGACTTCTAATGGCTGTGCAGTAGAAGCAGACGCAGAGGCTTTATATCCTGACTCGTTGGGATACACGTTTTCTTGGCGATCTTCTAGCCACTGCTGCAAGGCGAGGGTACGACGACTTGGGTAAGCCAGCAAGCCTGTATTTTCGCAGGCTCGCTTGATCATATTCTGCATTTGATAGCGGAAGTAGCGCACCTTGGTCGGTGAAGATGCCGTCGGTGAAGACGTTGACTGGGCGATCGCCTCTTCTAGCGCCGCCTGTAACGTCTCAGAATTCACCTCACTGTTCGACACGTATTTACTGTATCGAAACAGCTTTTCGGGGTCGTCTGCGACAGACTGCAACCCCTCACAAATTAGGATCTCCCAGCGTTTTTTATTGTTCTCGTCTAAAACTGGTCTGGAGTAAAAATCCAGCTCCCAAACAGTACCCATATTTTCAACTTGCCAGTGGGTTTATCCAGAGGATTTACTTGTCGCCTTCGGCCAGCGTCTTAGCAACGTTCTTAGCCCGTTCTTCAGCTTCAGCCATCATCGTCGGTAGCTCTTTAAGAATCTCACCAGGATACTTTTCTAGCACCTGAGTCGACAGCGCAATCCGCCCCTTTTGATCATCAATATTCAAAACAATGGCTTTAATCGGATCGCCCACCTTGAACACATCTCCCAGCGCAGAAATATAGCTCTTACTGATCTGCTTAATATGCAGCAGTCCAGAAGCACCACCAAAATCAACAAACGCGCCAAACGGCTTAAGTGAAGCAATCGTACCTTCTATCAGCTCACCTTTTGTCAGGCTGCTCATGGCACTTGCTCTAGCGGCTACTCGCTCTGAGAGCAACAGCTTATTGTTCTCTTCATCGACTTCTAAAAAGGCAACGTTAATGGTGTTGCCCATCAGCTCATCGAGATCTTCAACTCGTTTGGCTAAGTGAGAGCGGGGAATAAAGGCGCGCAAACCGCTAACGTCTGCGGTGACACCACCTCTGTTACTGCCAGAGATAGTCACCTCTAGCACGTCGCCGTTTTCCTGACGCTCTCTCAGGCGCTCCCAAAGCTCTTTGATTTCCATGGCACGGATGGAAATCACCATCTGGCCGTTAGCGTCTTGATCACGCACAATCAAAAACTTACGCTCTGTGCCAATCGGCAAAGACTCTTCCAGCACAAAGTTCGGCTCGATAGACGCTTCTTTGAGCGGCAAAAAAGCGGCTGACTTACCGCCAATATCGACGTAGGCTCCGTCGCTTTCGTGGGTTTCCACTTTACCGGTTACCAC
>JBCBDN010000408.1:0-2697 GCA_038529685.1 Cyanobacteria bacterium J06598_1 | reverse complement strand
GTGCGTATAGCCCAAGGGGCATCACTACGTTAGGGCCTTGCCTCGCCTTGGCGTTATGCATCCGCGCTTTGCTATACTTTGTTTCTCTTTTACAAAATCTGCGATAAGAATGCCTGACTTCTCTCTTCTCTCGGATTGTTGAAGAACTCATCTGGCGTGTTCTCTTCTACTAGCACGCCGCCATCCATCAATACTACGCGGTCAGCGACTTCTCTCGCAAAGCCCACTTCGTGTGTGACACACACCATCGTCATGCCATCTTTAGCGAGGTTGCGCATGACATCTAGCACTTCACGTACCATTTCAGGATCTAGAGCAGAAGTAGGTTCGTCAAACAGCATGACTTTGGGCTGCATGGCGAGCGATCGGGCGATCGCAACCCGCTGTTGCTGACCGCCTGACATCTGTCCTGGAAACTTGTACGCCTGCTCTGCAATTCCTACCCGGTCCAACAGTCTCATGGCAATCTCTTCTGCTTTGGCCTTGGGCCAACGACGTACCCAAATGGGGGCAAGCGTGACATTTTGCAGCACGGTGAGATGCGGAAATAAGTTGAACTGTTGGAACACCATGCCCACCTCTCGGCGCACCACCTCAATATCCTTAAGGTCATT
Source organism: Cyanobacteria bacterium J06598_1 (assembly GCA_038529685.1). GTDB lineage: Bacteria > Cyanobacteriota > Cyanobacteriia > Phormidesmidales > Phormidesmidaceae > Phormidesmis. The sequence continues at coordinate 2,083 of JBCBDN010000408.1, read as the reverse complement.
AGCAATCAGCACGCCGTCAATTTCAATGCTGCCTTCTTGGTAGGGTTCTAGTGCGTTAAACGTGCGAATAAACGTGGACTTACCAGAGCCTGAGGGCCCCATTACCACCACCACTTCGCCTTTGTACACATTCATGCTCACCCCTTTGAGCACGTGAAAGCCGTTGTCGTACCACTTATTGACGTCTTTGGCGACGATGACGGCTTCAGCACCTGCCTCGTTGCGAGGTGTCATGGGAGCGGCCATTTCTGATGCGGTCATGGGTGGGTTTCCTCAGAAGATAAGAACAAAGAACAAAAGACAAACAGAAAAAAGAGAAGGGTAGAAAGTCCTAATGGAACGCGGTTGCACTAGGACCTTAATTTAGTGCAGTCGCTCCTAGCGTAAATCTGTATTCAACGCCTCCTCTATTCGCCTGCTGCCGTAGCTCATGCCATAGCAAAACAACCAGTAAATGCCGCCGATAAACACGAAGGCGGGTGCATAGTTGCCCAAGTACTTAGGACTTGCCAACAGGTCTTGCGTCATCCCCAGCAGCTCAGATAGCCCTACGATGCCCAGTAAAGTGGTGTCTTGGAACAAGCTAATAAACTGACCGACAATCGCTGGAATCGCTGTTTTGAGCGCCTGCGGCAGCACAATGAGCGACATGGTAAGCGGTTTGTTGAGCCCTAGCGATTGAGCAGCTTCGCTCTGACCTTGAGGGATCGACTGTAGCCCTGCTCGTACGTTCTCTGCTAGGTAAGCCGCACTAAAAATAGTCAGGCCCACAATGGCCCGGACTACCGAGTCAGGCCGGACGCCCTCGGGCAAAAATAGTGGAATCAGTACCTGGCCCATAAACAGAATCGCAATCAGAGGAACGCCGCGAACTAGCTCAATGTAGGCGACTGAGAATGTGCGAATCAGCGGCAGCTTACTGCGTCTGCCCAGCGCCAGCAGCACCCCTGCTGGAAAACACAGTGATATGCCGCTAACTGCCAAGAACAGCGTGAGCATTAGCCCGCCCCAAGAGTTGGTGCGTACGTTCTCTAAGCCAAACTCCAGGCCTAGCATCTGAGGTAGCCAACCCATCAGCCCGAACAGGGCTACAAAGCCCAACAAAAAGAGCGTGAATTTGCCTACCGCCTGCAACGTTTCGGGCTCTGAAAACACCCAAACAAGCAGTCCGCCTAGCAACACGCCTACTGCCCGCATCAGCCAAAGAAAAATGGGGTAGCTGATCCCAAGGTTCGTCAGTGGTGCGTACAGCACGTTGCCCAAGGCGTAATAGCCAATCCCAAAGCCTATGGCCAGCAGGCCCAGTCTGCCAATCCAGGTGGTGACGGTTGAGTCTGTGATCAGCGCGGAGAGCAGCCACCCAGCCAAGATTCCTAACCCTACTTGGGCGAGGACGAGGTAGAGCAGGCTGTCTGTAAAGGTGTTGCCGCCTAGCAGGTACAGCATGACAAAGTAGGAGACAAACCAGCCCGCCGAGATTAGAGTGCCTGCCCTCGGTACTTTGCGTCCGAAGGCTTGACCTGCAAAGGCGCTAGCGGCCAGCAAGGCGAGTGCCCCGAGCGAATAGGGTAGGTGAGCGCGGGTCATGGGCAGCAGCACTAGCAGCAGTGCGGCCAGCCCTAGGCCAATCAGCGGTGCTTTGGTAAACAGTTGCTTTTGGTTGCGCGCCAAGATGCCCCAGCTGAGCCCAGCCAGGAGCATTATCATGGCCAACACGGCCCACAATCGCCAGTAGAACTGGGAGGGATATAGACCTGCCATAAACTGGCCTAGGTTGTCGTTAACGACGGCCCAGTTGGCTTGGGTGAAGGCCCATTTCAACAGGTTCAGCACGGCGTAGCCAATGCCCGCCACGAGCACAACGGTTAAAACGCTGTTGAACGGGCTGTTGAAGAGATGTTTTTGCGTCCAGGCGAGGGGGCCTGTTTTTTGCGCTCTGGGGGCGCTGCGTTCGATCGGTCTAGAGCTTGTGGTTGTCATGGGTTAGCGCTCCTTGAATTGAACGGCTTGGTTGAGCTGGTTCATGTTGAGAGAAATCAGTAGGTTCAAGGTGAGGTAAACGGCCATGATCACGAGAAAAACT
>JBCBDN010000407.1:0-2724 GCA_038529685.1 Cyanobacteria bacterium J06598_1 | reverse complement strand
AACAAATCAAACCTATTCTATTCTGGTAACCCCAGGCAGTAAGCCCAGCTACCGTAGCTCCTCTATTGAGACGCTTAAGCAAATGCTGATCGCCTGCGCCCGACAGCGAATTTGGCTATCGAGCCCCTACTTTTTGCCCAATGAAAGCACCCGGCAGCTATTGATCAATGCCAAACAAGCGGGGGTAGACGTGCGGATTTTGACCACCAGCGTTCGGTCTGACAAAAAACCGGTTTACTACGCTTCTTACGAAGTTTATGGCGACCTGTTGAAAGCTGGCATTCAAATATTTGAGTATCAGCCCAGCATGCTACATGCCAAAATGCTGATTATTGACCATGAATGGGTGAATACAGGAAGCGCTAACTTTGACTACCGCAGCTTTCTGCACAATGATGAGTTGGATATTTGTATGCGATCGCCCGAACTCATCAGCAGCGTAGAAAAAGTCTTTGAAAAAGGATTCGCTCTCAGCGAACAGATTGGCCCAAAGCAATGGCAGCAACGCTCGTGGCTAAAGCACCGGCTGCTAGGCAACGCGGTCAGGCTAGTGCAGTGGCAGCTATAGGCCAGCCCACTAAAACAACAAACACACAGCGCACAACCCTACGGCTGCGGCAGTGCGATCGCCACAGCATTAGGCAGTGGATCGTCGATTGTGAAGGGCAATAGGATTATCTTATGAGGCTGACCTTAAGAATTATCATTTTGCCTAGATCTTGGGTACTTACATACCCCAAGTAACCTCTGCCGAACGGGAAGGCTAAGGGCGGTGCCTCCTTCCTTAGTTTTAAACGTCAGCAATCATGGCTCAGTCTCCTACGAGTAGCGTTTTTTTATCGTTATCCCAGCACAGCCAAGGTCGTCTAGCTGAGCGGGTCGAAGATCTCTCTATTCCCGATTTTATTGAGTTTTTAGAGCGGACTACACGCGATTTTAAGCAGTCTTTAAAAGTCATCGATCTAATCAACAATCAGTCTTTAGAGCCCATGCTCGATGAGCTGCTAGAGACATTTACCCTTAAAATTGGCCAGATTTTGCAGGCAGAACGAACCACCATCTTTGTCGTAGATAAGGACCGTCAGGAGCTCTGTTCTAAAATCGCGCAGGGAACCGGTGGAGACAGCTTAGAAATTCGGCTGCCCATTGATCAAGGGATCGCTGGCTATGTAGCTACCGAGGGAATCGGAGTTAATATCCCAGATGCCTACGCCGATGAGCGATTCAGCGATGCTACTGACCAGCAAACGGGCTATCGGACCCGCAATATCTTGTGTATGCCAGTGATGAGCAGCGACCGCAAAGTTGTCGCCGTTGCTCAACTGCTGAACAAAGTCGGCACCCAGCCCTTCTCTACAGACGACGAAGCCCGGTTTGCCCGGTTCGCACCCTCCATCGGCATCCTGCTCGAAACCTGCCAGTCTTTTTACCTCGCGGCTCGCAACCAAAAGGGCGTTGCGGCGCTGTTGAAGGCTATTTCATCAATGGACCAAAGCCTGAACTTGGCTGTCACGCTACAGTCTGTAATGGCCGCAGCCCGCGAACTAATGCAGGCAGATAGGAGCACGCTGTGGCTACTCAATGAAACCAAAGGTGAGCTGTGGTCTCAAGTGACTAGCGCCGACGGCCAAACGCTAATTGACCTACGACTCCCCGCAGATAAGGGCATCGTCGGCTTTGTCGCCGCGTCGGCAGAAACGCTCAACATTCCAGATGCCTACGCGGACGAACGGTTTGATGCTTCTTCTGACCGAAAAACCGGCTACCGCACTCGCAACATTTTGTGTATGCCCGTTTTTAACTCCACTGGCAAGCTGATGGGCGTCAGCCAACTGATTAATAAGGCCCAAGGGCAGTTCACAACGCTCGACGAGTCTTTTATGAAAGCATTCAATACCCAGGCAGGGATTGCCCTGGAGAATGCGCAGCTTTTTCAACAGATTTCTCAAGAAAAGCAGTATCAGAAAGACATGCTAGAGAGTCTTTCTGATGCGGTGATTTCAACTGATATGGTGGGCCGCATCGTCACCATTAATGAGGCGGCCCTCAAGCTGCTGGGCTGTCCGACAGGTGAGGCAAATGACTACCTTCGAGCAGGGATGAATGAGAGCGATGAGCAGCGGGTGAATGCGGCGATCGCAGCTCAATGGCAGTCTCAGCTAATTGGTCGCTACCTCTGGGATGTCGTGCCTTTGGAGCGGCTGCGTCAGCGCATAGAAGACAGCCTCCACAGCGGCGCACGTCACTATGTCCCAGAACAGGGACTCACCGTATCAGTAGCCACCCCTGAAAGTAACGGTCATCGACCTGAGGACTGTGTGCTTGTCGTGCCAGATACCGCAGGCTACAGACTTTGGGGCTCAGATGAGTGCGACGTCATAGCGAGCCAAGTGATGAGCTGGCTACGAAGCATTAACCTGACGGTAAGTCCACTCAGTGATCCCCAGGGCGGCGTACGGGGTGGGCTCGTTGTGCTTGAAGATATCAGTCAAGAAAAGCGCATGAAAACAACGCTGTACCGCTACATGACGCCCAGCGTAGCCGACCGAGTGATGGCCCTCGGGGAAGACGTGCTGATGGTAGGCGAGCGCAAAGATGTCACGGTGCTGTTCTCAGATATTCGCGGCTACACCTCGCTGACTGAAGAGCTAGAAGCTGCGCAGGTGGTCTCTATGCTCAACGAGTATTTTGAAACGATGGTGGAATCGGTGTTCCACTGCGAAG
>JBCBDN010000406.1:0-2727 GCA_038529685.1 Cyanobacteria bacterium J06598_1 | reverse complement strand
CTGTAACAGAAGTGTGCGCGCTCATTGATGGCAGCACCCGCGAACCGCTAAGCAACCCGGTCCTAAGAGCCCTAGGAGAAGGCAGATCCATCACCCTGAGCGACCAAACAACACTGCTCTCAAAAGCAGGCAAAGAATTTGCCATTAGCGATTCTACTGCGCCCATTCGCTCTCGCGATGGCGACATTATTGGCACAGTGCTAGTGTTTCGAGATGTTACAGAAGAACGAAGCCGCGCTACTCAGCTAGCCTGGGAAGCCGCACACGATCCGTTAACCCAGCTACGCAACCGCACCAGCTTTGTCAGAGAAGTCACTAAAGCCTTACCCAAAAAGCAGCACCCGCATCCTCACCACGTGATGTGCTACTTGGATCTCGACCATTTCAAAGTGGTAAACGACACCTGTGGGCATGCCGCTGGCGATGAGCTGCTACAGCAGGTGGCTGAGCTGTGGCGTGCTCAGATTCGGGCATCTGACGTACTGGCTCGCATCGGTGGCGATGAATTTGGGCTGCTTCTGTACAACTGCGATCTCGATCGGGCCACGCGCATTGCCCAAGACTTTTGTGACACGATTCGAGCATTTCGTTTTACCTACAACGGCAAGGTTTTTAAGATTGGGGTCAGCATTGGCATCGTGCCGATTGGCCATGCGAGCAGCACGGTTGAATCAATTTTTGGACGGGCCGATACCGCTTGCTATCAGGCTAAGCAAAAGGGTCGAAATCGAATACAGGTCTATCAAGATAGGCAGATACACAGCCTTTCTCAATCCAGTGGAAATCAATTGCGATCGCGCATTAATACCGCCCTTGAGACCAATCTCTTCTGCCTACATCAGCAGTCCATCACGCCCACCAAACCCTACCTACAGCAAACCGAATTTTGCGAAGTGCTGCTCAGGCTCGATGAACATAAACTCGACCAACAAAGGCTAGACAACGTTAGCCGAGAAGGCCTTATGCCCCCTATGGGATTTTTGCCTTCTGCAGAACGCTACCACCTCATGCCCAAAATCGATCGATGGGTGGTGAATGCGGTCCTCTGGCATATCTCTCATCACGCGAGTCAAGACAGTATTACCTACAGCATCAATCTCTCAGCGGCTAGCTTGGAAGACGCTGATTTTATTGAGTTTTTGCAGGAGCAGCTGCAACAGTCCAACATTCAGCCTGAAGTACTTTGTTTTGAGATTGAAGAGAGTGTTGCCATTGATAATTTACAGCAGACCATTCGCTTCACGAATGCAATCAAGCAGATAGGCTGCCAAATCGCCATTGACGATTTTGGCAGCGGGCTCTCTTCACTCACCTATTTACAGCATCTCTCTGTCGACTATCTCAAAATCGACGGTGACTTTGTTAAGGAGATCGCTAATGACCCCTTGATTTTTGCCATGCTGACGGCAATTCAACAGGTTAGCCAGTTTATGAATATCAAAACAATCGCTAAGTCTGTTGAAAATCTATCTATTCTCAACCAAGTGCAGGCCATTGGCATTGACTATGTTCAGGGCTATCACAACAGCAGACCCGAGCCGCTGCGGCAGGTAGAGCCTGCGATCGCGCTTCCCTAATCAAATGGCCACACATCAGATAGACCGTGTCCACAGCGCCAACCCACCGCCTTTCCCACGGGCTGCGATATAGTCTTTTTCTGCCGCAAAAAAGGTAAAAAAGGCTTGGTCTTTTAGCGGCAGTGTCGCAAAGGCCTCACATCTCTCTTTGCCACCTCGCACCGGGGCATCATAAAGTTTTAGCGCGCCTATGCGCCCTTGCAAATATACGAAATCAAAGCCTAGGGTGTTTGTCTTCGGCCAGTAGACAGTAGGCCCACTCAGCTGAAGCGACGCCGCCCCTAATACAACTTGGTTTATAACAGCACCACTAGGCTGTGGGGTTGAGCGATCTGAGGAGCGATCTGAAGAGCGATCTGAGGTTGGAGCACCAGGACTTGTATCGAGCAGAGCTGGACTCAACAGCTGAGCGGGCAAACCGTAGGTGATCGTAATCTGTATCCATCTGGGTAAAAATCGACCTTTGCCGAGCTGTTTTATGGGCTTAGCACCTGAACGAGCAGGTTTGGCCTTACGCGTCCCTGAGACAAACCCTAGCTGCCAAGTTCCGACCAAGTCTTCGTAGCGATAGCGCTGCTTACTCTTCTTACGCTGCTTTTCTAGGGTCGCCAGGGCCGTTACAACGGCCGCTGGATCAGGCCGCAACCGGCTTACATCTGACGCCTCCCTCTGGAGGTAGCGAATTGCATCTATCACGGCTGTTGGCGGGCTCATCAGTTCTCCTTCTTTGAAGTAAACGGTTCCACATTTCCTAAAGTTTTCAGGCTATTCTCACACGGTCTCGGATCACAGTTGATAGGGTAATGGCGTCATTAATTAGAAACGACTATCAGGAATTGGGATTATGTCCACGGCCTATCGTACTGCTACTCCGAATTCATCGGACTCATCCCAGAAAGTTTCTGTTCGATTGCAGCCCAACCCGTATCGGCTAGAGCGCATTCATTTGGAAGTGACTAACGTGTGTAACTTCAAGTGCGAGTTCTGCCCGGATGCCATTATGGAGCGCAAGCGCGGACACATGGACAAAGCACTGCTGACTAAAGCACTCGATGAAATTGCCAACGGGCAGCTCGCGAAAATTGTGGCGTTTCACCTGATGGGTGAACCGTTGATTTATCCCCATATTTTTGAAGCGATCGCGATGGCG
>JBCBDN010000405.1:0-2728 GCA_038529685.1 Cyanobacteria bacterium J06598_1 | reverse complement strand
TTAGATTTTGGCTTAAGATCTACGCTTATCAATAAGCCTGCCCGCAGCAGGGAAAAAGTTTGTCGCAGACAGCATTTATATTCCAGACCCTGTCAAAGAAGGCGATACTGTTCGAGGATTCATTAAGCATAATTATAAACCTGGCAAGATTTATGGGTTTATTGATTCTCACGAAGTTGAAAAGGATATTCACTTTCGACGGGAGTCAATCACACCAGAAGTTTTCAGTGCTTTGAAGCCTGGGTTAGTGGTCAACGTAGCTATTTCTTATACCGATAAGGGATTAGAGGCTCTGAGCATTGAAATAGCCTATCCAGAAATTATTTTGCCCAAACGATCATAGTTCAAGTGATGTGAGTCGCTTGTTTCAGCACTCCAAACTTAGGCGACCAAAATCCCCCTTCTCGGCTCTGGAAAAAAGCAACCTCCTGACACTTGCCCTTACGGTTGTCCAAAATCGAACAGCGCAACATCACCTTGTCTACACCGTCTTTCTGATAGCCATGCCGAATCAACAGCGCCCCACAGCTCGGACAAGGGTGGTCAGTAAACGCTTTCGGGTCCACAGCTCGCTTAGCGTAAGGGAGCTCGTAGCCCTTCTTCTGCGGGTTCCAAAACATCACCGTGTCGCAGCCGAGCGACTCACACTTCAAGAAGTGATTGGCCTTCAGCTTTTTAGACTTTGATGGAATCTTGCTCAGTGGCTGCTGGCACTTTGAGCAAAGTACCTTACTTTTTGTAGCGCCTTTAGAAGCCCCCTTCTGGGCGGCTGCCTTACGTCCAACTTTTCCCACCGTTTTACGAGGAACACCGTTCTTGCGCCCACTTTTGTTGTTCACGCGCCCCTTTGTCTTAGATGGGTTAGGCTTAGAGAGGTTAGAGGATTCGCTTTTACCGGGTTCTTTATCCGATTGATATGCCGACACAGGTTGACCTTCAACAGCCGCAAAAGTAGACCCCAACCGCAGGGCTTTCATCTTCTCCACATTGAGCTGAGTCTTCGCCTGCTCTATCGCTGGTCCAAAGTACTCTCGGTGCCAGCGAGTGAGATAGGTTTCCCAGTCTTCTTTTCCAGAGGCGATCGCATCCAAATCCGTCTCCATCTTCGCCGTAAATTCAGGCTCAATCAAATCTGGCAACAGCTGCCCCAACGCCGAGTCCAACGCTAGCCCCAGCGGCGTGGGCTGGAGCTTACCTTTCAGCAGCTGAGCGTAAGTGCGCGATCGCAATGTTTTAATCGTCGGTGCATAGGTACTGGGCCGACCGATCCCCTTACGCTCCATTAGCTGCACGAGCTTCGGCTCGCTGTAGCGCGCCGGCGGCTGAGTCTGCTTTTTCTCCGACTGCGCCTGCTTCAGCGTCACCGCTTGCCCCTGTTGCAGCGTCGGCAGCTGAGAATCCGCGCTCAAGTTGTTCCAGTAGCGCGTGTACCCAGCAAATTCCACCACCTGGCCGCGCGCCTCCCAATAGGCCTCACCCGACTGCGTCACAATCCGCGTCTTACGCAGCCTTGCCGGACAGCACTGAGAGGCCACCGCCCGATTCCAAATCAGCGTGTACAGCTTTTCGGCATCGCCAGAAAGCGCAGGCGCTAGCTGAGTGGGCACTGCCGTCACATCGGTTGGGCGAATCGCCTCGTGAGCTGCCTGTGCGCCTTTTGCTGCCCGATGGCTCACCGTTTTCTTCGGCACATTGGCTGGATCATGCTGCGTGAGGTATGCTTTCACCGCCGCCTGAAAAGGCGCAGACAGAACAACAGAATCTGTCCGCATGTAGGTAATGTGGCCGCCCTCATACAAAGACTGAGCTACCTTCATGGTTTGCTCTGGCGTAAAGCGCAGCTTGGAACCCGCAGACTGTTGCAGTGTAGAGGTAATAAAGGGAGCAGGCGGGTTTTGGTGTTTTACCCTACCTTCTATGGAGAGAATACTGTGGGGATTGTTGGATGCGATCGCCACCAGCCGGTCCGCCTCTGCCTGGGAACTCACTTTCTCCGATTCCGCCCCCTTTTGCTGATCGCCCTTCTTCTCTGCTGCATCATCCGCCGCCTTCGCCTTTGGCCTACCTGGCTTAGGGCTCCGCTTGTAGAAGGCCTTAAATCCTTCCGCATACACCACCGAAACACTCCAATAGTCCTCCGGCTTAAATTTCAAAATCTCTCTTTCTCGCTGGCACAGCAAATGCAGCGCCGCGCTCTGCACCCGCCCCATAGACTTCGCGCCGTTGTTCAGCGGCCACACCACATGACGGCTGCCCTTGTAGCCCACCAGCTTATCCAAACAGTCCCGCGCTCGCCCTGCCGCCACCAAAGATTGATCCAGCTTACGAGGATTAGCCACCGCCTTACGCACAGCAGCCGGGGTAATTTCGCTGTACACCACACGCTGCGGAGACTTGAGGCGCAGTGCCTGCTGCAAATGCCAGCCAATCGTTTCGCCCTCGCGGTCAGGGTCAGTTGCGATGAAAACCGTATCAGCCTGCTTCACCGCTTGGCGCAGACCTGCAATCGTCTTTTTAGCACGAGCGTCTCTAGGAGCGTATTTGCAGGTGATGCGATCGCCCGCCAGGTCAAAGCCTAACGAATCTTCACCCTCATTCGTCAGCTCACGAATATGGCCCATACTGGCCTTTACCATCCACCCCGGACCTAAAATTTGGCTCAGCTTCTTCAGCTTACCGGGGCTTTCAATCAGGAGTAAGTTAGCCATAACGTATAAGAGATCGCCAT
>JBCBDN010000404.1:0-2731 GCA_038529685.1 Cyanobacteria bacterium J06598_1 | reverse complement strand
GGTGGCGACGTGATTTTGCCATCTTTGTTTTACGGTATCTTTTTGAGCACTCAGTACCTGGCGGGCTTGGCCACTAGTTCTTTGTGCGATCGCCTCGATACGGTGGTAATTGGCTACATCATCTGGTCGCTGGTGCTGTACATCGTCAATGACATTGCCACTAATCTACAGATGGAGGCGAGAACTGGCACCCTAGAGCAGGTGTTTTTATCCCCTTTTGGTGCGCCTCGCGTGTTTTTTGCCCGGGCGGTGGCAAGCCTAACGTTGCGACTGATTCTGATTTTGATCGTGCTCTCTATCATCATTGCGATGACAGGCAGCAAAATAGCCTTTCCGCTGATACTGCTTTTACCGCTGACGACGTTGCTATTGGGCGCTTACGGGCTGGCCTTTTTGATTGGGTCTTTTGCGCTGGTGCTCAAAAACGTGCAGCAACTGTTGAGCCTGTTTCAGTTCTTTTTGTTCTTTTTGTTGGCAGCGCCCACTGAAAACTGGACGGGGCCTGCGCGGGCAATTGTAAACGTGATGCCGATTTTGCCAAGTACGGGACTGCTGAGAGATTTGATGGCGCGCGAGCTACCGTTGAATTGGCAGGGGTGGGCGATCGCGCTCGTCAACGGCCTGATTTATTTCACGCTAGGCACATCGCTGTTTCGCTGGGCAGAAGGTAAAGCCAAGCAGCAGGGGACCTTAGGAAGCTACTAAATAGCTACTGAGCAGAGACATGTCTAGGATTTTTACAATCGGCCATGCGCCTTTTGATACAGTGGCGCAACTGATAGAGCCGCTGCTGCCGCGTGTGGTGACGGTCGTTATAGATGTGCGCTCTAGAAGTGATTCTACAGATAAGCCGTATTCTAACGAGCTGATCTATGCTCGCTTCAACCGATCCGTACTAGAAGCTGCGCTCAATCGAGAATGCATTTACTACCAGTATCTAGGCGATGCGCTGAGCGATCGCCCCGACGCCGCTAACTGCTACGAAGGCAACAAAGCCACCTACGAAAAAATAGCTGCAACGGCGGCCTTTGAAAAAGGAATTGCGCAAATTGTTGAAACGGCTCAACGGCAGAGGGTTGTGCTGCTCGGCGTAGAAGCCGATCCGCTGAACTGTCCTCGGGCGATTTTGGTGTGTCAGCACCTGAAACCATATGGGTTAGACATTCAGCACATATTAGAAGATAACTTTCTCGAATCTCATCGGCACCTAGAGGACAGGATGCTGCTAAGTCAAGGCTTGATTGATGAGTGCGAGCTATTGGAAGACGAGCCTCAAATATCCTTGCTAGCGCAGGCTTGGCGCGAACGACAGGTGGCAGAGGCCTATGACCTGTGGGGAAGTGCGATCGCCTACAAAGGCAAAAGGCCGCATCATGCATCCGACTGCACAACACCGCCCTTCAATTAATTCAATCTATTCAAACAGCCCATCCCGGTGGCTTAAACAGCTCATCCCGGTGGCTGAGCGGAGTCGAAGCCAGAACCTAGCTAGAGATCCCGATCGCGGTCCGGCCAGGGATTCGGCTCCGCTCACCCTTCGGTTATTGGGGCAGTGCGGGCCTCTCTGTTTTGGGTTGCCTTGCCTCTTTGATGTTCTGCCGAGCCGCTCTAGCGGTTGTTCCACTCATCGGCTGCATCAGCTACGGCCTCATCAACGGTTTTGTCCTCTAGCATCGCCGCCTGCAAGTTGTCATAAATGATTTTTTGCAGCTCTTTTACGTCTTCCATCGCTGGAACCAGCACTGCTGCATCTCCCAGCTGACTCGCACTTACCGAACGTGCCACTTCTACAGACGTTGCCGTCTCAGGTGTATCGGTAAAGTAGCTATCTTCCATCGCCCCTACCGTAGAAGGCAGCACGTTCGCTTCTTTGGCGAACGCAAGCTGATTGGCATCGTTTGTGACGTAGGTCGCAAACTTGAGGGCCGCAGCTTCTGCATCAGTATCGTTAGGAATAACGAGGTCCATAGCGGCGACGTTCTTTTTGCCGGTGCTGCCTGTGATTTGGGGCGCGCTTTGGGTGGCCGCTGCGATCGCTGGCGCATTCGTCTCAATCGTATCCATCTTTTGCGCACCCGACGCCAAGATCGCAATCTCGCCAGACTGATATAGCTGAATCGCCTGCGCGTGGCCCTGTGTCAGCACCTCTCTTGGCAGCAATTCCTGCTTATACAAATCGCTCCAGTACTGAAACACAGCCTTTCCTTCAGGTGTATCAAAGGCCGCATTGCCCTCATCATCTACTAAGGGCACACCCATCTGCACAAAAGACTGCAATACATCTGCTGCATCATCAGGTACGAAGCTGATAAAGAACGCGTACTTCCCCGTTTTTTCTTTGACTTGTTTGGCGACTTCAGCGAGTTCTTCAAAGGTTGCGGGTGGTTCGCTAATGCCAGCTGCTTCAAGCATCTCTGTGTTGTACAGGGTGACTCGGGTGGTGAGATACCAAGGGAAGCCAAAGCTATCGCCGTTGATCTGCGTGGCCTCCCAGATTTTGGGCAGGTAAACGGCTTTTTCTTCGGCGCTGAGCTTGTCGTCGAGGGTGAGCCAAGCGCCTTTAGTCGCTAACTGAGAGGCAAAGTTAGGGTTGAGGTTCACGACATCGGGGGCGTTGCCTGCCGAAACCGCCGCTAGGATTTTGGTTTCCATGTCGCCCCAGGGGATGTCTTGCCAGCGGACGGCGATATCGGGGTTTTCAGTTTCAAAGTCAGCGATCAGCTGATTGAAG
>JBCBDN010000403.1:0-2733 GCA_038529685.1 Cyanobacteria bacterium J06598_1 | reverse complement strand
CCCAAAAGGAAAGTACACAGCTACTTAAAAATAGCTGTGTCAAAAATGACGCAGAAAGCTGATCACCACACTAACTAGGAAATGAGGCTCAAACGTCTACGCTCTTTCCCGATGTAGTCGTTGGCAATCTGTATTAAGCGCTAGTAATTAGCAAACCCTGGCTGATGACGAATCAAGCTCAAAAACTCCTCACGCGTTTTTGCATCTTCATCAAACACACCCACCATAGCGCTGGTCACCGTCCAAGACCCCGGCTTTTGTACGCCACGCATAGCCATACACATGTGGCTCGCTTCCATCACAACCGCAACACCAAGCGGATCGAGCACTTCTTGCACCGCCTCGGCAATCTGGCGGTTAAGGCGCTCTTGCACCTGTAGCCGCCGCGCATACATCTCTACAATTCGCGCTAGTTTGCTTAAGCCAACCACTCGCTGACTAGGAATGTAGGCCACATGCGCTCGCCCCATAAAGGGCAGCATGTGGTGCTCACACATACTAAAAAAGTTAATATCGCGCACCAACACCATTTCATTGTGACCTTCATCAAAAATGGCATCGTTCACAATCGTCTCCAGCGACTGCGAGTAGCCCTTCGTCATAAAGCGCATCGCTTCGGCCACTCGATGGGGCGTCTTCAAGAGCCCCTCACGCTCTGGATCTTCTCCGAGCGAAAGCAAAATGGTCCGCACCGCTTCCATCATCGGGCCGTTATCTTCTTCAGGGCTAATTTTGGAGGGCTGACGCGGAATGGCTTTGCCGTGTTTGGTCTGACGGTCAGGTCGAATGTGTGGGTTCGATAGCTTGTCACTATTCCCCGTACTCATTCCACCGAGAACCCGCTCCGTCAAATCAGCACTATCAGCGCCTGGAATCCCATCCGAAATAGTCATAAAAAAGAACCCTCAAAAATCAATATCAAAACAATGTTTGGGCGTAAACCCGTCTCAGCAGCCGCTTATCTAAGTCAACAAACCACTACTATCCTTTCCTTATTGTCACGCGCTTTCTGCCATTTCGCTAAAGCCCCCGCGACTACAGTGCCCCTTGACTAGGTGTAATCGTCAATTCAGAAATCACCGCCCCTGGTGGCATCAAGACCGTGTACAAAATAGTCTGAGCAATCGTCTCAGGCATCAGCATCAAGGTGCGATCAAAGTCGGCTTGCACTGTCTCACTATCCCAAATTGGGGTGTTCACCGCGCCTGGTGAAACAGTGACTACTCTAATGCCGTTATCTGATTCTTCGGCAGCGATCGCACCCGAAAGCGCCACTAACGCCGACTTACTCACCCCATAGGCTCCCCAGTCAGGGAACGAGTGTTGCGCCGCAATCGAAGCGATATTCACAATCATCCCTTTGCCCTTTGCCCGCATATCAGGTAACACTGCCTGCACCACCTGCAATACACTCGTTACGTTCATCGCCATCACCTGCTGCCAGTCGGCAAGGGGCATTGTATGGAGCGGCCCGGTATATCCCATACCCGCGCAGTTCACAACGGTATCGAGGCTCGTTTCACCCGTAGCAACATCGGTGGAGTGAAAAGCAGCGATCGCTCGCTCCACCCTATGCTTTACCTGCGCTACCTCACTCAAATCAATAGCAACCCCCTCAGCCTTAACGCCCTTAGCTTGTAGTTCGTTAGCCAACGCACTGAGCTTAGTTTGAGACCTCGCAATTAAGAGCAAGTCAAACCCAGCGTCGGCAAAGGCGATCGCAGTTGCTTTACCGATTCCAGAACTCGCTCCCGTAATCAGAGCACTGCGTTTAGGCATCTGAGCTACGACTCCGAGAACACTCCGATCTGACGGAATTTGTCATAGCGTTGGTTTCGCCGCTGTTCAGAGCTCATATCTAGCAAAACATTGAGATTTTGCGCTAATGCCTGCTGTAGCGTGTTAGCGGCTTCAATCGGTGCAGCATGAGCCCCGCCGATGGGTTCAGGCAATAGCTGGTCCAAAATGCCCAAATTCTTCAAATCCCAAGCGGTCACCTTCAGAGCTTCTGCGGCCTGAGCCGAGCGGGAGGCATCTTTCCACAGAATAGACGCACAGGCTTCAGGGCTTGCCACGTAGTACACCGAATGCTCGAACATCATGAGGCGATCACCTACACCAATACCGAGTGCACCCCCTGAGCCCCCTTCACCAATCACTGTGCAGATAATCGGCACATCTAGGCGAAACATTTCCCTGAGGTTGTAGGCGATCGCTTCTCCCTGCCCCATCTCCTCAGCCTCAAACCCAGGCCACGCTCCTGGCGTATCAATAAAGCTAAAAATCGGCATGCCAAACCGGTCCGCATGCTCCATCAGGCGCATGGCCTTGCGGTAGCCTCCCGGCACCGGCATGCCAAAGTTACGCGCCACGTTATCCTTCGTATCGCGCCCTTTCTGATGACCCATCATCATTACTGGGCGCCCTTGAAAGCGGGCAATTCCACCCACAAGCGCCAAATCATCTTTTCCAGACCTGCGATCGCCATGCAGCTCAACCCACTCATCGCTAATAGCCTGAATGTAATCCAAGGTGCTAGGTCGACGAGGATGGCGCGCCACCTGGATTCGCTGAGAAGGTGAAAGACTGGTAAAAATCTCCTGCCTTAGCTGCTGAGCTCGCGACTCTAGCTGATGAATCTGAATAGAAACATCAACATCGTTATCTTCAGCCAGCTCACGAATCTGGATAATTCGAGCCTCCAACTCAGCCAGAGGCTTCTCAAAATCCAGC
>JBCBDN010000402.1:0-2758 GCA_038529685.1 Cyanobacteria bacterium J06598_1 | reverse complement strand
AATGTCTAAAGATTTCCGTGCTCGTTCGGAGGTGATCCGCTTTCTGCATAGGTTACGCGCCATCGCACATTAACAATTATTGATATAAAACAGCGCAGCGCTGATATTTTGTTTTTCGCCCATCGTATTTTTACGGAATCACATATTAATGGAGCTTGATAAGTTCGAAGTAGGGCAAATCAGACCAGCTGATTTTTCCTATAGCAATCGCTCTATTACATAGCTGGCTTAACGATTCCGTTTTTAATATGGCTCATCAGTTCACAACCCAATCAGTCGGTACAGTTGTCACGTGGCAGCAGACTCAAACGCGTTTTCAAACTGGCTTACATGCTCGCGGACAAGTCAAAACCACATCGCCTAGCGACGTCTGTGCTGTGCTCTTTAATAAGGGCTATCACATTGAACTGGCTGAGCGAAAAAGTGAGGTGCTGCGCCAGGTTTTAGAAAACGTGCCAGACCTGCTCGTGATTGATTTATTAACGGCTGGAGAAGAGGGCTATGAGCTTTGCCAGAGTCTGCGGCGGCTGCCGCGCACCAGCGACCTACCGGTTGTTTTTGTGGGTGTACGTGCCGAAGCCCTAGAGATGGTCAAAGCGTTGCGCTGCGGCGGTAATGAATATATTCAACAGCCGGCTGCCGATGAGGAAGAGTGCTGGCTACGCATAAAACGACACCTAAAAACGGCCAAGTTAGTGAAAACGCTTCAGGCCGATAAGGCCAGCCTGCACCAGCAAATATGGTCGTACAATCACATTTTGCGTCAGCAGGAACAACGCCAGGAGAGCCTAACAGAAGAAAACCAAGTCTTGCAGCGCATGGCGTTTATTGATGGGCTTACCCAAGTAGGCAATCGTCGCCGGTTTAATCAGCAGCTACCAAAGCTCTGGCAACAGGCCTACGAACAAGAACAGCCCATTTCATTGCTGCTATGCGACATTGACTACTTTAAGCGATACAACGATAACTACGGCCATCCGGCAGGGGATGTTTGCCTACAGGCTGTCGCAGCAGCCCTTGTTCGTGGCGCGCACCGCCATAGCGACCAAGTTGCTCGATATGGTGGCGAAGAGTTTGCCATTCTACTGCCTGCGACCGATCTTAAGGGCGCACAGCACGTTGCACTGAGCGTACAGTCCGAGCTAGCACGAGCGCAGGTTCCCCATAAAACTTCCCTCGTCAAGCCCTATGTAAGCTTGAGTATTGGCATTTGCACTCTAGTACCAGAGGGCCTTGAGCAGCCCCAGGAAATTCTGGTACATGGTGCCGATGAAGCGCTATACACTGCCAAGCTAAGGGGACGCGATCGCGCAGTATCGAATTCACCTGACGGACTGATTTCGATGGTGCCGACTCGCTGCACCTATGACGATAGCGAAGATACCGACCGGCATACTCCCATGAAAATGGTCATTAACCAAGTTGCTAGCACTCTCACTCTCAGCCCAGCAACCAACGCAGGCCAGGGCTCAGAAGCGAACGCAGAGAGTCAACAGTTGCCGGTTACTGACCCTGCTGCAATAAGCACAGCTTTTGGCGATGAGGCCAATTACAATGACACATTAGAACGGTTGGCAACGGGCGGCTTTAGTGACGAAGCCATCACCGCCGCCTTGCAAACAAGCGATGCATTCGAAAACACCCCCCTCAGCTCCCCGCACACCAAGGTTAGCGACCTAGCCACCCTAGCCACTTTCGAACCCTTCTCGTTGACGGCTATCTCTGCAAAGAACACACGATCCAACCATTCCTAGGCAATTAATAACGTGCGAGCTAGTGGGCAGGCATAGGCTGAGTGAGTGAGCGCATAGCCGACAGCCACCTATCTCAGAACTGCAAAGATATCAATAACGACCGCTACGGGCAGTAGACTATAGCCTTGGGTGGCTATAACTTTCGTCAGCGTTCCACAGCGAAGGTTAAATACAGAAGTGCCAGGGTGACCAATAACTGTGGTAGATGACTGTGACCAACGACTGTGACCAATGACTGTGGCAGACAAACTGTATCGCTGTGCGTAACTGGCCATAAATGTCGTGAAATGTCCTGGGGACTCATGGCATAGCGTGTATGTCATGACGATGTAGTAAAACTGTTGGTAGCAGAACCCGTAGCCACAAGCGTCGTTGAAAAGAGGATCTCGCTTTGCCGAATAACGACTCTGTTGGAAAATCTCAGACGATCTCTCGCCATGAGCTGAGCGAATTGGTGCGATCGCAGCTCCAAGCCTTACTGGAGCAGGACAATTTTCGAGGCGCAAAAGCCTTGCTCGTGCCGGTTCAACCGGCTGATATCGCCGAAGCGATCGAAGGCCTGCCCGAAACCATGCAGGCGATCGCCTTCCGCCTAATTTCTAAGAATGAAGCGATCGAAGTCTATGAGAACCTAGACTCCAGCGTTCAACAGGCCCTGATTGAAGAATTTAAACGGCAAGATCTGATCGACATTGTCGATAAAATGTCGCCCGATGACCGAGTTCGCTTATTTGACGAACTGCCTGCTAAAATCGTGCGCCGTCTGCTAGAGCAGCTCAGCGCCCAAGAGCGACAATCTACCGCATTGCTCTTAGGCTACGAAGCCCAAACGGCAGGGCGCATCATGACCCCAGAGTATGTAGCGCTCAAAGAAAACTGGACCGTCGCCCGCGCCCTAGAGCATATCCGCGCCCAGGCAGAACTGAGCGAAACGGTCTATTACCTGTTTGTGACCAACTTCGCCCGGCAGCTAACGGGCATTTTGTCCCTACGGCAGCTTGTGG
>JBCBDN010000401.1:0-2777 GCA_038529685.1 Cyanobacteria bacterium J06598_1 | reverse complement strand
ACCAGTCAAACCATCGCTAGGCCCTACCGCACTACAGCCAGTGAGACCGATAACGGCAACGAGCATTAAAGCGAACACACGGGACAAAAGATTTTTCATAAAAACTTCGAGGATGAGCAATCACAGCAAGGCAGTTGCGCGTGGATGACACCGCACGAAGAATCGTTCGCTATGCCCGCTGAAAAGATGAACATATGTAACAGTTTATCCGATGGCGGACGGGAGGAATAGTCCCCCATCGGAAGAGATGGCAGGTTGCTTTTGTTTTGGAGGTTGCAGAGAGTTCTAGAAGGATAAGGGAGCTGTTACCTATGCCGGATAAATTCGCAGTCGTCGATTTGGTTCGTCACCAAAGCTGAGAGATTTGAGGCGATAGTGCTCTGCTAGTTCATGCTGCATTTTACGGATTTTAGGAGATCGCGGCAGCAGTTCTACCGGTTGACTTTTCGGGATTACAATTTGCTCGACAGCCAATCGCGCCTCTTCTAGAGCTTCTAGTTCATCATCCGCGCCATTTTGAGAGAACAGATCGAGATTAACGCCCTCTAGCATGTCGCCATCGTCATCCAGATCTAAGAGACGACGGAGTGATCGCGTAATTTGTGGAATGCTGTTTGACTTCACGGTGTACACCGGAATCTGCCGAGCTTTGGCAACCTGTTTGAGCTTGGAATGGTTGCGGATATGCGATCGCAGTGCCAGCACCGCATCAGCCGAAGACAGTTCTTTAACGAACTTCACCGGGAGATCGAGTGATCGCACCACGTGATCTAGCTGCTGACGGCTAATGCCATAAGCATAAATCCGAGTGATATTGTCATCCTCATCTGGAGAGTAGCCATCACCTGCGACTTGCGCCATCCGATCAGAAGGAATCGGTAGCTGCCTGAGCGAATCATCCAATAAAGACTGAAATCGCAGCTGGTCTGCTTCAAACGAATTAACCGTCGGAGTATTGTTCCTAGCCGATCCGATAGAAGGAACACCCGAGAGAGACCGGCTCGCTCTTTTTCCAAATGAGTCAGACCCCAACGGCGAAATCGGCGGTCTCATCTTGCCAGAAGTGCGCCATCCCCCTGGGCTAGGCTGCGACTTTAAGCTGCCAGCGCGGAGCTTTCCTTTTTTATCAGAGCGCAGGGCAGGCGTTGCCAAAGAGGAATCTACAGGCAGTTCGTCTGTGATTACGACCTGATTATCTGGGCCAAGTGATCGCACCTGCTGCCCCGGCACCCGCCCACGCAAAATAAAGTCCACCGTATTCGAAACATCTTCATGAACGACCCACCGCTGGCGCTCCAGCATCTCTACTGCAATATCGAACGTAGGCGGCGCCTTTCTCTCCAGTACGCTCTTTTGACTCCCTCGTCTGCGCGCTTCATCGTCTCCTAGCGTGACGGACTGAATCCCGCCCACCAGATCAGAGAGCGTTGGGTTCTTAATCAGGTTCTCCAACCGATTACCGTGAGCCGTCCCCACTAACTGAACGCCGCGCTCAGCAATAGTGCGAGCGGCCAGCGCTTCCAGCTCTGTACCAATTTCGTCGATCACAATGACTTCAGGCATATGGTTCTCCACCGCCTCAATCATCACCTGATGCTGCTGTTCCGGGCGCGCCACCTGCATTCTTCTTGCCCGACCGATCGCAGGGTGTGGGATATCACCATCCCCAGCAATCTCGTTTGAAGTATCGATAATCACGACGCGCTTCATCAAATCATCTGCCAGCACCCGAGCAATTTCTCTCAGGGCCGTTGTTTTACCCACACCCGGACGACCCAGCATCAAAATAGAGTTACCGGTCTCAACCAAGTCGCGAATCAGACCGATTGTGCCGAAAATAGCTCTGCCGACCCGGCAGGTGAGACCGATGATGTCACCAGATCGATTGCGCATCGCACTGATACGGTGCAGCGTTTTTTCTAACCCAGCGCGGTTGTCGCCGCCAAAATGCCCAACCCGCTCAACGCAGTGCTGCAAGTCAGCTTTAGAAACAGGCATTTCAGAGAGATACTCGACCGAGTCAGAAAACCTTGCCTCTGGCGGTCGGCCCAAATCTAAAATGACTTCAATCAACTGACTCTGATTGGGATGGGCATCTAGTTTTTCACGAATATATTCAGGCAGCACCTCAAGCAACTGGCTTAAGTCGTCTGTAACGGCCTGAGATTGAAGTGGTTCAGCAGAGGCGTTCTGGGCTATTTGGGCGTTGCGGGCAGCAGTATCATCAGCCGCCGAAAGACTACTTTCAAACAAATCGTCGTTAGGGCTCGCCATAGAAAACGGATATCAAACGAGAGACATGCAGCAGGGAATAAGTACCTGAGCTAAAAACATTGCAGCAGTAGATGGGCCGATGCGATGTGTTCGTCAAGACTTCACGGCTTGCTCAAAGATAGTTTTGATCCGTTTCTGAAGGACACTTCAGGGGTCTGACCAAAGATTCAGCAAGCACGACAGCCCTCTGCAAGGCTTGGGGTACCTCTTCAAGATAATGGGTTTGCCCAATAGTTGACATTAATAGTCGCCTTGCAAAGCTACCGTAGGCGATCCCAGACACTTTGCGGTGGGGCGTCCCACCGCCATTTGGCGGCTTTAATAGGCCCAACTCACGAAGTTTAAGAACCGTGTACTCGTTGGTGCCACCGGCTAGCTGAATATGTCCTGAAAGATCTGAGTTCAAAACCTTTTGGGCAAGGCGAACAGTAGCATGAGTAGTCCCTTTACCAATATCGCCACTCATGGGGCGCCCATCTGTCTGCCAAATTAATAAAGGAGCA
>JBCBDN010000400.1:0-2799 GCA_038529685.1 Cyanobacteria bacterium J06598_1 | reverse complement strand
CAATGGAAGAATCTCTTTGCCCTTCCATTGTGGCTTTAAAGGGGGGCGGGGATGAGGGTGGCGTACCCAATCCCCTACTCTCTGTAGCGTCGCTAGTAGCAGACTCGCCGGTTGTTACGAACGATGCTTTGTCAGCGCTATATCAGGCTATTGAACAAAATCCAAACAGTGCGAAAAATTATGCTCAGCTGGCCGATGCGCTCACTAAACAAGGTGATGTTCATCAGGCGATCGCCTTCTACAAAATTGCCCTTCAGCTCAGCCCAAAAGATTTTCAGATCGCCCTGCAGTTGCAAAAGAGCTTAACTGCGCTGAAAACGGGTTTGTCAGATGCTTCAGCATCAATCAGCACGCCTTCTTCAAGCAGGGCTCCTTTCTTCACCAGTCCGCTTTCAAGCACCCCGCTTTCAAGCACCCCCTCCTCAGACTCAGGGTTGCCTGGATTTCCTGCCAGCTTTAAATTTCCGCCCATTGTGGGTGAGCACAATGACTACACCTTTATTTGCGATCGCGTGCACGCCAAAGCAACCAGCACTCAGCCCTATCACCTGCCTGTTTCCATCATCATCCCCACCTACAACCGCAAAGAAAAGCTGGCCAAAACCCTAGCTACGCTTACCCATCAAACCTATCCTCAGCAGCTTATAGAAGTGATTGTTGCTGACGATGGCAGCAGCGACGGTGTAGAAGCCGTGATTGAGAAATACCAGTCGCACCTAGATTTAGTCCATGTTCAGCAGCCTGACCTAGGCTTTCGGTTAGCAGGCGTTTGCAACTTGGGTATGCAGGCTGCCAAACACAGCTTTTTCATTTTTCTGCAGTGCGACATGCTGCCGTCGCCTCGACTGGTTGAGGCCTATATGCAGTACTTTCATGTCGCGAACAATGTGTTTTTGATTGGGGGCCGTGAGTTTGTTTGTTCTGATCACATCACTGACGACCAAGTATTAGCAGATGTGGAAACGGTTTTGTGCCTACCCCCGATTAAAACCAATAACGAAATGTGGACAGGACAGAAATCTTGGCAAGATTGGAGACTGCCGCTATACGAACAGACCGACGATCTGAAAAAGGAGCGCTATCCCTACAAGGCTGTTGTCGGTTCAAATTTAGCGTTTCCTAAGCAGCTACGAGAACAGATTGGCGGGTTCTGCGAAGACTTTCACGACTGGGGCGGAGAAGATCGTGAATATGGCTACAGGGCCTTTAATGCCGGCTACTACCTAATCCCTATACATGAGGCCAAGGGTTTACATCAAGAACCCCCCGGTGGCGTTAATGAAACAGATCGCAAGCAGGGCCAAAAATCTGCTGAGGCTGGCTGTGAAGCCAAATGTCCTTTACTGCCCGATCGCAAGTATCAGCCGGGTCGCCTGTACGAAGTGCCTAAAGTCTCTCTTTTTATAATTGCTGATGACGATACTGCGCCTAGAGAGCAAGACTCTACAGGTCAACGCTCCGATCAACGTCCTCTAAAGCAACGTTTGCAAGCGTCAATAGAGAGTGCCCTGACTCAAACTCACACCGACTTAGAGATTTGCATTCTGTGTGAGGCAAATAGCAGCGTTACTCAAATGCTAGAGCAGCACTACGCCCACAGCAGTCCTGAACACAGCAGAGTACGGTGGTATGTGCCGGCGGCTAAGACGCTGAGCCAGGCTTATAACGAAGCGATAAATCTGTGCCGAGGGGCTTATATTGGTCAGCTAGTGCCCGGTGATATTCTAAAGCCAACTGCGGTTGAAACGCTGGCTGGCTGTTTGGATAGTGAGACTGCAGGCTGTGCGTTTGCTAACTACCAGGTCGTAAACCCAAATGGCAGTAGCTTAAGGCAGATTGGCCTACTTCCAGGTGACTACTCCCGTGAGTCTCTTGTGCAAACAATGCTTTCCCATCGCTTTTACTTGTTTAGAATGCGCGACTGGAGAAAAACACCTGGCTGCGCCATAGACTTCGACGATGGCGCAGACTATGACCTCGCGTTGAAGCTAGCACAAGTTTGTTCCTTTAAATATGTTAATCAGGTGCTGTTAACCACGCAGGGTGATGCTGGTTTTTTGTCTGTTTCTCCTACTCCGCAGCAGATGCTAGCGTTGGCAGCGGTCGCTAGTCAGTGTATGCAGCGCTTAGAGGTATATCTTTAAAGGCAAAGACCCAATAAGAGGGAATACCCGTGTAGGGGTGAGGAGAAATGTCATTGATAGGCGGCAGCTGCTTGAGCGGTAGGCGGTTCTTTAAAGATGGATAGGCGTCAAAGGCGATGTAGTACAGCGGCAGAAAGCGTTCGAGATTGAATGCCTTGTTTTGAGCGTAGGGCCACGGTTGCTGGTAGTAGGGGAGTAGCCATTCGAAGGCTTTTGCTAAGCTTTCTCCCTTTGGCGCTGTGTAGTGCCACAGATCAACGCCAACCTGTTCAGCAATTTTGGCGAGGGTGGTCCAGTTTTGTAGGTTGAAGGTGCAGTAGTGAAGCGTGTCAGTCCGTTTTAGCTCTTGGGGCTGTTTGCCCGTAGGGTCGAAGTGTTTGGCAATTCTGAGTTTGCTGTATTCCAGCGTTTTGAAGAGTGTTTGAGCATCGTCGCAAAAGCCTGCCAGGGCGACAATCTGTAGGTCGTAGCAGGTGGCATGGTTATTTTCAGCGAACCTTTCTGCTTGCCCTTGCGGGCTATGACGCAGCCAGTCTAAAAACGCCTGACACCATGCTTTCATCTGTTGATGATCGGCGTCTGACCAAGCGTTTCCTTGGCGCAGCAGCCGGACGGCATCTAAAAAATAGTACAGATCTTTCGTGTCGATAATGCC
>JBCBDN010000399.1:0-2880 GCA_038529685.1 Cyanobacteria bacterium J06598_1 | reverse complement strand
TTAATCCCCATTGCCAGTACGCTCACAGAAGCCCTGCGGATGGATACAACAACTTTATCTGGACGAACCATCCTAAGATTATCCACTGAAGTTGCCAATACGGGGGCAGGACCTTTGGAAATTTGGGGCGGTTCGGCGAGTGGTGATAGCCAGCCCGTATTCCAACGCATCTATAACGATACGGGCGGTTCTCGTGATGAGCTAGCCGGAGAATTTGTCTATCATCCCTCCCATGGCCATATACACTTTGAGGGGTTTGCGACTTATAGTTTGCGGCAAGTGACGGCTGGAAATGGAGTGGGTGCTGTTATGGCCAGCGGCGGTAAGACCAGCTTCTGTTTGATTAACATCCGTCAGCCGTTCCCAGAACTCACCAATGCTGCTCAGGTTTGGGATGGTCGGGGTGGCGATAGCTGCGGACAAATCCAAGGCATTGATGTCGGCTATTCCGATGTGTACGGTGCCAACCTGCCAGATCAGTGGATTGATGTCACCAACCTATCGGATGGTACTTACTGGTTAGAGGCGATCGCTGACCCCGATGACAACATGGTGGAGCTAGACGAGACCAACAACATAGCGCGGGTTCAAATTACCCTTAGCAATGGTCAGGTGTCTGCTTAGTTTTAGGACCAGGTTTGTATGGGAATTAGGGGAATTAAGGAAATTGGGAGGATATTGGGGAGTACTGCTTAAATACGCCTCCCAAATCCCCCTAATCCCCCACTCTCCACGCCCTAATTCTTATGCTTGAGGCAGCATTAGACAATTTGTAAAACAACAGCCTCTTGCAAAGACTCTCTTTGGAAGAGGCTGTTCCTTATGCAGAAATGTTGATATGGGAGCCACTTTCGTCTTTACTCACATCAATGCGGGTTTGAAAGGCTTCGCGGAAGTGGGGCATGTGGGTAATGGTGAGAATGCAGGCAAAGTCAGGCGCGATCGCTTCAATTGCCGCAATTAACCGGTCGCACCCTTCAGCGTCCTGCGTGCCGAAGCCTTCATCGACAATCAGCAGCTGCAAGGCAGTACCCGATCGCATGGCCAGGAGCCGGGCGATCGCCAATCGAATCGCAAAATTCACCCGAAAAGCCTCTCCGCCGGAATAGGTTTCATAGGGGCGAGTCCCGCGAGCATCGGCAATCAGAATATCTAGCGTGTCAATCAGCTTTTTGCGATTGCGACCCGTGCGCTGAGTAACAAACTGCACGTGGAGCTGATGGTTGCTGAGCCGTCCGAGGATTTGATTGGTTTGAGCCTCTAGCTGAGGTAGTAAATTTTCAATCATCAGTGCCTGGATACCACTGCGGCCAAAGGCCTGGGCAAGGGCTTTGTACACCTGATGCTTGTGGCGAATGTCGTCTAGTTTTTGGGTTTGTTCTTGCTGTTGTTCTTCTAGGGTTTCTAGCTGTGAGAGCTGTTGTTGCAGTCTGCCCAGCTGGGAGAGCTGCTGGTCGCGCAAGTCCCGGTGGCCTTCTAGGGCCGATTCTAGTTCGTCAATAGCCGCTTGAGGGTCTGGGTTTTCTAGTAGCTGTTGCTGTAGGGTTTCTATATTGGCGGTGAGTTCTGCGAGTTCTGCGGCTTGTTTTTTATGGGTGGCGGCCAGCTCAGAACATTTGTTGTGTAGGGTGGCTTTTTCTGCTTGCGCTTGCTGTAAGGCCTGGTAGCGGGATTGCCACATGGGGGCCTGGCGGAGCTTAGCCCTGAGCTGATTGTGCTGGGCTAGGCTGTAATTGATGGTGGCTAAGCGCTGTTCTACCTCGGTGAGGGCTTGCTGTTCTGGGCTATTAGCAGCTTCGTCAAGCGATGCTTTGAGCGTTTGCAGTTCAGCGTCAATTTTGGGGCGCTGGGTTTGAATTTGCTCAAGGCTGCGTTCGGCCTGCTTGATTTCAGCGTATTTGAGTTCACTCCAGCGTAGACGGTCTACTTGCGATCGCAACAGCGCATGATTTCTATCGTCGTAGTTCATGGCGTTAATTTCTGTCTGAAGCTGCTGAAGCTCGCCCTGAAGACTTTCGGCAAAATCATTTTCTACTAAGCAGCGCTCTAGCTGGGCGCGCTCTGCGTCCATGGCCTGAAGCTTATCTTGCAGGCTTTCCACAGACGCTAGCTTGGCTTTGAGCTGGCCGCGCTCTTCTAAAATGGGGGCATATTTAGCCAGCTCGTCTTCCAGCTTGCGATACTCCTGACGCAGAAGCTGAATCTCGCTGTCGGTGACGGCGAGCTGCTCACGAATGGCCCAAATTTGATTTTGCACCTCGCCGCGCTCTTGCAGGGTGCGATCGCGTAAATTCTGCCAAAGGCTCGCATCTAGCGACTGTTCACACAGCGGACAGTGCGCTTCTTCAGGCGTTTGCAACAGCTTTAGTCGCTGGTCAAACTTTTCGAGCGCTACTTCGTAGTTGAGCTGGTTAGCCTGTAGCCTTTCCAAGAAGCTGCGCCGCTCTAACCCCTTTTGCCTGAGCGCTTCTTGGTACTCTCGTCGCTGTTCTAAATGGGCAATTCGGTGAGAAATTTCGACCGTTGCCTGCATGAGTTGAGGGGCTACGGTTTGTTGGGTGGTGACCTGGGCCTGACGGTTGTCTAGCTCCTCTATGCGGGTGACTAGACGGGTGTGGGCCTGTTCAATTTGCTGTTCAATTTGTCGTTGTCGCTGCCGCAAGGGGGCACTTTCGGCCTCCATTTTATCGAGCTGATGGAGCTGTTTTCTAGCAGTCTGTAGCTGTTTTAATTTCTGAGCAATGCTCTCTTTTTTCTCAAGGACAACGTGAATTTTTTCCGCCTGAGCCTGTAGCTGCTGTTGCTGCCCTTCAAGCTTAGCTAAGTCAGCGCGCTGTTGTTGTTGCCCTTGGCTAATCTGATGCTGTAGCTGGAGGCGCT
>JBCBDN010000398.1:0-2915 GCA_038529685.1 Cyanobacteria bacterium J06598_1 | reverse complement strand
GCCGTTACAAAACTGGCTGTTTGCCCCGTTTCTATGTTGAACTGTTCAAATTCGTGGAAAAGATTGGCACCACTCTCAGACACTTGCCCGCCAGTAATCGTAATCTCAGCTGTGGCGTCTGTTGCACTAGAGGCAGCCGCCGAGGGCTCAGCGACCATTACTTCGGTAGGGGTACCTAAAGGTGCCGAATGGATCTGCGCAATCGCCTGCCCGGCCATACCTATAAACGCAACGAGGGCAAAGCCACCTTTCAGACAAGCATGAAGCGTTGAGTGGGTAAGCTTGTGACGAAGGCTTCGCATATCAGCAGCTTTTGAAATAACATCAGCAGGACCGGTAAGGGTCACGGATGTAGAATGCCCAAAAGCACTCAAACGTACTGAAAACCGCTTTCGTAAAACAACAACAGTAGATCTTGTTATGAGAGATCTTTTAATAGATGCCAGACGCCCGCCAATACGCACCCGCAACCGAACGTAACCGACAGCCAATTTTGACGGTGCTTCAAGCCGTCCTTCCACCGCATGGAACCGTGCTAGAAATTGCCAGCGGGACTGGAAAACACGCCACCTTCTTCGCACCTCAGCTCACTCATTTGCAGTGGCTCCCCAGTGAGCAAGAAGAGAATCGCAGAGAAAGCATTCAGGCTTGGCGCAAAGCACTGCCGGCTGATAATTTGCTGCCGCCTATAGCGTTAGACGTAAGCCATCGACCCTGGCCCGTTGAAGCGAATCCAACGCCAGCAGAACCCATTACAGCAATCGTGAACATCAACATGATTCATATCTCGCCGTGGGCCATGTGTGAGCATCTGATGGCAGGCGCTGAAAGACTGTTGCCAGCAGGTGGGGTGCTGTATCTGTATGGGCCCTTCAAGCAAAAAGGTCAACCAATGGCACTTAGTAACGAGGCGTTTGATCAGATGCTGCGCGATCGCGATTCTCAATGGGGCATTCGAGACCTAGAAAAGGTCTGCGCGATTGCACAAAAGCATCATCTCCAGCATGTCCAAACAATTCCAATGCCAGCAAACAACCTTTCTGTTGTCTTCCACCGGCAGCCGAGTACGTTTTAGAGCGACCGCACGGCCTAAAGTTTGACAGCCGTTCCAGTAGCTGTGATCAACATCAGCACACCGTGCTCATCAATATTGATGGTGTCTGTTTTTACCTGGACGCCAATGACCGCGTCTGCACCTAACCGTTTGGCCCGTGATTCTAACTCCTTGAGCGCGTCTTGCTGACCCTTCTCAAACACCCGCTCATAAGCCCCAGTGCGTCCACCTAACACATCCCGGATACCAGCAAAAAAGTCTCGGAGCGCGTTACTGCCATAAACCACTTCAGCGGTGACAATTCCTAGATAGCTCTGAATATTCTCTCCTTGAAGTGAGTCAGTTGTTGATAGAATCATGTGTCAGACCTAACGCAGTTGATGTTTTAGCCGTTGTTTATCGGCAGTGCTTTTCCATTATTACGCCCATTATTGCGCTTTGAGCGTGTTTTCAAGTCTTTAGGAGATGCTAGCCAATGAGCTACATACAAAAGTTCACCGCTAATCTTACGGTTTTACAGGCAGCCGCGTTAGGCTTTGCCAGTGCAAGTACGCTGTTAGCAAATTCGCCCGCTGCTGCAAGCGTTATGGCGTTCGATGAAACCCAACCGTCTTTTGGCGCACAAACCTTAATTGCACAGAAAATTACACAGAGAATTGCACAGAGAGACAGATTAAATGACGCAGAGACAGAGGCCCTCTCTGAACTGCTAGGGAGTGCTCAAAGAAGGGTCGATTCGGGAGATTATGCCGGGGCGATCGCACTTTATCAGCAAGCCATCCAGATCGATCGGGATAATCCGCGCCTGTATTCGGGTATTGCCTTTTTGCAGGTGAAGCAGGGCAGCTACTCGGCAGCTGCCGAGTACTACCGACAGGCCCTAGAACGCGATCCGCGCAATGTGCCCTTCCACTATGGATTGGCCCACAGCCTCTTTCTGGACGAACGCTACGAACAGGCCGTCACTACTTACGAAGACCTGATTGATATTTCGCCCCAAGAGGGAAATGCCTTCGTTGGCTTAGGCGGCTCTCTGCTCAGATTAGAAAGGTACGAAGAGGCACGCGACGCTTATGAACGCGCCGTCAGTATTGCGCCTAGCAATGCTCAGGCCCACGAAGCTATAGGCATGCTGTATCTGGCTCAAGAAAACTACGACGCAGCGGTTCGTCCACTTCAGCAAGCCCTTGAGTTAGACAGTAGCCGTAGTAGCGTCCATACAAGCCTTGCCAAAATTTGGCAAGCGACCGGCAACGAATCGCGAGCGTTCAATACGCTCCAAAGAGCCATTAGTCTTAATCCTAACGACGCTGAAGCGCAATATCGTCTCGGTGAAATTTTTCGCAAGCGTGGTGATGACAATAGCGCGCTCAATCACTTTGAGCAGGCAGTCGAATCTAACCCTGACTTCACATCCGCACAAGCGGCGCTCGGTGAAATTTTGCTAGAGAGAGAACAATACCTGCGGGCCGTGCTAGCCTATCGCCAACTGATCAGAACTTTCCCCGAAGATGCAGGCGTGCGATACAACCTGAGCTTAGCGCTGTGGGGGCAAGGTAATGGTCAAGCGGCCATCGAAACTTTGCAGCAGTCGCTCAGGCTCTACGAAACACAGGAAGATGGCAGTGGAGCAGAGCGAGCAACTGCCCTTCTAGAAGTGTGGCGAAATAACTAACGCCAAACACTTGCACCTACATGAGCAAGCTCAACCATCGGTCTTTGTGCAGAACTTTCAGAACATGGCCTGATAAGTCCACATACAAGACGATTTCTGGACTTCACAAATGAAACCTGCTCAGCCTCAAGCAGCCCACCTATCTCTCGTTGGGGGAACCCAGACAACTCAGCACAGCAGCCCCGC
>JBCBDN010000397.1:0-2952 GCA_038529685.1 Cyanobacteria bacterium J06598_1 | reverse complement strand
ATGTCCTGATATTGGGACTGTACCCACTTATCGATTTGAGCTTCTTTGAGCGAGCTCGCCACGCTCAAACGGTCAAAGACCGACTGCTTGAGAGACTCTCTTGCTGAGATGTAGCTCGTGGTGGAAATGGTTAGTACGCTCGCTAGCGACAGCAAAGAGAACGGGACAATGAGCTTGTTTAGCAGGCTTTTTTTAGCAAGTTTCATGAGGTTTTAGGTGCTGGCTACTGCCACTCTGAGAAAATTCGCTGAATTTCTGCGATCGCTTCATCGGCGGCCCATTCTGCAGAAGCGTTGTCGAGTGCGATTTTGCGCATGGTGGTTCCCCACACGTTTTGGGCGGCAACTTCACCGTAGGCAGGGTTAAATACCTGGTAGGCGGGCCGAGTATTTTCGAGCTGTTCTACAGCCACTGAAATGTGCTTGTCTTTAGGGTCTGTCCAGAAGGGCTGCTCAAAGAGTTCGGGCATGGCAGGCAGATACCGGCCCTGCGCACCTTCGGTGTAAGCGGCGAGATTTTCGGGCTGGGCCAAGTAGGTCAAAAATGACTTGGCGGCTTCTGGGCGATTAGAGGCGGCAAACATCACTGCCTGCTTGATTTCAATCACAAACCGCATCGGGTCTCCGTTGGGTTTGTCGGGCCACTTTACGGTGGAGAGACGCTTGTAATAAATGTCGTCGTCGTTGCGCTGAGAGCCGGGGCCAGAAAGCGTGTGATTGACGGTCATGAGGCTGTTGCGGCTGAGCAGCGATACGTTGTTGCCAGTGTTGTCCCAGTCGACGGCTTCTGGGGGGACCACACCGGCTTTGTAAAACCGGCTGTAGTCCTCTAGTGCGGTGATGAGAGCACTGCGAACGGTGGGTGTGTCTAACAGGAGGTCACCCGTTTCGCTCAGCACGGTGACGTTGTACGCCTCTAAAAACTGCTCAAAGTTGTTGTAGGTGTCTAGGCTTAAAGACATCGGCATGCCCACGCTGTACACATCTGTAAGGTCGGAGGCCTCAATGGGCGCTTGGGCCTCTAGCCAAAATTGCCAAAAGTCTTCCCAGACGGGTGGAATGGTGTCTCTGCGTTCGCCCGCTAGGTTGACGAGCATATCTTCCCAGTAGTGGATGTGGATGGCGGACTGCATGAGGGGGACGGCGTAGTAGCTGCGATCGCCCAAGGTTTTATTCTGATAGCTCACCCCGGCCAGCGCATTTTCGCTGTAGCGATCTCTTTGCGGTGCTACCACATCAGAGACATCGGCCAGCATATTGTTCCAGGCCAGCTTAGGAATAATAGTTATATCCGCTGCGCCCGAGTACAGAATATCGGGTGGATTTCCGGCAGCCAGCGCCTGCTCAACCTCTTGCAGAATATCTTTTTGAGGAATGACGGTTAGATTGACCTCAAGGCCGCTGCTCTCTTCCCACTCGGCAACTATTTGGTTTAGGGCATCAATTTCTTCGGGGTAAAACCCTTCTTGCCACCAGATTTGTAGCCGCTCATCATCGGTGCCACTGTTCTGCTGTGTGGTGGTGCTGGGGCGACGTGTGCAGCTAGCGATCGCTAAGCTCGCCAAAAAGTAGCCAGATAGCTGAGAAAAATTCCGTCTATTCATGCTGGGAAGTTTGTCTTCACTGTTTGTATGAGGTCAGTGAGCATGCCCCAATACCAATGATTGAGTGATCTAGGAATAAAAGATTTAAGAGACCAGTGAGAAGAGATGACCTATCTCGACAATGACGCCTTTGCCTCTGTCATCTTTAGTTGGTAGCTGCTCTGAGATAGTATCGCGTTTGATGTATCAATAAAGCGCCAAGCCTAGATGGATTTACACAATCTATAATCAATAAAATTATTATGCATGTAAGCATAACTTTGCGGCTGAGCAGCTAAGTTAATTTGCCAGCGTCCCTTCCTATCTTTTGAACTGACTTTTGAATTGAGGCTACCTTCCTAATAGGAGGCGTCGCTTTGGTGCCTGAAAAATGCTAGGTGAGTATTGCCGTAGTGTTTTTCTCGAACTAGCGTTAGTTGATCAGTCACTGTCTTTGGCAGTTGCTCAGGGTTCCAATGGCTGCTGCCGTACTCCACAGCGGCTTCGCCTCCAGTTACCAAATATTGGGTCAATTGGTTCAGCAGCGGTAAGTACAGCCCGCCTGCATAGGGTGGATCAAAATAAACGAGGTCGAACGAGCCGCTTACAGTCGTTATCCCTTTCAGCACATCCGCCCTAATGACTTTATAGGCTTGTTCTGGTTTAGCCACCTTCTGCCAATTTTCTGACACAATCCGGCAAGCGGCGGCTGAGTGCTCAATGCCAACCACTTGCGCCGCCCCGCGACATAGCGCTTCTGCACCCATCGCACCGCTGCCTGCGCACAAGTCTAGCCATCGCGCCCCGCGCACACGCCCCTGCCAAATATTGAACAAAGCCTCTCTCACCTTCGATGACGTGGGCCGCGTAGCGTCTCCTGGCAGCGTTTTAATTTCTCGATTGCCGTAAATTCGGACGGCCATCTAAAATTCAGCCGACGTGTCGGACTTAGATGCGGCGGGAGATTTTTCGGGGGAACCCTCTGGTGATAAATGAGATGGCTGTTTGTTTGAGGCCTCGTCTGTAGGCTTTTCTGTGGTCAGCTCAGAGAGATAGCTTGTGAGCGCTTCCGTGGTCTCAATGTCGAAGAAGCGATCGCCCAAACGCTCCAACTGCTGGTCAGACAGTCCCTTTATTTGGTTGATGCACGCTTCTGACAGCTCACCTAGCCTGCGGTCCAGCAGCTTCAATATTAATTCAGATTGCCCTTCTTGACGGCCTTCTTGACGGCCTTCTTGACGGCCTTCTACCAGTGCGTCTTGGTAGACACGGGTTTCTTTTAGTACATCAATGCCAAGCATTTTCGCAATGACCTCTCGTTCAAGGACGGGAAACTTATATACGACTATTGTCTCAATTAATCCCAGGAT
>JBCBDN010000396.1:0-2971 GCA_038529685.1 Cyanobacteria bacterium J06598_1 | reverse complement strand
TACCAGCTCAGTAATACAACAAATACTCAAGTTCAGTTCAAACACACCCTACGCACAACCCCAATTGAGCTAGCCACAACAACAACGCCCGAAGGAGACTTACAGGTTACCTTAGCCCCTTCAAATAATCCTTGGTTAGCAGGCAGCTATACCTTGTCCGTGACTGGCGAAAGCAATGGTTCTTCATTCACTACAAATGCGCTTCCTTTTTCCTTGGCACCCACTATCACCCTGGCCACTCAAACCCTGACGGCTAATAACCGGCAACTCACGTTGGACTGTCAGCCACCTGTTTGGCTGTGGCGAAGAAGCGATCGCCCCGATCGCCTCCGAGGCCAAACCGTTTCTCTCCTAGTAGATCAGCAAGAACTCCTTCCTCTGCCCGACAGCCTGCCCGAGCTAGACAAAGAACCCACCCAAGTCGACCCCCAACCCAGCGAGCAGGTCACCTCTCTCACCTTTGATCTGAGTAAAGTGAGCCCTGGTAGCCACTTCGTTCGGCTTCGCGTAGATGGCATCGATAGCCTCATTATTGACTGGAGTGCCAGCCCCATCGCCTTCGACCCGCAGCAGCAGGTAACCGTACAATGAGCGCATCTTTAAATAGTGAAACGCTAAACCGTGAAACGCCAAACAACGGCGCGACTGATTGGCATGGTCAAAATGAAGCCTATCTGCTGGCTGCGATCGCCTGGTTACGCCTCAAACTCCTACAGCAAATCGATCGGGTCCGAGCCAACGCTACCCCACCTACCGAGCGCCGCCGCTTTCAAAAAGCGCCCCCCACCCCCTCTTCTACTGTCAGCGAGCCAACGCTAAAAGAAGCCGCCGAAAAACGCGCAGCCGCCGCTAAAACAGATCCACCCTCAGCGCTCGCACAGCTCACGCAACTGTTCGACCTCTCGGATTTTGAACAAAACGTGCTGCTGCTGTGCGCAGCAGTAGAACTCGACACCCAAATTTGTGAGCTGTGCGCTCAAGCCCAAGGTGATCCTAACCGGCCCTATCCCACATTTGCCCTGGCCCTTTCTCTATTTGACCATCCTACTTGGGATGCGCTCTCCGCTGAGCAGTCTCTCCGCTACTGGCAGCTTATTCAAGTCACCCGCATAAGCACACAGCCGCTGAGCACCAGTCCCTTACAAATAGATGAACATATTGTTGATTATCTCAAGGGCGTTAGGGTTTTGGATAGTCGGCTCAGCCCTTTTTTGGTGCCGCTCTCGTTGCCCACGCAGCCGATTGAACTGCCACCGTCTCAGGTGGATGTGGTGAGTGCGATCGCTACCCATCTCCAAAACCCAGCCTCTACTACTATCCAACTGGTCGGCGCAGATAGCGTTAGCAAACAAGTTGTTATACAGCAGGTCGCCAGCAGCTTTGGTCTGTACTTGTATCGTCTTCCTATAGAGCTGCTACCGACCCACGTTGAAGCGCTAGAAACCCTCATTCGGCTATGGCAAAGAGAAAGCCGTCTCATGCCCGTCCTGCTTTATCTCGATGCCCACCACACCAACGATGCCAAATACCTAGGGCCCGAATCTGCCCTGCACCGATTCCTGTTAAAAAACGTATCCCTCTGCTTTCTCAGCCTGCAAGATATTCACCATCCGCTAGAAGCCACTAGTCTAGCGATAGACATTAGCAAACCCACTCCCGAAGAACAACAAATTCTCTGGGAGCAGCTGATCGGAGCAGTCTCTCCTCAAAGCCCCGCTATTCTGGCGGAACAGTTTAGTCTCAACACAGCTAGCATTCAACGCATTGCCAGTCGCTTGCCCCAAAAACAACCCACCCACCCAGAACAGCCAGAAAAACACTTAGAAAAACACTTAGAAAAACAGCTGTGGCAAGACTGCCTCGCCAGCACCCGCCCTCAGCTAGACCGCCTTGCCCAGAGACTTACCCCCGTTGCCACCTGGGACAATATTGTCCTTCCCCCTGAAGAAACCGACCTGCTCAAACAGATTTCACAGCAAATAAAACAGCGCAACATCGTTTACCAAAACTGGGGCTTTCGCCAGCAAATGAACCGAGGACTGGGCATTAGCGTTCTTTTTGCCGGAGAAAGCGGCACCGGCAAAACGATGGCCGCAGAAGTGATTGCCAACGACCTCCAGCTCAATCTTTACCGGATCGATCTCTCCGCCGTTGTCAGCAAGTACATTGGCGAAACCGAGAAAAACCTCCGCCGCCTGTTTGATGCTGCTGAAGACGGTGGTGCGATTCTCTTTTTTGATGAGGCCGACGCCCTCTTCGGCAAACGTAGCGAAGTCAAAGACGCCCACGATCGCCATGCCAACATCGAAATTAACTACCTGCTTCAGCGCATAGAAGCCTACAGCGGCCTCGCCATCCTTGCCACTAACCTCAAGCAGTCTATCGACAACGCCTTTTTACGTCGTCTTCGCTTCGTGGTCACCTTCCCCTTTCCTAATCCCAAAGAACGCCAAACCATTTGGCAGAGAGCCTTTCCCTCAGCTACTCCGGTCGCCCCGCTAGACTATAAGCGTCTAGCTCGCTTCAACTTAACTGGCGGCAATATTCACAACATTGCGCTCAACGCTGCCTTCTTAGCTGCCCAGGCCAAGTCTGACATCACTATGTCACTTGTACTAGCCGCTGCTCGTAGCGAGTTCCGCAAACTAGAACGCCCCATTAACGAAGCTGACTTTCAGGCCCTGTCATGACCAACCTCAATCTCCATATTGACCAAATAACGCTAGAAGGTTTTGACCTATCTCGGGCGCAGCGTCCGCAAGTACGGGCGGCCATCCAGCAAGAACTAGGCCGCTTGTTTTTGGCTCACGGCATCCCGTCAACGCTTCAGTCAGGCGCACAAATCTCTCGAATCCCTACAGAACTCTCGACTCTAGGAAAGCTGAACCCTGCTCATCTAGGTCAGCAGGTGGCTCGATCCATCTACGCTAATCTTCAATCTGCTCGATATTAAAAAAATCTATGAGTTTAG
>JBCBDN010000395.1:0-2991 GCA_038529685.1 Cyanobacteria bacterium J06598_1 | reverse complement strand
GAGGCTAGCCAATCGGCCAGCGCACGCAAGTCTCGTGTGAAACAACCGAAGCGGCGTACCGGTTCATCATTGCCTGTCGGGACACACACCCAATGTTCTGACGCGCCGATATCTATACCCGCCGCATGAGCCTCAAGCAGCTCAAGCGCATCAGTGGAATTTGAAGACATCATAGGCTCAGGGCAAGGAGGGACAAAGGACTCTGCCTGACCACTGCAGAACTTTGGATTCTCCTAAACGTATCAGACGTCAATAGGTTAGCGGTGACGCGTCAATTACAAAGGTGTTTGGATAGTCGGACAGCAAAAATTTAAGGACAAAACGACAATTAAGATCCGAACGACAATTAGGATCGCACCCTTATGGAGCCCGCTGTTTCTTTGGCTTGTTTGTGTCGTCAGACCGGGTAGCTGCCGTTTGCTTTCGGTAGCTATCGGCCTTGATCTCGACAATGAGTGCATGATGAACGAGGCGGTCAACGGCAGCGACGGTCATCATGTCGTCAGCAAAGATGTGATGCCACTGGCTGAACGGCTGATTGGCAGTAACCAGTAGGCTTTTACGCTCATATCGATGGGCAATCAGCTCAAATAGAACAGAGGTTTCAGCCTCAGACTTTTTGACATAGCCGAGATCATCGATGACCAACAGGTCATAGCGGTCCAACTTTTTAAGCAGTGCTGGGAGCTGTAGGTGTAGCTTGGCCTGCTGTAGTTGTTGAACCAGTGCAGTTGCAGAGAAGAACTTGGCTCTGGCACCCAGGTCAATGACTGAGTAGGCGACCGCAGCAGCGAGATGGGTTTTGCCAACACCCGAGGGGCCGAATATCAGGCAGTTCCGGGCCTGCTTTAGCCACCGGGTATCGTCGGTCAACTGCATCAATGGTGCAGGATTGAAGTGTGGCAAATGGCTGAAGTCAAAGTTGGAAACCGTTTTTGCGGCGGGTAGAGCGGCGTCCTTTTTTGCTCGCTCTAGTCGGCGGCACCACCGCTGGTCGACCTCCAATTGACAGAGTTCCAGCAAGAACTGAGCGTAGGACCACTGCTGTTGGGTGGCTTGATGTTCCATTTCCTCCCACTGGGCCAGCATGTAGGGCAGTCTGAGGGTCTTGAGATGGACTCGAAGGTTCTGGTACGGGCTTGGAGGGGGCGTTGTTTGGCTGTTGGGATTGCTCTGGGGCATGGAGGAGTTGGTCATAATCGTCAAGTCGATGCTGTTGAACATCGACAGCAGGTAGTTCTTGTTCTCGAAGCAGTTGGAAGTGACGGCGTAGGCTGCAGAGGGTCAATGAACCCGTAGCCAGTTGCTTATCGAGATAGTCAGCGACGGCCGCTTCTTTGTTCTGCACGGCGGCAATGTAGAGGGCTTCGACTATCACAACCGCAGCAGAATCGCGGTCAAACTGCTCTTGCAGCTTCTGCCACAGCGTTTTGTACTGCTCATTTGGCAGGAGGTCTAGCTGCCAGGTGCAGTAGAGAAAGGCTCTGGGCTTTTGTCTGAGCCCCTCAATCACATGGCGATAGTTGACGGCGCGAGCGCGCCGCTTGCCCTCGGCAGTGACGCGCACTCGTGTCAATTCCACCACCGGCTGCCGTTCCAGGTAGCCGATGATGCGGTCGTGATAGAGGTGTAGCTCCAGCTGGCGACCTATCAGCCGGGACGGCACCGTGTAAAGGATGCGGCGAACATCAATGGTGCTGCGGGAGCTGACCCGCGCAGTGAGCACTTCGTAATCAGCCACCCGGTACTTCGGTAGCGGTTGCAAATACTGTTGTTCTTCTTTGAACTTCTCTGTTCGACGGGCGTTCAGCTTATCAACTGCTCTGTCGATGAAGGCCTGGTAGGCTTTGACGCTATCAAAGTCATTACTGCCGCGAATCAACAGCGCCTGGGTGAGTCGGTTTTTCAGATGGCCATGAGGAGACTCAATGGCCCCGTTCTCATGAGCAATGCCTTTATTGTTGCGGGTCGGCTCTAGTCGGTAGTGGTGGCATAGCTCATCGTATAGCTGAGTCAGGCGTTTGGGCGCTTTGCCACCCAGGTTGCGGTAGGCCGCGCTGAGGCTATCGGTGCGATGTTCCTTGGGCGTACCACCGCTGGCAAACAGGGCGTTCTGCAACCCCTCTGACAGTCCAACGAAGCTCTCGCCACCCTGAATAATCTGGGCGTACTCCCAGCCACTGTAGGCCAGGCGGTAATGGTAGAGAAGGTGCTCGAACGGTTTCCCACTGATGGTGATGGTCACCCCCTTGAGTTCGGTGAAGTCTGATATCCCCATCACCCCTGGCTCATGGCGCAGTTCGAACATCACCTCGGGCGCTGGGCCGTGAACCGCTTTCCATGCCTGCACCCGGCGTTGCAAGGTCCGTAACACCTGGGGGTATTGGCCAGGATAGTGCTCCTGAAGGTACTCAAACAGCGTCATCGGTTTCAGCTGTGGCTCACGCCGTAGCATCGGTTCAAGCACCGCTTCCCACACCCCAACCAGTGGGTCTTGGCGCGTGCTCCAGTCACGCACTCGGCCTCGGTTCGGTTGCAGCACGCCAGCTTCTATCCGCTGGCCGCTGCGTTCTGAGATTTCGGCAATACCCGCTGAGTCGCTCTGACTCAGACCATAGTTTCGAGCATTCATATACACTCGCGCTTGATAGGGTTCAATAAGTTTTGGCACTGGTCGCAGCCCGTTTCTTTGCTTTGGGTCTGCGTCTGGTGTCTTTTCTTTGGACTGTCCGGTGCCAACAACAACTCATCTTGTTTTGTTGGTCTGCCGCCTATCTAATCGACGTCTACGATTGTCGTCCGGCTATGTAATTGTCATCTAATAGGTAACCTTCTCCCGTGACAGTAGAAGATGAATTAAATATCAATGAAGCTATTTGTTGTCGGACTTCATTTAGTTCGACAAGAAGATGCCTATCTTCTTGCCCAAGATTCTCTAAGATACGTTGCTGACCAGGGCTATTTCATTCTAAAGAGAGCTTTTAGCATATC
>JBCBDN010000394.1:0-3016 GCA_038529685.1 Cyanobacteria bacterium J06598_1 | reverse complement strand
TGCTATGCGCTATGCGCTCTACATAGTAAGGGTTGTAACTGTTCGTAGTGTCTAAAGCTAAGCGCGGAAGGCTATATGTGGCAAGGGGTTCAACTGTTCGTGGTGTCTAAAGCTAAGTGCGGAAAGCTATAGCAATCGAGCTACAAATTACTGACCTGCTGAATCAAAATAGGACTCGACCGATGCGCCTGCGGTGCGGCAGCAGATTCGATCGAGACGGCCAAAGCTTTTACACGACTGACCTCTTCAAACACACTAGGAAGAACGATGGGTTGCCTGCGGCTCCCAGCGGCATCCACCGTGAAAATAGTCGTTAAAATAGCCCCTTTTTCGTCAGTAGTCACTGGGACATCAGGCTGTACAACGGTCCATAGCACATACACCTGACCAGCATCGAGAGGCGGCAGCCCCTCAGCCGTTAGCACCCCTGCCAAGACGTCTGGATCAATCACCAAATCAATTTTCGCATTGACAAGTTCACGAACAGGCGCCTCAGTAGGCTCATCGGGAGATGGCACAGTGGGCTTTAACACAACATTGAGTGCAGAATCTGACGGCGCCTGTTCAATTGAGCGAGCAGCTGTGAGGTCGCGCTGAAGCGATCGCACCGCCTGTCGCAGCGCATAGTTCTGCAGACTAAGCACAACAATACACCCAGCAGCGATCGCACCCAAACCACCCACCATCCACCGCACCATCTGACGAGAACGCAACCAGCCGTCACTATCGCCTGCAGCTAACATCTCAACAGAAGAAGAAACCGCTGGAGACGCGACCTTACTCAACAGATGACCCTTAAGATGAGCAGGGGGCTCCGCCGTCACCCCGTACACCCGATCCAAAGAAAGCTGTAGCGCATTTAACTCTTTCTGCAACGAAGGATTGTCCGCTAACATCTGCTGCAAAACAAGACTTTCCGCTGGGCTCAAGTCGCCCAGAACATAGCCCGCGAGCAGCGCCTCTTGCTGCTCTGATAACAATACCTCAGTCATTATCCTGCGCCCTCTCCAACGTCTTTTGCGGCGTCTTTTACGGCGTCTTTTGCATCAGCATCTTTCAACAGCTGTCTGAGCTTCAGCAGCCCCCGCCTTGCTCTCGACTTCACCGTACCCAATGGCTGTTCAAGCCGCTCAGCAATTGCAGCCTGAGTGAGCCCTTCGTAGTAGGCCAAACGCAACACCTGTTCCTCTGGCGACGGCAGCTGAGCCAGGGCAAATTTTACCGCCTGTGTTTGTTCTTGTTTCACCATTTCATCAGTCGAAAGAGAAGGCGGCTCAGGCAAATACTCTTTTTGCCAGCGCTGCCGAGAACGATCGGCAGACTGACGCGATCGCAATCGGTCAATCGCCCGACTCCGCGTCAGCACCAGCAAAAATGTTCGCAAAGCCCCCCGCTCCGGTGAATAGTTCAGCTGCTCAGAGAGCTTAATGAACAAATCCTGCGTCAGATCTTCAGCCTGCTGAGCATTGCCCAAAATGCTCAAACTCAGGCCATACACCAGGCCAGCATGCCGGTCATAAAGCTGCCCTAGCGCGTCAACATTACCAGAACACAACGATCGCCATAGCATCGCATCTGACAGGGCAGGCGTCTTTAAATCGCCACCCGAACCACCCTCTAAATCACTAGAGACAACATCAGATAAAGATGGCTCAGCCGCCTCAGAACTCACACGTATGGCAAAAGAATTTGAACAAAACAGAACTGCACAAGGGGATGCGCTCAGCTATCTTACTACAGCTTTTCGACCCTGGTGCACGGATGGTTTTCGCGATTACGAACAGCCACAGCTTTCATATTTCAGCCTGACAGTCCACTCTTGTCGTCCAAGCTCAGGAACACTTATAGCCAAGTAAGGATGCATTCTTACTTGGCTAGTAGAGTTGCCCGTTGCTAAATAATGGTTTCAGCCGATAGTAGTATCCTAAGCAACTCTACAGATGCTATGTATCATGATGCTGACAGCGTCTCTATCTGGTTGACAACTCGCTATGGCTTCTATCACCTGTGCTCAACTGCTCGCCAAATATCCAGAAGAATGGAAAAGCGCAACCGTCCACCCCTTCCTACAGCAGTGTCAGCAGGGCACCATTACTGCCGCCCAGTTCAACACATGGCTCGTGCAAGACTACCTCTTTGTCACTGAGTTCACCCGGCTAGCCGCTAATCTGTTGGCGATCGCACCCTCAGCACATTTCGACACCCTGCTCGGCGGCCTAGTCGCCATCAAAGACGAGCTGCTGTGGTTTCAGGCCAAAGCAGCAGAACGCAATCTCACCCTCACAACCTCACCTCAAGCCACCTGTCAGCGCTACTGCGAAATGATGTCAGACATCGCTAGCCAAACCTACGCCGTACAGGCCGCCGCTTTTTGGGCTATTGAGCTTGCTTATAACCAAGGCTGGCAGCAGCACAGTCCCATGCCAGCCCCCTACACAGAATTTGCCGATCGCTGGGGGAATGCTGGATTTACAGACTACGTCAAAGTGTTAGAGCAACAGGCAGATAGCGCACTAGCAACGGCTAGCGAGTCAGAAACAGAAGCCGCTGAACAAATTTTTATAGATGTGGCGCTGCTCGAAAAAGACTTTTGGCAGATGGCCTTCTCAGTCAAACAGTCGGCTGAATAGCGGGCTAAAAGTCAGCTGAATAGAGAGGAGTCAAGCAGATATTCGCTCTTTAGTCAGCGCCCGACGCATTTTTTGCAGGCCTTGGCGCGATCGCGACTTAACCGTCCCTAGCGGAATATCAAACTGGGTCGCAATCTCAGACTGACTCAAATTGTCATAGTACGAGCTCTCCAGCACCTGACGCTCACGTAGCGGCAAACACTCTAATGCCAGACGCACCTGAGAGATCGTTTGTTGTCGGGTCGCTTGTTCCAAAGGCGTTTGTACCGCGCGGCTGTCGGCAACCGTTTGTAGTGTCTGAGAAAGGCCATAGTAAGCCTGACGCGATCGCAATTTATCAATCGCCCGAGACCTAGCGCTCATCGCCAAAAAGTTCTTCAAAGATC
>JBCBDN010000393.1:0-3032 GCA_038529685.1 Cyanobacteria bacterium J06598_1 | reverse complement strand
AGCCGCTCACATCCCAGTTACTATTCGCTATATCGATTTGCGGAAGGCTCGTAAGAGAACTGTTTTGTTGATGTATGGTATTTCTCTCTGGGGATACCTCTACCATGCGATTATTCCGTCTTTGGTATGTGCCATTCCCTCGATGTTGACAGCGCCAGTATTGATGGCATATCGCGCTGCGAGAAACCAAATAGATGCGCTGCCTGCCACCAGCAAAAAAAGACCTGGAATGAGTAGAAACACTGCACCCACGAGCGTAGCGATAAAAGTGCCTAGCCCCAACAACCAGACAGTTATGAGTAACCGTATGCTCTGAGTGCGATTTTCCGCCATCCACTGTATTGTTGTAGCTGGCTTGAATAAACTGCTCCCGGTAGCCGCAAATAGGGTTCCTGATACGAGTAGTGCAACAACAATTACGGCTGAGATTAGCGAGGCTAATCCCAGCATTACCATGCTGCTGCTATCTATTTTTACTGCACTGAGCTGTAGCCCGCTACGGAGCGCTGTAAACAGACTGTACAGGCGTATCGCAACAAACGTGATAAAGATGGCCGTGACTATTTTGTTGACTGTAGAGAATGTCGACTTCAGTGCTGGCCGCCGCTTAATAATCTCTCCGCTCATTCTGAGATAAAGGAACATAACCGCTGTAAAAGCAATGGGAGGAACGCTGCCAGTTATTTTAGCTTCGTTGCTGGTACTAAAGGTTAATAGGACCATCAGGATGATGGGAAAACAGTATAAGAATCCAACGGCGACTAGTCGCAATCCGTCGATTAGCGACTGTTTTAGTTGTAGTTTGGGCAGGTTAGTCTGCTGGCGGCAAGTCGCCCGAACCACCGATAGGCCATAGCCAATAAGTATCGTTTGTCCAATGAGTGGGACCAGTTGCCAAAAGGCTAACGGCAGCATACGCCAGAACCACCCTTCACCCCGCCACGGATAGCGTAACGCTCGCATTAGCTCAGTCATGATATTGTCTCCTTCTCCTCAGGTTGATGACCAGTGGCCCGATGGCGAGTAGGCTGACACCAGCTAACATAGTCAGCTAGCTGTTTGCGGAGTTCTGTTTCGTCTATACCTAGCTTAGCTAGTGAGTAGTTGACGAGGTAGTTTTTTCGTTCTCTCGGCGGATGCGATCGCGGCACATGCGGTGGCAGCTGATTTTGGTTAAAGCATTCTTGGTAAACCTGCTGCAGGGTTCCTTCCAGGTCAGCAACAAAATCTGCAAACCGCACTACGCATCTTGTTGCACCACCTCTTTGCGAATACCAAGCCTGCTCAATGCGGCAGTAGTCGCTCTCTGTTTTTAGCAGCCACGCGGCCAGCCATGCCCAAGGCGGTGGCCCCATCGCCGGATCGCTAGGATTGACCCGTAGATAATTAATGCCGCTTTGCAGGCGCTTGGCAGGGTCGCGTATGAGCGTGAGGAAAACGGCATCGGGGTAGTGACGCGCCAGTGCTGCAGCTGCGCAGAGAAAGTGACCTTTGATGAAGAGACGGCGGGGGGCTTGTGAGGTGGCCTCGCCAGTAAATAGGAGCTGCTTGCGACCGATTCGGTCAATGAGCTGTACGGCGTTTTGTTCTAAGGCTGTGCGATCGCTCGCTGGAAAAGCCGCAAAATTGAACTCTCTTGCTGCAACCTCTGGTCCTAGATAAATAGCGAGGGGCGTTAGATGTGAGGCGTACATTGCACCATCAAAAGTATCGGCTTTGAACGGGTCAAATTCGTGGCGTTCGAGGAGTTCGGGCGGCATCATAGCAGCCAACAGATTGCGCACTTTCTCTGGCGTTACCAGGCGGCCAAGTGTGTTTGGCAGCAGCTTCCATAGCCACAAATAAGGAAACATACACTGCAGTAAGCTGGGCGCAGTTATCGCCAGGTCGGCTTCGATGTAGCGCGTTATTTGAGTGCTGCCGCTGCGTCCGCCACTGATGACAAACAGCGGTGCGGTGACCTTGGCATGGTTCAACGCTTTGCCATACAACAGCTCGTCGAGCAGCCACGCCAATCCCTGGATCGGTGTCATTAGCAGCTTGCGAATAATGCTAAGGGTGAGCCAGATTCTGGCTTGGCGAGACAGTCCTGGGGCTGGAGGATTTACAGACCATGCGAGCTGTAGGTATCGCTTGGCTTGGGGTAAGTGAGGCACGGTGGGCGGCCTGTGCCAAATGAGGCAGGCGATCGCATAAAGGGGCCACAGAATAAGGGCGAGGCAGGTGATCGCAGCTATCTGAATGACTTGGATGAATAGTGCGATCGCTGGTGGCTTAGGCTGTGTGTCGCTGGCAAAAGGCGTTGAAGTATTCATAGGAATGCTGTGCAATCGACTTAACTAACACTTGTAAGTTTTAAGGCTAACAGATGTAAGTTAAATGTCAACTGTAGGTTTGTGCGATGATAGGTAC
Source organism: Cyanobacteria bacterium J06598_1 (assembly GCA_038529685.1). Lineage (GTDB taxonomy): Bacteria > Cyanobacteriota > Cyanobacteriia > Phormidesmidales > Phormidesmidaceae > Phormidesmis. The sequence continues at coordinate 620 of JBCBDN010000393.1, read as the reverse complement.
AAGTCAAGAGCGAGTTATATGAGCGGCCAGTCGAGCGAGCATTCAGCGGATATTCCAAAAGACCCTCGTATCCGAAGAACGCGGCGGCTACTGCAAGACTCTCTCAACACGCTGTTAGAGGGGAAGTCTTTTAGTGATCTTTCAATTACAGATATTTGTAAACAGGCGGACATTGCTCGTGTCACCTTTTATCAGCACTACGAGAGTAAGGAGGCGTTGCTTCTCGCTAGCGTTGCTGACTTTTTCGCAAGCTTTCAAAAAACAATTAATCAGGAAAAAGTCGATTTGTATCTTGAAAAGGGTGATGCGGCTTCGTTCGGCTCAGCTCAACAAATGGATTTAGCTGACCCAAGCCGGGTTCGCCTAATCGGTATAGCGCTGCAATACGTCGGCACTGACGTTCGTAAGATGATGCTGGCCTCTTTTTTGGAAACCTACTCGCAGCGCGAAACGGAACTCAGTGAAAAGGAGAGTCAGGTCGTCGCAACTTTTTATATTGGCGGCATGCTGGCTCTAATGGAACAGCTTTTGAACGGTCAACTAACGGTCTCTCAAGATGAGTTTCAGATAGCGACCCTTCAGCTCCTGCGTATTTTGAGACAGGGCGTGATTGAGTCTGA
>JBCBDN010000392.1:0-3042 GCA_038529685.1 Cyanobacteria bacterium J06598_1 | reverse complement strand
ACACCAGGCAAAAAGGGCGCAGATACAATCAAACCGCCATAGCAGGCAGTAAGCACCCAGCGAGCAAGGTTAAAGACCTTTTTTTGGCCGAGTTGAAGCGTGTAGGTAGAGATGTTGAATTGGCGATCGCCTTCGAGATCAGGAATGTCTTTGAAAATGGCGATCGCAAAGCTAAACACCAGCACAAACAGCATCAGCGCCCACACCCTCGCTGGCACCACCACGCCCAGACCTAGCTGAGTAGAAAAGTACAAATACAGCCCCAAATTCACAATCGCCCCGCGCACCACCAAAATGCACATGGACGCCCAAAAGGGAAAGCGCTTGAGCCGAACCGGCGGCATGGAATAAGCGGTACCAATGATGAGACTCAAAACAACCGTAAGGATGAGAAAGATGTTTTGTGAGATCAAAGAAAGCGCGATCGCACCTGCCCCCATCAGCCACACCAGCCGCTGCCCCTGTTTTTTGGTAAATTCGCCCGAGGCAATTGGCAAATACGGCTTGTTAATCCGATCAATGGCAATATCTTCTACCTGATTGAGCCCAACAATGTACACGTTGCCGCAAAGGCAAGCAATCCAGGCCAGCATCCAGCTAGAAATAATCAATCCCCAGTTCAGCGGCGATGGTGTGGCGGCCAGATGGGCAGCCAGCGCGATCGCGAGCAACGCCACCGCGCTCAAACTCGTGCCAATAATCGTATGCGGACGCGAAAACTGCCAAAACGCTTCCAGCCAAGGAATCGGCTCTTTAAACGGGTCTATGGGTGGACGACCGCCGGCTGTATAAGCGCTGTTGGGGTCAGAAGACTGAGCAGATACAGGAGATTTAGCCATAGAGAACGGGCCACAGCGAAAGGGCCATAGCAAAAAGTAAAAGGGCCAGTGTTCACTATAAATTTAGAGCTAGACAGGATTATGAAAATCCACTAAAAGTCTTTACCGCTCATTTTTACGGCCAAATCTCTACTGGCAACCCCTTACTGCCGGCCCTGGTGACGCTGACTAATCTGCCAGCTGAGCACCACCACCGGGATCAGTCCCACCAGCAAAATCGTGAGCGCCGGGGCAGCGGCCTCCACCAAGCGCTCATCAGAAGCGTATTGATACACCCGCACCGCTAGCGTATCGAAGTTAAAAGGCCGCATTACCAAGGTTGCGGGTAGCTCTTTCATCACATCCACAAACACCAGCATGACGGCGGTGAGTAGGCTGCTGGTCATCAGCGGCGTGTGGACTTTGGCCAAGGTTTCGGTTGGGGTGTAGCCCAAGCTGCGAGCAGCATCGTCTAAGTTGGGACGAATTTTGCCCAGACCCGATTCCACCGAACCAAGGGCCACAGCTAGGAAACGAACGAGGTAGGCAAAGACTAAAGCTGTGATAGTCCCGCTAATTAGCAGGCCGGGGGACGTGTTAAAAACCGCTTTTGCCCAGTTCGCGATGGTGTTGTCTAAGCGAGTAACAGGAATCAAGATGCCGACGGCGATGACCGCGCCAGGAATGCCGTAGCCCATCGCAGCGAGGCGAACGCCCATGCGGATAAAGCGGTTGTTATTAAGGCGCTGACCGTAGGCCAAGATTAGGGACAGGAAAAGTGCGATCGCCGCCGTCATCCCAGCCAGCAGCAAACTATTGCTCGCTAGCTCTACAAAACGATTGCCCAAAGCACTCTCCACATTCTTCAGCACCATCTGCAACAGCAGTGCAGCGGGCAGCAGCAGCCCCAGCGCAATCGGTAACAGACAGGCCCAAAAAGCCAGCGCTCCCCGCCATCCCCCCAGCGAATAGCGGCTCATTACCTGCACACTGTTGTTGGCCTGGTAATACTTCGCCTGCCTGCGCGACCAGCGCTCCAGCAAAATCAGCGCCAAAATAAACAGCATCAGCATGGCCGACAGCTGAGCTGCCGCCACCCGCTCTCCCATCCCAAACCACGTGCGGTAAATGCCCGTTGTAAAGGTCGCGACACTAAAGTACTGCACCGTGCCAAAGTCGTTGAGCGTTTCCATCAGCGCTAAAGACAGCCCTGCAATAATGGCAGGCCGAGCCAGCGGTACCGCGACCTTTGAAAAGCTACGCCAAGGGCCACAGCCCAGCGAGCGGCTAGCTTCAATCGTGCAGATAGACTGTTCCAAAAAGGCGACTCGCGCCAGCATATAAACGTAGGGGTAGAGCGTCAGGGTGAACATGGCGATCGCACCCCACACCGACCGCACATTTGGAAACCAATAGGCCGAGGCTGTTTCCCAACCGAAGAGCGATCTCAGCCCCGTTTGAATCGGCCCGTAGTACTCTAGCCAGTCTGTGTAGGTATAGGCCAACAGATAGGCGGGCGCAGCCAATGGCAACAGCAGCGCCCACTCAAAAATACGCACGCCCCAAAACTCGCACATCGTCACGAGCCAGGCGGTGCCCACGCCAATCGTCAGCACACCTACCCCTACGCCCACCATCAGCATTAGCGAGTTGGTTACATATTTGGTGAGCACCGTCTGCGCAAGGTGTGCCCAGATTTCGCCCGTGTTGGCGAAGACACTGCCGAGGACTACGAGAACAGGTAGGCAGACTAAAGCTGCGATGATCCAGGTTGCGATCGCGAAGCCGTTTTGAGAAAGGATCGCCCACCCGCTAGGTAAATGAGCAGACCAGGGACGTGAGCGGGACATATTTTACGGCTAATGCTGAATAAGAGAGTCTATTAAGTAGTTTAAATCACGACCTTAGCCAACACTAAAAAATCACCTTAAATCTCGCTTTGCCGAAGAGCGCGAGCCCAATGAAGATCGTCTCATAGCCACTAGGTCAAGCTCTACCAGCCCCGTATTCACCTTCAACGATTCAGAAGCTTGCGCTTTCAGCGCCAAAGAATCGCCTTGAGCACGCCATACAGCCCCCGACCAACGCCGGGTCAAGCGAATACGCCGACGCCTAATCACAGCCTCATTGCGCCAACGCCAACAAAGCCATAGCCCCCAGCCAGCCACACTCACAAAGCTACAAACCAGCAGCCAGTGATCCAGCCGCGCCGCGCTAAATTCTG
>JBCBDN010000391.1:0-3046 GCA_038529685.1 Cyanobacteria bacterium J06598_1 | reverse complement strand
GAAACCGTTTGGGAGTATTGCGATCGCCATAACATCCGCCGTCCTAATCGCTGCACCACGGTGCAACCTGCGGGTACTAAAAGCCTGCTAACCGGCGCATCTTCCGGCTGGCACCCACCTAAAGCGCAACGATTCATTCGCCGCATCACGTTCCGCAAGGACGATCCGGTTGCCTTAGCCTGCATCGCCTACGGTTACTCAGTAATTCCGTCTCAGTCTGATAAGGATGAAAACGGCAACTTGCTCAACGATCCGTTTGACCCTAGATGTACTGAGTGGCTGGTAGAGCTACCAGTAGAAGTGGACTGGGCTAACCTGCCGGGTGCCGATGAAGTCGCCATTGAAAAGTTCTCGGCTCTAGCACAGTTTGACTTTTATATGCAGGTGCAAAAGCACTACACCGCGCACAATACGTCTGCCACAGTAGAGCTGCGTGAGCATGAGGTTGAACCATTGGCCGATCGCATTCATGCGGCAATTGAAAATGATGAAGGCTACATTTCAGCGGCGCTGCTAGCCCGGTTTGATGATGTACAAACCTTCCCACGGCTGCCGTTTGAGCCGATTACGAAGGCGGAGTATGAGGCGATGTTGGATGAGGTGCGATCGCGCCGAACCACAGACAACTTCCACGCAGCTTTAGAACAGCATGATGCTGGCGAGCTGGTAGAAGCAGGCCCCGCAGGCTGTGACTCGGACAAGTGCCTCATGCCTGAGAAAAAGCCTAGCTAGCGGCTTAGCGAAGAAGTCAGGAAACATCTTCGCTAAAAATAACCGAACAGCTTTAGTTGATTGACGGTACCGGGAATGCTCTTTGAAAGGGCGTTCCCTTTTTTTATGTGATTCTTTCAGTCTAAGGTGGTTTTTTTGTAAAGACTTTCGGGAATTGAGTCCATATTTTAGGTATCTACCTACAGGATGGAGTTGGCTTTTGGGGTCTAAGTCTATCTGTCAGCAGAGCGTCAGAGATGAGTCATCATTCGTAAGCCCTCCTGATATGCGCAGACCCTGTTGTAATGTCTAGTCGTTCATCTTAAGAGCAATCGCTGTGCAGTCAATCTATTGGTTTTGTTTCGCTGTGGGTGGCGCATTTGTCGCCCTTTCTATGGTTGGAGGAGGAGACATCCTCGGGGATGCTGATGCTGACTTTGATGCTGACATTAATGTTGATCTTGATGCGGATCTAGACATAGAAGCTGACTTTGATGCCGATATTGATGCCGATATTGATGCCGATACAGACACTGACTTCCAAATAGATACCGATCTTGACTTAGCGCGCAGTGCAAACCGTAAGCGCAGACGAATTCCCGGCTGGCTCTCAATTATTACTAGCTTTAAGTTCTGGACATTTGGAGGCTGCTTCTTTGGTCTAACGGGATTAGTACTGAGCTGGGTGGAGCCTAATTTACCGGTGATGGTCGGATTTGCGATCGCACTGGCCATGGGCGTTGTCTGCGGGGGCGGATTGGTCAGCATTTTACGCAGCCTCAAAAACCGCCAGGTCAATAGTCTTGTGCGCAGTAAAGACTTTGCAGGCCTCATGGGCACCGTGGAGCTGCCCTTTAACGCCAGTAGCAAAGGCAAGGTAGTCCTAGAAGTCGGCGGCAGCACATTGCACCTTGTCGCGCAGACCGACGAAGAGCGTGACTTTAACCCCGGCGACTCGATTTTAGTCGTAGGCCGTAGCCAAAACCGACTGTGGGTCGTTTCAGCCGAAAACAGTCTCCGGCAGCAGGAAGGGACCGGCAATGCAGAGCGCATTGAATAGACACTGCTCAGTCGGTATCGTTCTAGCCCTTTCAGAATTCATCACACAACATTCTTTACGTCACACACTATGAGTGAACAAACTTTGAGTGAACAAACTTTTCAAACAGAGGCTAGTCTCCTGATGGATCAGCCATGGGCTAAACAACCTGATGGCGACGAACAGCCCGTTTATCTGCAAGCGCAGGCTGCTGAGCCTGTCGCGCCCCTACTAGGACGTGCTGACATTGAAACGACAAACGCCAGCGGAATATTAGCAGGCGGGGCGATTACGATCACGTTGGTTAGTGCCGTTGCTGCGATCGCACTCATCAAAACCTGTCTCCGCATTTGCAAACCCAACGAAATTTTGATCGTCTCGGGCCGCAAATATAAGCAAGCCAACGGCAAAGAAGTGGGCTACCGGGTGATTTTCGGGGGCAGGGCCTTTGTTATCCCCATCATTGAACGGGTGGAAAAAATGGACATGACCACCATGCCCATTCCGGTAGAAGTGAGCAACTCCTACGCCAAAGGGGGCACGCCGCTAAATATTCAGGCGATCGCAACGGTCAAAATTTCGAGCAAACGGAGCATCGTCGGCAACGCCATCGAGCGTTTCCTCGGGCGCAACCGCTCCGAAATTCGCCGCGTTGTCCGAGAAACCCTCGAAGGTAACCTGCGCGGCGTCGTCGCCAACCTCACCCCTGAGCAGGTCAACGAAGACCGCCTCCACTTTGCCGAACGCATCGCTGAGGACGTCGCCCGCGACCTCAATAAGCTGGGCCTCCACCTAGACACCCTGAAAGTACAAAGCGTCACCGACGACGTGGACTACCTTAGCTCCATTGGTCGCCGCCAAATCGCCAAAATCATCCGCGATGCCGAAATTGCCGAAGCCGAAGCCCTGGGCGAAGCTGAACGGATTGAAGCTGACTGCGAAAAACGCGCAGCAATGTATAAATCCCAAAGCCTCACCATCACCCAAGAAAAGCAAAACCAGCTGCGTAAAATCAAAGCCGAGCTTGACCAGCGATCTAAATCAGAAGAAGAGCGCACCACAGCCGCTGCCAGAGAAGCCAGAGCCCGCGCCGAGCAGCAGCTCCAATCCGTCCGGGCCAAGCTAGAGCGCCTGCGCCTACAAGCTGAGCAGGTACTCCCCGCCGAAGCCCGTAGAGAAGCCCAAGCCCTGCGGGCCAAAGGCGACGCCGCTGAACTGGTTGAAAATGCAAAAGCCGCCGCCGAGGTCAACGAAATGCTGGCCAAGGTATGGGAGAACACGGGCACCGATGCCACG
>JBCBDN010000390.1:0-3048 GCA_038529685.1 Cyanobacteria bacterium J06598_1 | reverse complement strand
TTGCTATGCGCTATGCGCTCTACATAGTAAGGGGTGTAACTGTTCGTAGTGTCTAAAGCTAAGCGCGGAAGGCTATATTTAAGTTTGCTAGCTACACTAACGTCTGATAAAACGCTAGCTGCCGAGTCGCCAGCGCGTCATTCGTATACTCAGCCATCGCCCGCTGATAGCCTTTTTCAGCCAGCGCATCCTGCTGTTCGGGCTTTTCTATCAGCAGCGCAATTCTCTCTGCTAAAGCCGCAGCATCACCTTCCGGAAACACCAGTCCATCTTCTTTAATCACGTGCGGAATCTCGCCCGAGTCGGAGCCAATCACCGGCACCCGACAGGCCATCGCCTCAATAATCACGTGGCCAAACTGTTCTTTCCAACCCACCGCGCTCAGCGTCTTAAACTGATAGGTCGTCTCCGACGGCAAAATCAACGTGTCCATCAGGTTGATATAGCGCGGCACATCCGCATGGGGCACGCTCTCAATCCAAATAATTCGCTCAGCAATCCCCTGCTCCGTCGCCAGCTGCTGTAGCGTCTCTTTCAGCTCACCGCGCCCTAGCAGCAGCAGCTTCCACGGACGAGGCATGCCCTGGGCTTGGAGCTTACCGAGTGCGTTAAATAGCGTAACGAGACCTTTCTCAGGCACAAAGCGCCCGACAAAGCCCACTACAAAGTCTTCTGGCGCGATGCCATGTTGAGCGGCTAGCGCCGGCTGTTCAGCGGGCTTGAACAATCGCTCATCTACCCCTAGCTGTGGCATCACACAGGCCGGACCGTGGTAGCCGTGCTCCTTCAAAATATCTGCGCCATCCTGATTGCCCACCACCAGGCCATCAGTGTGGCGCAGGTTGTAGCGCTCTAGCAAAGAGAGTGGAAATTTAACCTCGTAGGGTAAATTCCACCAGGTGAAAAAGACATTTTTGGCCTTGAGGCGCAGCAGCCGGTTCAGGGTGATGAGTTCGGCATAGCCCAAAGACTTTGACCCTTGCTCCATCTGAATAATGTCGGGGTGAAACGAGCGCAGCACAGAAACAATCTCAGCCCCAAAGCTCAACAAACCCTGGTTGTTTTCACTAAAGTTATCCACCGGGACCACTCTGAAGCGGCCTTCTTCCTTGGGCTGAGTTTCTATTTTTCGACTTTGCACACCGCCCGGGGTCCAGCGCTTGGGCACGACAACAGTGACTTCTACGTTGGGATCTATGCGGGTGAGCGATCGCAGCTTTTCACAGTTAAGATCAACAATATAGGTATGGCTGGCAACAAGAATTTTCATATCTCTTACCGTTCACCACCCGTTGAGACTGGCATTGAGACTGGCATCGAGACGGGCATTGAAACCGGCTGACTGTACAGCCGTCCATTCCGATTCCCTGGCTTCATTAGCGTCCAGCAAGCCTGCAAAAAGCCCAGCACGTAAAATCCAAACCGGCTGACAATTTTTACCGGGCCACCGCCTTTGTTGCAAGGAGGGTTACCCAGCACGTGGCAGTCAAACAAATTGCTTGAAAGCTTTAGCAGCTGAGGCGTCGTTAGGTTTTTGAGCGCCATCAAAAAGTGATTGTGGTAAAACGTCGTCTGGTACTTGAGCGATCGCGTACTAATGTCATGACAGCCGCCGGTCTCTTCGCCCAAATGCACCAGGTGAGCCTCTGGCTCATACCAAATGATCAGCCCCGTTTTGCGCACCCGCAGGCAAAAGTCAGACTCTTCTCGCACCGCACTGCCCTGAAAGCGCTCGTCAAACCGCAGGCCATGCTGCTCAAAAATCTCTCGCCGGAAAGACATATTGCAGCCCCGCGCGGTCAGCACCTGCTGCGGCTTTACAGTGTGCACTAAGTCAATGTGATACCAGGCAATGCCAGGGTCCATCGCCTCAGGCGGGAGGGTTTCGATCAGGGGCTTAGTAGATTCGGATAGCTTCATCCGATCGAACACTCGACCTGCGATCGCACCCACCTCTGGCCGCCCTTCAAACCCTTTTGCGTGAGCCGCTAAGCAGCCTTCTGGCAGCTCCACGTCGTCGTCTAAGAACAGGAACAGGTCGCCGTGCGATCGCTCAATTGCGTAGTTCCGAGCCGCTGGCAGGCTAGCCCACGCCACCTTGTACAGCTGAATTTTTCCATCTTCAGCCATCTGGTCCAAAAAAGCCTGTGTCTCAAGCTTATGCACCTGAGTTTGATCTACCACCACCACTTCGTAGGCCGAATAGGTCTGAGCCAACACGCTTTTGATCGTGTCGCACAGCACATCCTCGCGCCCGTACGTCGGAATCACCACCGAAATCAACGGCGCCTTAACCGCTGAACTGGCTGTCAAACTGGCTGTCAAACTGGCTGCCCCATCTTCAGTAGCTGTCATCTCATCTGTCGCCTTATGCATGTCTTTAACGATTACTCTTTTTTTATCAGCAGGCCAATCTCTCAACAGCCCGCACCTACCCAAATTTCGGGGTCGCTTTCTGCCGCCGCTTCTTTCCTTTCTTCGGTTCTATCGTCTGATCCGGATTGGCCAGCAACGCTGCCTTATCTGCCTCCTGCTGTTCTATCTCAGGAATTTTGAGCACAATTCCTGCCGCTAACCAGTAGTAAACCGCCACCGGGTCCACATCGAGCGGATAGTAATAGGGGCAGTAGCTGATAAATGCCACAAACACCCACATTGAAGCCGCATAGCCCCGCAAACTTTTATTCTTTGTTTTGCGATACACCCGGAAAGTCGCTACCGTCAGCGCTGTATATACCGCCAGTGTGGCTATCAAACCAATCGGACCCAGCTCAAAAATCAGCTTTGGATGGTAGGTCTCAAGCAGCGTCGTTTTTCCAAACGACCGCGCTGAGTTCGTGGCCCGCCCCACACCGTTACCAAAAATACCTTCTTGCTCATCCCATACCTGACCAAACTGCTCAGCAATGAACTGCTGAGGCGGCGACGCCTGCCAGCGAGAAATCAAGCTGTTTACCCGGCCCGTAATCACCGCCGGGTTCGTCACCACCAAATAGCTCAAAATCAGCCCTAGCAGCACACCAATCGGTAAAAATCGCTTCAGGTGTT
>JBCBDN010000389.1:0-3073 GCA_038529685.1 Cyanobacteria bacterium J06598_1 | reverse complement strand
ACCGGCCCCTGCCCCTGCACCCTCACCACCGCGACCTAGCGTTCTCGATAACTAACGCCATGTCTTTTTCTCAGCGCGCATCTAGCTTTAGTGAAAAAAAGGGCGGCCGCACAGTTGGCCGCCAGTATCAGTCTGTATTTATCATGCTGCTGCTAAGCCTAGTAATGCTTGGCGGCATCGGTAGTCGGCTGGCCTACCTACAGCTAGTACAGGGCGAACGCAATCGTGAGCTAGCTGAAGACAACCGCATTTTGCTGCTGCCCAGGCGACCCGCAAGAGGCAATATTTTAGATAGAAAGGGGGAGGTGCTTGTAGGCTCTAGGCTGTCCCACTCGGTTTCTATTTGGCCGATTGCGCTACCGAAGGAAGAAGCCGATAAAACGCGAGTGATTGAGCGCTTGGCTCAGATTTTGGATGTGCCTGCGGTTGAAATTAGCGATCGCCTAGAGCAAAGCAGCTACAACCTCAACAAGTCAGTGCCCATTTCACGGGGCGTTAGCTCTGCGCAAACGACGGCGATCGCAGAATATGCCTCCGACCTGCCTGGCGTAAGAGTAGAGGCCGAAGCGGTTCGCAACTATCCACGAGGCGACCTAGGCGCCCATGTATTGGGCTACACCGGAGAACTGAATGACGCCGAGCTAGAAGAGCTCAAAGAGAGTGAAGGTGAGTATCGCCTAGGCGATGTGATTGGAAAAATGGGCCTAGAAATGGCCCTAGAGACTACTTTGCGCGGTCAGTGGGGCGGCCAGCAGGTAGAAGTCGACAGCAGTGGCCGAGTACTGAGCGTCATTGGGGAAAAGCCGTCTATCTCTGGGCAAGACGTTCAAATTACGCTGGATTTGGAGCTGCAAAGGGCGGCAGAAGAAGCGATAGGCGACAAAATCGGCGCGATTGTGGCTATCGATCCGCGAGATGGCGCAGTGCGGGCGATGGTGAGCCGACCAACCTTTGACCCGAATATTTTCTCAACGCGGATTACCCAGGCGCAGTGGGAGCAAATCACCAAAAATGGCTATCCGTTAGTAAACCGGGCCATGCGTGCCTACGCGCCCGCCAGTACGTTCAAGGTAATCACAGCCACGGCAGGTATGGAGTCTGGCAAGTACGACCCAGAAGTGGTGCTCCCGACCTATGCATTCTTAAACATTGGTGGCATTCAGTTTTGGGACTGGAACAATGCAGGATTCGGGCCGTTGGGCTTTCGCGGGGCCTTGGCCTGGAGTAGCGACACGTTCTTTTACCAGATTGGCCGAGGCGTCGGGGAAAAGTCGCTACAGAAGTGGATGTACGCCTACGGCCTAGGGAAAAAAACTGGGATTGAGCTGGGATTTGAAGAAGACAAGGGGTTAGTACCCGATGAAGACTGGAAAATGGAAGTGCTGGGAGAGGAGTGGTATTTGGGCGACACCATTAATGCTTCTATTGGGCAGGGGAATGTACTCGCTACGCCGCTGCAAATTGCTGTGATGTTTGCAATCGTGGCGAACGGGGGCGACCATGTCACGCCGCACTTTGTCATGAATGACGAGAGCGCTGAGAACTCGCGTAAGTCTTTAGGATTAGCACCGAGTACGGTAAAAGTGCTGCAAGAAGGATTGAGACAAGTCGTGTCAGCCGGAACCGGGGGCGCGGTGAACGACCCGAAGCTACCGCCGATTGCTGGGAAGAGCGGAACGGCAGAAGCGCCGCCGCGTGAGAACCACACTTGGTTTGGGGCCTATGGTCCTTATGAGAACCCTGAGATTGTGGTGGTCGCTTTTGGTGAGCACTCAGGCGGCGGCGGCGGTTCATTTGCAGCACCGATGGTGAAGCAGGTGCTAGATCAGTATTTTGGGGTCAAAAAAGAAGAACCCGCAAAACCATAATCAGCTGTTAGCCAGTCAGCTGCTAGCCAGTCAGCTGCTAGCCAGTCAATGATCAACCAAAGGTGGTGCCATTCCAACCCCACATGGCACCTTTACTGTCAGCAAAGTCGATGTAGGTGCGATTGGGTGGGACGCCTAGAGCTGCTTGGACTTTGGCACAGAAGTCTTGACTCATGGCCTGGGTGCGGTCGCCACCCATCGTGCCAACACTCTTGATTTGGATATAGCAAGCCGGGTCGGTAGTGCCGCCGAACGTCATCGCGGTTCCTGGCTCAAATGCTGTCATCACATAGGACTCTGGCTTGCCCAAATGTTTTGAGAGGCTAGCCGACAGCTGCTTGAGCAGATCTTCAATCGTGGTTTTAGCGGGCGCATCTACAGAGGTTTGAACTTTAATCAGTGGTATAGGTCGTATGTCAGTAGCTTCAACGAGGGATGCGAGTATCATCGCAAACGCTAACGCAATTTAAACCATTGAGCCTTTTCTTTCTCGGGTCTTTCTCTGGAGATACTTTTCTTAACAAAGCCGAGAACCCCGCTATCATAATAGGGAAATTACATTTCTTCATATGACGGCGTCATCCTCTTCTGAGCTTTCTAAAGGGCAGCAGATTAAAGGTTTTATAGAAAAACGAATCCTCCTTGGTCAACCCCTGACGCTAGAGCTGAGTGCGATCCTAACGGTCTACTTTGTGCAAGGCATCTTGGGGCTCTCTCGCCTAGCGGTGAGCTTTTTCCTTAAAGACAGCATTGCGCTGTCGCCTGCTGAAGTTGCGGCACTGATGGGAATTGCGGCGCTGCCTTGGACCATTAAGCCAGTATTTGGTTTTTTGTCTGATGGGCTGCCGATTTTTCGCTATCGGCGGCGGCCCTATCTAATTATTTCTGGGGTTTTGGGTGCGATCGCCTGGTTAGCAATGGCCACTGTGGTCAACACTGCGATCGCCGCCACCGCTGCCATCCTCCTATCCTCTCTATCTGTCGCAATCTCCGACGTGATCGTCGATTCACTGGTGGTAGAGCGGGCCCGAAAAGAAGGCCAAGGCAGTGCAGGCACCCTACAGTCCTTAGCGTGGGGGGCATCCGCAATCGGCGGGCTCATCACCGCCTACCTAGGCGGGCTGTTGCTAGAGCGCACCAGTACCCAGTTCATTTTTGGCGTCACCGCGACGTTTCCGCTGCTGGTCTGCGGGGTTGCGTGGCTC
>JBCBDN010000388.1:0-3079 GCA_038529685.1 Cyanobacteria bacterium J06598_1 | reverse complement strand
GGCATCTTTAGCAGCCATCCAGTGCTGGCAGCCAGTGTCTGACGGAGCCTTTTAAAGCAGGCATCTAAATTTATTAGCTGGTTATGCCTTAATCGTTCGTAAATGTGTTTTGATAAGACCTCTGAGTGAATAGTCGCCAACGTATGCAAGTACAGAGTCCCCCCACCACCGAGCCCCAAACCCCTCAGCTGATTGACCAGCTGAGCACACCTGCGGGTATCCCGAAAGAGTGTTCTAGGCGGGCAAAAACGCAGATTGACCTGCTACTGTTGGCCATTGAAGCCCTAGATTTAGGTGGCGCTGAAGCCATGCTGGCCTCAGCTAAAGAATTGGGCCTAGAAGATGTCGTTCGTGGTCGCGTTAATCTTTGGCTGCTTCGTAGCAGCAATCCACTGAGACGTTTTAGTCAGCGGCAGCCGATGTCCCTGGAAGAGGGGAAGGCGCTGGTGCTGATTACCTGCTTTTTGGCCCGCCGTTTGACGGTGCTAATCAGGCAGCTGCTGCTGGGGTATCAGCAGCTGAGCGACCAGGAGCTTTCATTTGATCACCATTTCAGGCTTTCTGATTATTTGGCGCGCTTTCGCTCACACTTTAGAGCCCGCATGAATGCAAAACGTTCCGGTGTGATTGCTTACAGTACTGATGAAAAGCTCAACGAGCTGGCCATTGAGCTGCTGACGAAACTATTATTCTGTACGGGCACAGAGGGCGCAGATCGCCTTTGGACTAGCCTATTTGATGGAGAAGTGTCATGAGCATCCAAAGACAGTATCAGCTGCCAAATTGCAGCCTCATCCTAGATGGCTTGAGCATTGATCCGACCCCTGGTCAAGAGGATGTTATGTCGCTGCTGGTGAATGCGGAGTGTCGCATTAGCGGCCTAGAGCGATCGCTTAACGGGGGCTATAACTTTTTTGCCGCATTGGTCCGAGCGGTCAGCCAGTACGGGCAAGAAGTGCTCAGTGGCTATGCCCATCCTCAAGTGATTGAGGGAGAACCCCTGCTGGTTCACATCAACCCCGGTGATGGCCCTTACCACCACCTGGTTGTTCAGCCTGAGATTGCCGACCTTGGCGAATCCGGCGATGGCCGCGCTATCGATATTAAGCTCTCTGCTGTACAGCTTTTTGATCTGACCGAAGCGGTTGATCAGTTTTTTGACGATACTCAAACGCTGCCAGAGCTAGAGCCTGCGCTTTCTCCTTTACCTCGTAGATTTGTTCGTACCGATGAGCCGTTGAGCGATCGCGCCCTTCCTGCGGTATTGGGTGTTGGTAGCCTGGTGGCCGCTACGATGGCCTTTGGTCTATTGCCTGTGCCCGAGCTGCGCGATCCGAGTCTGGACACCCGTGCGCCTGGCGCTGAAGAGGTGTCGCTAGCAGATGGCGTCAGCGAGGGTGCCAATAGCGAGCCCCCTGCTGGTGATAGCGATTCAAATACAGATATTAGTAGTATTGCAGCTGCCAACCCCTCTAGTCCTATTTGGGATCGCTCGCCGAAAATCACAGACGACGCTGAAATTGCTGACCTTCAGCAGCGTTTAGAAACTCAGATCAACGACGAAATTGCTCCAGGTACTGACTTTTCTGAGCCGTTGGACTATCAGGTCGCTGTCAATGAGACGGGTGACGTGGTGGGCTTTAAGTTCAACAATGAAGCGGCTAGTCGCAACATTGATAGGACCCCTTTACCCCGCCTGGCGAGAGACAATGCAGATGCTGCTGAGCAAGAGAACCAGGCGATCGCTCAGTACCAAGTTGCCTTTACGCCAGAGGGTGTAGAAGTTAACCCGGCTCAGTTAGGTACCGCTGTGGCTTCGGCTGAGCTAGAGGCGCCGGCTACTGAAACCGCTGAACCGACTGACACTGAACCAACTGACACTGAACCGACTGATGCTGAAACAGCCGTCGTAGATAATGATTCGACAGCAGATGGAGATGGTGTGGTAGAAAATGCTGACAATGATGCCGACTTCAGCAGCTACGACGAGTTTGCAGAGGCTGCCGAGCAAAATGCCGCAGAGTCCAGCGGCGAGGCCACAGAAATCGCAGCTAACGCTGCCAGCGCAACCTTTGCAGATGAGCCGCCTGCAACCTTGCGGAATTATTTCGAGGTGGAGACCCTAAACAACAAGCTCAAGCGCACTATCGTTGACAATCGAGATAGCCCTCGTGTGGGTAGCGATGCTGTCAGCTATCGCGTGCGAATTACTGAAGAGGGGACTATCACGGGCTATCAGCCTGTGGCCGCTAGCGATGCCAAAGCCGTTGGTGAAACGCCTCTCCCCAATCTGGTAGAATCTGCCCCAGAAGCTGCTCCGTCAGTAGACTACCGGGTTGTATTTACAGAGCGTGGGGTCGTTGAGGTGAGCCCTTGGTGGGGATGGAGTTACTATGAGTAGGCTTCTAGGGCGTAGATGCTTAGGCGTAAGCGCCCGAAAATAGACGACTACCCGTAACGAACGACAGTAACGAAGGAGACTGGTTTTTGGCGAATAATCCAGTGCCCATGGATGATGCCTCAGCCGATAGTTCCGGCAGCAATACTGACCAAAATAGCCTGCTGAACGAGCACCAAAATGGCCTTGAGAATGAAGCTGAGGCCGCTTTGGGTGTGATGGCAGCTAGGGTTAGATTACAGCGAAAGTTAGCCGGATTAGGCAGTGGAGCAGCCTCAGATAGCCAGGTAGAGCAGACGCCTGAGACGTCAGGGCTTCCAGCACCCCCGCCACCGATTACGCCCCCTCCGGCTTTTCAGCAGCCATCTTTTCAAGGGCCGTTTCCCCAAGCGCCCTCTTCCGTGCAGACTCAATATCAGTCGCCTGGGTCTCCTGCCGCGACAGGTCAGCCTACGGCAAGCCAGCCGACTGACTCACATTCGACTGTAGGTCAGTTGAATGTGAGTCAGTCAAGTGCGAATCGGCTTCGGCAAGGCTCGTTCTCTTTCCCAAGGAATTCTGCTGGCGCAGAAGGGGTTAGTCGATCTAGAGCCATAGACGCTAATAACAGAGCCTCTGGCGCACCTTCGATCGCCCGACCTGGCAGTGTTTCTCCCCATAGCGCCCCGCCTATACAAGATC
>JBCBDN010000387.1:0-3084 GCA_038529685.1 Cyanobacteria bacterium J06598_1 | reverse complement strand
GAAGTTTATAGTTCTAACAGTCGCAATGAGAGCCGTGACAGAGGTAATCAATGCTGCAAGGCCGGTTAAAACACCAGGGAGCGTCGCCCAAAACGACTTTTTTCCACCATCATTACCATCAGACATCGATACGAGCTTCCCTTGGTTGAAAAATTTGAGACTTAGCTCTATATACCTCAAAAAGCACTGCCATTACAGACAGAGGATTCCTCTACTCTCAAAGCTTCACTTCAATAGCACCTAGCCATCTTGGTGGGTCGTAGCCTAGTCGGTCTGGTGATGCTGTGGGGCATTGAATCACTCAAAATGAAATCACTCACCCACACCCAAAACAACTGGCCAAAACAACTGACCAGAAAAACTATGGACACCGCTTTTGAGACCCTCTCACAAGACCTCTCAGACATCATCACACGCACTAGCCGCTCTATTGTTGCCATTCGCGGACGGCGCTCTGCTGGCACCGGCATTCACTGGCGCCAAGGGTTAGTAGTCACCTCCTGCGAGGCGCTAAACGAGGGCCTAAACACAGGGGGCGGATTCAAGCTGTCGCTGCCAGATGGGCAAACCGTTGACTCAGAACTCGTCGGCGCCGATGCCACTACCGACGTTGCTGTGCTTGCTTTGCCCGAAGGCATTGACCTGCCGCTGGCGGTAACCGGCGATGCCAAAACGCTAGCGATGGGTCAGCTCGTTTCTAGCGTGGGCTATTCAATGGGCAGGGGCAGGCGCAGTCGTTTGTTTTCAGCGCTGGGGATGGTGAGCCAAGTTGGTGACGCTTGGCGCAGTCAAAGCGGCGGACACGTTGACCAGTACATTGAAGTAGATTTGCGCATTCGCAGAGGCAGTGCGGGTTGCCCGTTGATCAATCACAGCGGCCAAGTAGTTGGGTTCAACACCTTTGGCCCTCGGAGAAAAGTCTTAACGATTCCGGCAGCAACGGTGACCGCAGTTGTCGATCAATTGCAGCAGCGTGGAAAAATTAGCAAGGGCTATTTAGGCTTGGGCATGCAGGCCATCCCACTGCCAGAGAATGTGCGATCGCAGCACAACCTCACCAACGAAGTTGGTATCATGGTCATCAGCGTAGAACCCAACAGCGCCGCAGACACAGCCGGTATGGTCATCGGAGATGTCATGGTCGCACTCGGCAACGAAACCCTAGAGAATTTGCGACAAGTCCAAACCTTTCTAGGACCACAAAGTGTAGGCCAACCGCTATCCATCACCCTGCTACGCGGCGGTCAACTACAAACGGTGACGGTAACCGTAGGCGAGCGCTAGGCAATGGCAGCTATTGTCATTTGTGCGGCGCAGTCGGTGACCAGAGCAGGGCTCGCGGCGATGGCTGTGACGGCTACAGCTGAAGTGGTTGGGCAGGTAGGGAGTGTGCGATCGCTCAGCCACTGGCTACAAACGCAGCGAGCCGATTTGGCCATCATAGAAATCACAGCAGCCGATGCTGAAATACTCGAAACCGTTCTCAACATTGTTGAAACACCGCTGGAAGAAGAGAGGTTATCTGTTCTGTTGTTAGTAGAAGGTGAGATGGATGCACTCGCCCACAGCGGTCTCTCTCAACTAATCAGTACAGGCGCAGTGAGTATGGTGCCGATGGGGGTTTCAGCAAGTGGGTTGAGAAGTGCGATCGCAGGTATCTTCAGCGGCTTCACCGTCCTTCATCCTGACCTCACCGAAACGCTCTTTTCTCCAACAGAACCAACGTTCAACTCACTTGATACGGAACTAGAGCCGCTGACACCTAGAGAAGTAGAGGTGCTCAATCGGTTAGCAGATGGATTGACGAATCGGGCGATCGCCCGCGCACTCAACATTTCCGAGCACACCGTCAAATTTCACATCAGCGCCATCCTCTCTAAACTCAGCGCCAGCAGCCGCACTGAAGCTGTCGCCGTCGGCATTCGCACAGGGCTCGTCATGCTCTAAAGGCCTAGGCAAATACAAACGCCGTAAAAGCCTATTCGTCAAGGGCTTCAGCGGGTACTTTTCAAGTTCAGCGCATAGAACTAAACTTGAATCAAACCGCATACCGCCATCATGCCCATGCGATTAGACATCAAAAGCCTAAATCTGGGCTCAGATTCCGCTGAACGCGACATCGATGTCGGCCTAGCCGAATACTTCTATCAAAACGACGCCTATCACCGCTTCCTCAACGGGCGCAAAACTATTCTGGTCGGCAATCGAGGCGCCGGCAAAAGCGCCATCTTCAAATACATCGCCACCACCGAACGCCGAAAAGGCAACCTGGTGATAGAGCTCTCTCCCGAAGACTACTCCTACGAGCTGCTCTCCGAATACCTGCGTAGCGAAAAGGAAGGCTCCTGGGGCAAGCAAAGCGCCTACTCCATTGCGTGGCAGTACCTGCTCTACAATCTCATTTTCAAACGCATCGCCAAAAACAAACGCGGCCTGCTGCTCGGTGCTCAAAAAAACATCTATAACTACGTCAACGGTAGCGGCATCGTCAACGAAAATAGCTCTATCGGCATCCTCGTTAACTACCTCAAACGCATTGAGCGCGTCAAAATCGAATCCTACGACGGCGGCATCCGCTCCGATCTTCAGGCCCTCTACGACCTCGAAGAAATCAAAGCCCTCCTGCCCAGCCTCAAAAACGTCCTCACCAATACCCGCATCACCGTCCTCATCGACGAGCTAGACAAAGGCTGGGACAACTCCGAAGATGCCAAATACTTCCTGGCAGGCCTCTTCCAAGCCACCCAGAAAATCAACCTGCTCGATCCCAGCTTGCGCATTCACATTTCTATTCGCCAAGAGCTGTTCGACAACATCCCTCAAATCTACGAAGACGCCCAAAAGATTCGAGAAGACGTAGAAGTCATTCGTTGGGGCAAAAACGAACTGCTAGAGCTGATCGCCCGGCGGATTGCCCACTCCTTTCCAGAGTCCGCGCAGCTACCCGCTCTCAAGCGATGGAAAACGATCTTTGTCTCCAAACTCTCCTCTTCTAACGTAGAGTCGCTCGATTATATTATTGACCGCACGCAGCTCAGGCCCCGCGAGCTGGTGCAGTTCTGCAAACTGTGCGTGGAGTGTGTG
>JBCBDN010000386.1:0-3148 GCA_038529685.1 Cyanobacteria bacterium J06598_1 | reverse complement strand
AAGCGGATGCAGTCATCGAAGCGGACGCTGAAGTAACTGAAGAAGATGCAGTTGCTGAAGAGCCTGCGCTTGAAGAAGACGCTGTCATCGAAGCGGATGCTGAAATGACTGAAGAAGAAGCCGTTGCTGAAGAGCCTGCGCTTGAAGAAGACGCTGTCATCGAAGCGGATGCTGAAATGACCGAAGAAGATGCAGTTGCTGAAGAGCCTGCGCTTGAAGAAGACGCTGTCATCGAAGCGGATGCTGAAATGACCGAAGAAGAAGCCGTTGAAGCTGCTGAAATCGAAGCTTTGGACGAAGCGCCTGTTGCTGATGAAGCGGTAGAAACTGAAGCGCCTGTTGCTGAAGAAGACATCAACACTGAAGACTTCACGATTGCTGAACTCGCTAACAACAACGATTCTTTTGAAGTACTCTCCGCTGCCCTTGCTGCTGCTGAGCTGACTGAAATCTTAGGTTCTGAAGGCCCATTCACTGTCTTCGCACCTACTGACGAAGCCTTTGCTGAGCTGCCTGAAGGCGCTGTTGAGCAGCTGCTATTGCCTGAGAACAAAGATGTTCTAGTGCAGGTTCTTACCTATCACGTTGTGCCCACTGAAATGCTCGCTGCTGACCTAGCTACTGGCGGCGTTTCTACGGTTGAAGGTAGCGAGATTGCTGTTGCTGTTGGCGACACGATTACAGTTGATAACGCTAACGTTGTCTTTGCTGACTTAGAAGCTAGCAACGGCGTTATCCACGTTATTGACCGCGTCATTTTGCCTGCCGCACCTGAAGGTGACGTTGAACCAGAAGCGGCTGAATAGTCAACAATGTAGCTGGTGAAGGCATTCTATACAGAGTGTTCACCAGTTTCACAGCCTTCCTAAAGGCAATGCCTTGTTGGCCAGCTCTTTAGGATTTGGGTAACAGATATAGCAAGCAGTTTGTGCAAGCTGCTTGCTAGGCCGCACGGCTTTTGCACGGTCAGGGTGCAGTTAAAGCAAGTGCCTTAAGCGGTGCGGCCAACCTTTCAAAGAAGAAGACTATCTGTGTTCTTCTAAACGCTAGAAACGCTTGTGTAGTTCCAATTTCAAATGTCTTGTGTAAAAACCCCCTTAGCAATTTGGCTAGGGGGTTTCTTCGTTGGTGTTATCTAAACACTCAGCTATTAGGATGCGGCGCAGGTTGTACTCACAGCCCCAGGAGAAGTCTCTACAATCACATTATCGAAACCGACGCTTTGCAGTAGCTTGCTGACAACCAGTTCGGCCCGGTCATTGGCCTGCCCCAAAATGTCCTGCTCGTAAGCAGCACATTCAATTTTTTTTGCAGCAGCTCTAGCAGCCATCGACTGTAGCTCGGGGGCGCGGTCCGGCCCCAGGTTAAAAAAGCCTCGGCTGTAGTCGTACACCTCAGAGCGCTCAACGTCGATTTTGGTATCTAGCACTTTTGGCGGCGGCAGCGTAAGGGTTATTTGAGTGCCTGCCTCGGTGGTGATCACATCTGCTTTTTCAAGCGCCTCTAAGTCTACGCCCGCGCGGACCTCTCCGTAGGCCACATACAGCAGGTTCGTTTGGCCAATGGTGTACTCGCCCAGCTTGCGATCGCTCTGGGTAGGCACCACCGCTTCCATGGTAAATACCGCCGTTGTCAGCTCACTGACCTCGCGCACCTGCTCCACCACGACTGTCCGCACATCCACCTTTTCTTCAGGGGGCTTGGGGGTAATGGCGAGCTTTAGGCCTTCCACAAACTGGGAGCCAGAGCGTAAAAATGCCAGTCCCGCCAAGCTTGCTAGCATGACTGCGCCGCCTGTCGTCGCGATCGCCAAAAACTGTAGGGGGCGAAAAGGCGATCGCGGTTTTTGGTTAGGCTTATGAGAGCGCCGCAGCACCGTTTTTTGGCGATAGGGATCGGGCATGCGAGATTTCATAGCGCTCAAGCAATACTTTCCACCACATCTTAATGGAACTTTCCGCCCAGTCCCTAAAACTTTATGGAGGGGTATCCGTATGGGAATGACGAAGCTGCTGCCAGCATGCCTGCGCGATCGCCCAATCCTCCTGCGTTTTGATCACCAGCACCCGCACCGCAGAGCTTGCCGTCGCAATATCTTGATCAATCGGGTCAGCTTCATTCTGAGCGGCATCTATCGCCACCCCCAAAAAGGCCATGCCTTCACAGGCAGCTGCCCGAATATGGGGCGCATGCTCCCCAATGCCAGCGGTAAACACAACCGCATCCACGCCACCCAAGCTCATCAGCATCGACCCAAAGCAGGCCTTTAAGCGGTGAATATACATCTCCTGAGCCAGCTTGGCACGCTCGTCTCCGTGGGAAATCGCCTCCCTAATCTCTCTAAGATCGTGAGAAACCCCCGAAACGCCTTTGAGCCCCGAGTCTTTATTTAACAGCTGATCGATCTCACTGGCAGACTTACCCTGACGCATGAGGTGAATCAAAATACCCGGATCGACAGAGCCGCTGCGAGTCCCCATCATCAGCCCTTCTAGCGGCGTAAATCCCATGGTGGTATCGATGCTGTTGCCATGCTTCACCGCTGAGAGCGAACCGCCGTTGCCTAAGTGGCAGATAATCAGTCGTAGCTCATCGACTGAGCGATTCAGGAGTTGGGCAGCTCGCTGGGTGCAATATTGATGGCTAATGCCGTGAAATCCATAGCGGCGAATACCCTGGGCCTGCCAGTCGTAGGGACCGGGATAAGTGGCCGCAACCGCTGGCATCTGCGAATGGAAAGCCGTATCAAACACCGCTACTTGAGGCACCTCGCCGAGCAGCGCTTCCATCAGCTCAATGCCTTCAAGATTCGCTGGATTGTGGTTGGGTGCTAGAGCACTAAGGCGATCTATCGTGGCTTTTACAGCGGGTGTAATCAGGACACTTTGCTGATAGTCTTGGCCGCCGTGCACGACCCGGTGCCCCACGATATGAATCTCTTTTAAGCTCTCGATTACTTTTGTAGGCCCCTCATGTAAGCAGGTCAGCAGGTGGGAGAGTGTTCCTGAACGCGACGGCGAGGCAATGATTTTTGTGAGCGATTCGCCTGCGTGGGCATGCACGCTTAGCTCAGCGGCATTTTCTAAGGTGTTGTTGTCTGCGCGCTGTCTCGATATCCAGTCAATTTGCGCTTCCCATACGGGTTCAG
>JBCBDN010000385.1:0-3155 GCA_038529685.1 Cyanobacteria bacterium J06598_1 | reverse complement strand
TACCTATTAGACAAGGCGAAAGGCTACGTTCAAGCCTAAGGAAAGGCTGACTTATGGCTAACTTGTTATGAAGGGCCAGGTTATATAGCAATCGACGGATGCATTCGTCGATTGCTAGTCAGGTTAGCTGCTGTCCTATAAAGGTTTCAGCCAACGATAGTGTCCTAACTAACCTGACAGATACAATAGAGGGCCCGTCAGCGTACAAATTAGTTTGTACGCTGACGGTAGAGAGCCGTCTTAGAAGATTTCGACATTGGTGTTGATATCGAAACCGCCTACGGGTCTCTGGATTTGTGCCAGCTGAACGCCGTCTAGCGACAGCATGCCACTGTTGCTGTTGTAAGTCAGTGCATCTCTCACCGCATCTGCACTACCCATGCTTCGAGGTAGCAAATCCTGTTGAACTTTTATCACATCGCCTTCCGCAGCATTGAAGTCTTGAATGAGGTCAATGCCATCGAGACCCACCACAAAGGTATCTGCGCCGAGGCCACCAAATAGGCGGTTGTTGCCAGCGCCGCCAATCAAGGTATCGTTAGCGCTGCCGCCCTGCAAAAGGTCGTCGCCTGCACCACCGTCAGCGTAAAGGCTGATATCAGTTCGGCGTCCGAACACCCGATCGTTGCCATCACCACCGTCAAAGTTCACCTTTTTGAGATTAGTGCTAGCGAGGGGCTGCAAGCGCAGGGTATCGTCACCGCCGCCGCCATTAATTTCCATGCTTTCAACACCATCAATATCCAGCTGGAACCGTCCGAGGTTAACCCGGCGGAAATCAACATTGCCATTGCTTTTAGCCTGCAAGCGAAACTCATCGCCCAAATCGACAGCGCCGTTGACTTCTGTGACATCTTGCCCGCCATTGCCGCGCATAGTGTCGCTACCATCGCCATTGTTCCAAATCATCCGGTCGTTGCCAGAGCCACCGAGCATCACATCATCGCCTTTGCGACCAATCAGAGTGTCGTCGCCATCAT
This sequence comes from Cyanobacteria bacterium J06598_1, assembly GCA_038529685.1. Taxonomy (GTDB): domain Bacteria; phylum Cyanobacteriota; class Cyanobacteriia; order Phormidesmidales; family Phormidesmidaceae; genus Phormidesmis. Next base: position 2,175 of record JBCBDN010000385.1, on the reverse strand, counting down.
CACCTCGCAGAACATTGACCTGCTCATCCCCAGCGAGGGTGTCATCTAGCTTGCCACCGTTGAGATTTTCAATGCTGACCAACGTATCTTGCACCAGGTTGCCGTTCACTACGTAGTTTGCAGTGCCTGCGGCGAGGTCAGCATCAATCGCGAAAGGAATATTGCTGAAATCAGCGGTGTCATTGCCTTCGCCGCCGTCGGTAATGTCGTTGCCATTACCGCCTAGCAGTCGGTCATCACCTGCGCCGCCTAGCAGCGTATCGTTGCCGTTGCCGCCTGAGAGCACATCGTTACCCGCACCGCCGTTTAGCGTATCATCGCCCGATCCAGAGGAGAGAAGGTCACGACCGTTGCCACCATCGGCCACGATGGTTTGTGTAGAGGCACTAGCATCGAGGACATCATTACCGTTGCCGCCATCAAAGGTGACAGTCTCAATCTCGGTACGGCCTAGGTCTTCGACGGTGAGGCGATCGTTGCCCCCGCCACCGTTAATCTCCATGGCTTCAGTCTGCCGAATATTGAGCCTGAAGTTCCCCAAATTCACGCGCTCAAAGTCTACGCGACTGCCAATGGCCCGCAGTTCAAATTCGTCGCCTGCACCCACCGCGCCGTTGACTTCAGTGACATCCATTCCAGCGCCACCGCGCATGAGGTCACTGCCATCACCGTTGTTCCAAATCATGCGGTCGTTGCCGGTACCGGCAAACATCCGGTCATCGCCTGTATCACCAATAAGCGTGTCATCACCGCTGTCGCCGCGCATGAGGTCAACGCCTTCGCCGCCTTCAATGCGATCGTTACCGCTACCGCCGAGCAATTTATCGTTGCCGCCGACGCCTAAGATAGTGTCATCGCCACCCAAGCCTGAAATGATGTCTCTTTCGTCAGAGCCGATGAGAGCATTGTCAGCGCCGTTGCCTTTAACAATATTGTTAGCCATGAGAGTTGTTCCTTTGAATGAGATAGGTGAACTGTTGAGTGTTTCTTAGAGAGTATGTTTTTCAAGAAAATGTTTTTTGAAGAAAAACGCACCCAAAGAAGCAGATAGAGAAGCAGGTAGAGAAAAGCAGCAAGTCAGTTGTTGTTTGCCGCTCTTCCTATATCAAGTAAAGCTAGTGGGAGGCTATGTTCAGGGCCAGGAATAGCTAACTTATGGCTGACTTATCGCTGCCTTAGAAAAAATAAGTTAGCCCTCTGTTCTCATGTTTAGGGCTCGTCAGGGAACGTGTTTAGGGCTTGTCAGGGAATAGGTTCTTACTGCCTCACAAATGTTGAGGCCCCCGTCCCTGAATTCGGGGCTCTGAGGCAAGATGCATAGAAAGACACTGTAGAGGTCCATAGGGTCTTTTCTTTACAGGCTTTTAGACCGTAGTGACTACGGCTTGTCATTATCAATAGCGCTCGATAGAGTAAACACTGCATGACCATAAGTACCCAAAATATAGGCGGCTCCATTCTGTGCAAATTACTCAGCGAAACATTGGTTTGACGGTTGATGACAGCTTGATGCGGGTATATGTTGCCGCGCCAGAACCGGCGGGTCAGTATCCGGGCATTCTGTTCTATTCAGATATTTATCAGCTGGGCGGACCCATCACACGCCTAGCCGACCGTTTGGCGGGGTATGGCTATGTAGTTGCTGCGCCGGAGATTTTTCACCGACTAGAGCCGATTGGGACCGTGATTGAACCCGATGCTCTAGGGAAACTGCGGGGGAATGATGATGCTAGGCGAAGTGAAATTGCACACTATGATGCTGATGCTAGGGCCGTTGTGAATTGGCTTCAGGCAGAGGAGACCGTACTGCGTGAGAAAATAGCAACTTTTGGCTTTTGCATTGGTGGACATCTCGCTTTTCGAGCTGCCCTTCAGGATTCGATCAAGGCTGCGGTCTGCTGTTATCCCACGGGCATTCACAGTGGCAAGCTAGGCCGAGGAATCGCTGATACGATTGAGCGCGTTAGCGAGCTGAATGCTGAAGTGCTCACAGTATTTGGCACGTTAGATCCTCACGTGCCACCAGCAGGGCGGCAAAAGATTTTGCAGGCTTTGGACCAAGCAAATGCTGTGCACAAGACACTGTTATACGAAGCTAAGGGAGTAGCGCAGGAATAACACCCCCAGCGATAGTTTAGACTAGAGATATGGGTGGTTGAGGGAGTCGGCAGTGTT
>JBCBDN010000384.1:0-3169 GCA_038529685.1 Cyanobacteria bacterium J06598_1 | reverse complement strand
CACGAAATCAAACGTTACAAAAATTAGTCATCCTCTCAGGAAGTTCGCCAATCTCGTATGATCTTAAAGAGGTCAGCATTAAGCATTGAAAAGATCTCAATGAACGAGATAGCTGGGGAATGGCCAGTTAAATGAAGTGGGCTTTAAACAATACGGTTCTTAACAATCACGTGAAGGCCCATCCAAATCGTTTTAACCTGAGATCACATTGGTCTTTACCTGCACTGTTAAAAGTTGTCGGCCAACCCCGGATCGGTTGCTACCCAACAACTTTTAACAGTGCCCTACCTAGAGTTCTTATATAAGGGAGTCTTCGAGAACCCATGACATTGACAGCTAATGGCGGAAGCGCTCCACAGCGGCCCCAACGTTATCAGACCGTGCCAGCAGCCTCCATTGGGCAAGCAGAACAAAAAGACCGTTATATGGAGAACGCCGAACTAGGTGAGCTCAAGTTTTTTTTCAACTCAGGGATGAAGCGGCTGGCCATTGCCCAAACCATCACCCGTTACTCTGAGCTGATTGTTTCCCAAGCTGCCAACCGCATCTTCACCGGCGGCTCAGCCCTAGCCTACCTAGAGAAGGTTGATGAACCACTAGACCCTGGGAACAACAACTATTCTCTCAGTCAAGATGAAGCTTCCAAACTAGGCACCGCAACATTCACCGCAGCGACCAGTAATGGCGGCAGCGTAGAGCAAAGCGGCGGCGGTGGGGTCCTTGCTGGCATTCGGAACCTGCTGGTCACCAACCCGGAAACAGGCGTTGCCCCAGCTGGGTTTAGGCCTATTAACGTGGCGCGCTATGGCCCGAGAAACATGCAAAAGTCCCTGCGGGATATGAGCTGGTTCTTGCGCTATCTCACCTACGCCGTTGTGGCGGGCGATCCTAGCATCATTACAGTGAACGTCCGCGGCCTCCGTGACATCATTGAAAATGCTTGCTCGACACCGGCAACTATCGTAGCGCTGCAAACGATGCGCGGCGCTTCGATTGGCTACTTTAAAGGAGACGAGGAAGCTCAGGACATCCTGCGTCAGTACTTCGACGTCATGTTGACTGAGTTTAGAGCGCCTACGCCTTCGAATATTCTTCGCATGAGAGAGTCGAAGGACTTGCCCGGTCGGACACTGCCTCAAAGCTACTACAACGGCGCAGAAAGGCGTCCTAAGTACGCGATGAAGCCGGGCCTTTCTACCAGCGAAAAGAATGAAGCTGTCAAAGCAGCCTATCGTCAAGTCTTCGAGCGTGACATCACTCGCGCTTACTCTCAGTCCATTTCTGACTTGGAGTCCAAGGTCAAAAACGGCGAGATTTCCATGAAGGAGTTCATTCGTCGCTTGGCGAAGTCTCCGCTGTATCGCAAGCAGTTCTTTGAGCCCTTCATCAACAGCCGCGCACTCGAGCTGGCTTTCCGCCATATCTTAGGTCGTGGGCCTAGCTTCCGAGAAGAAGTTCAAAAGTATTTCTCTATTGTTTCTGAAGGCGGATTAAATGCGCTGATTGACGCCCTCGTCGATTCTCCTGAGTACTCGGATTACTTCGGCGAAGAAACCGTCCCATATATTCGAGGCCTGGGCCAGGAAGCTCAAGAAGTTCGCAACTGGGGCGCGCAAATCAGGCTGTACAAGTACAGCGCGCCGTTTGTAAAAGTACCTCAGTTTATTACGTACTTTGCGTCAGTTCAGCAACCCCTACCCGATCAGCACGTATATGGCGCGGGCAACGATCCGTTAGAAATTCAGTTCGGTGCGATTTTCCCCAGCAGCAGTCGCAATCCCAACCCTTCGCCGGCACCCTTCAATAAGGACACCCGCCGAATTCTCATTCGCCAAGGCGCGGGCATTGACAATCAGCTCAGTAACCCGGGTGCACGCGCTAAAACCCCAGGCTCACTAGGGCCAAAAGTGTTCAAGGGCTCAGAGGTGAGCAGCCAGATCATTATTGATGCGGTGTATCGCCAGGTGTTTGGTCGCAAGCCCTATGCAGGCCAAGAACTCAGCGCAGCAGAGAGTAAATTTAAGAATGGTGAACTCAGCGTGCGTGAGTTTGTTCGTGCCGTTGCCAAGTCAGAGTCTTTCCGCAAGACTTACTGGACATCACTCTATGTGATGAAGGCTGTGGAATACATCCACCGCCGCTTGCTGGGTCGTCCTACCTACGGTCGCAATGAGACTAATAAGTACTTCGACATCTGTGCGAAGAAGGGCTTTTATGCCCTAGTCGATGCCATCATGGACTCTAGCGAGTTTGCCCAGAGCTTTGGTGAAGACACGGTGCCTTACGAGCGGTATTTGACTCCAGCAGGGCAGTCCCTGCGATCGCTCAGAGTCGGCTCTATCCAAGAAACAGGCTCCCGTGTCGAGAAGAAATCCACGCCACGATTTATTGAGTTGGGAGCGGTTGCAGCTGAGCGCCCCACACCTGAGGTCCAACAGCGGGTTGGCCAAGGCGTCAGCGTACAGCGTGAGCAAACGAAGCGATTCAAGCTCACAAACACAGCCGATAAGGTTGCCGTTAGGACCGTCGCCCAAGCCGCTTACCGGCAGATCTTCGAGCGTGATATTGCGCCCTATGTCATCAAGAGCAGTGAGTTCTCTGAACTTGAAAGTAAGCTTGGCAACAATGAAATCAATCTCAAAGAATTCATTGAAGCGTTGGGTTGCTCCGGCCTCTACATCAAAGAGTTCTATGCCCCCTATCCCAATACGAAAGTCATTGAGCTTGGGACCAAGCACTTCTTAGGCCGTGCACCTCAAGATCAAGCAGAGATTCGCAAGTACAACAAGATATTGGCAGCTGAAGGTATTCGCGGCTTTATTCGAGCCATGGTAGACACCCCAGAGTACGCTCAGTATTTTGGAGAGGACACAGTGCCCTATCGCCGTTTCCCAACGCTACCGGCAGCGAACTTCCCCAACACCGAGATTCTGTACAACCGACTCACCAAGCAGAGCACCGATGTTGTTGTGCCTAGCTTTAGCAGCGCCAGCTCAACAACGCCCATTGAGCAGCTTCCGCTAATGGCCAGTGCCGTTGATGCCTAGTGCCGTCGATGCCTAGTGCCGTCGATGCCTAAGCTGAATCCATCAGCTTTTTAAGGCAGCGGTTTATTAAGACAGCACAGTGATTGAGTATCCAGAAAAATCAAACGTGGCCGCTCAATCAC
>JBCBDN010000383.1:0-3183 GCA_038529685.1 Cyanobacteria bacterium J06598_1 | reverse complement strand
GTTTGAGGAACGCTATCAAACCATACTGATGGCAGGCTTTAAGGCCAATCCACCGCCGACAATAGATGAAAACGCACCGAAGAAACGAGGTCGCATCAAACAATCGCCTACGAAAAACTTGCTCGACCGGCTAGAGAGACACGACACCGCTGTGTTGGCGTTCATGCTCGACTTTCGCGTGCCGTTTGACAACAATCAGGCAGAACGCGATGTCCGCATGATGAAGTTGAAACAGAAGATTTCTGGATGCTTTCGCTCGGCTATCGGCAGTCGAATGTTCTGTCGCATTCGGGGCTACATCTCGACGATGAGAAAGCAGAAACAACCTTTGCTCAAAGCACTGACAGATACCTTCATCGCAAAGCCTACATTTCCGCTACTTCAGCCTGAGTAGTTACAGATTTTTTATGAAATACCCATACTCTACTTGGCTAACAGCATGCACTGTGGCAGCGGCAACGGCGAGTGTCACACTAGGCACAATTAGTTCCGCCAGGGCGGCTACCTATCAGTTTCGAACTACGCTTTCAGAAAGCCTCTTTTTGACTGGCGCCCCCGAGATTGGCAGAGAACCTACACCTGATTTCTACAGAGGACTGATCTCTTTTAACGATTCGCTGCTCACAGGCATTGGTGCAGAAAGCTTGGGTGCTGAAGCGAACTTAACCGTGTCTTTGACCGAAGACCCGCGTGTGAATCAAGCCATCGATACTCGCTTTCCAGAGTTCCCTCAAGTCAACTTTCAAGACGGAGAGTTTTTAGGATTGGACTGGTACGCGGTCTACCATCCGTTTACGAATATACCTGAGCAAAACTATCCTGGTGATTTTGTCCGAATTTCTGGAACAGAACTTACCGACGGGTTTGACCCCACGTTTTATACACCAGAAGATGAGCCCAGATCGCCCGTGCTTGGATTTGGTACGGTCGCTTATGAAAGGGTGCCGGAGCCTGTTTCTGTTATTGGGCTGGCGATCGCAGCTCTCAGCGCTAGCCTACTGCTCAAAAAACCGTCTGCAAACAAGGGCGATTCTGTAACGGGATAGACCTAGCGAGGTAAGAAAACCCATTACTATGCAAGTGACGTAATCGGGCAGCTGCCTCATTTGCATGAATGCTAATCAGCCTGTAAAAACAACTCGCGCAAAAACAACCCGCGCAAAAAACAAAGAGACAACAGCCTCGTCACCTTCGCTCTCCCCCTGGCTAGCGGGTGTAGTAATGGTCGCTGCGCTGATGTTCGTGCTCGCGCTGTCGCTAAGGCAGGGCGCGGTTCAGCTTAGCTGGCACGAGTTTGGATTAGCGCTCCTGCGTCAAGGCGACCAGCGCTACCAAACCATTCTTTGGGATTTGCGACTGCCTAGAGTGATCGCGGCAGCTATTGTCGGCTCAGCGCTGGGTCTATCGGGCGCTTTGCTCCAGGGCATGCTCAGGAACAGTTTAGCCAGTCCTTTTTTGCTGGGTATTTCAGCCGGGGCTGGGCTGGCGGCAGTTGCCATCTTGAGCTTAGGGATTTGGCAAATATGGCTGCCGATGGGGGCTTGGCTAGGGGGGGTGCTGACGATTGTGCTGGTGTATTTGCTGGCGCGTACGGGTACGGGAATTTCTGTAGAACGGTTAATTTTGGGTGGAGTTGCGCTGAGTTCCCTGTTTGGGGCGGCGCAGTCGATGCTGCTACTGCTGGCACCAGAGGGGCAGACTCAGGCCGCACTGAGCTGGCTGATTGGTAGCTTAAACGGTCGCAGCTGGCAGGAGATTACGGTGGCTGGGCCGAGTATTTTAGTATCGCTGATTGCCGGGTGCCTGCTGGCGCGCCAGCTCAATGTGCTGAGCTTGGGGGATGATTTGGCAACGGGGTTAGGGACGTCTTTGATGCGATCGCGTATCATCATCGGCCTAGTAGCAACCCTACTCACCGCAGGCGCTGTCAGCATTGCAGGGCTAGTGGGCTTTGTAGGCCTAATCGTGCCGCACGGTGTGCGATTACTCATCGGGACAGACTATCGTTTGGTCTTGCCTTTTTCGCTGCTGGGCGGTGCGCTGGTGCTCTCAGTTGCTGATTTGCTCTCTCGGCTAGGGCCGACCGAAGTTCCCGTAGGCATTGTCACCGCTGTAATGGGTGCGCCTGTGTTTCTGTGGCTGCTTTATCGCAGCCGAAACACTGTGGGAGGTCTGTAGCCATGTTTCCTACATCGCCCTCCGAAAAAGAGCCGTGCCAAGCCACTCAGCCAGCCGTTCAAATAGAAGCCCAGCAGCTCTCTGGCGGTTACGATGACAAACGTATTATCGAAGCAGTTAACCTGACGCTACATCGAGGCGAGTGGCTTAGCTTAGTAGGTGCCAATGGTTCAGGAAAGTCCACCCTATTGCGACTGTTGAGCCGAATTCTCTCGCCGCAGGTGGGAACCGTGCTGCTAAATGGCCGGGCCATTCATACGCAGCCACCGATTGAAGTGGCCAAACAAATGGCGATTTTGCCGCAGCAGCAGGTTGTTCCGGCTGGGCTGAGCGTGCAGCAGTTAGTCAGCTTGGGGCGGACGCCTCATCAGGCTTGGTGGCAGTGGGATTTAACCGCAGAAAGTCTGGAGAAAGTGGTTCAGGCACTGGCTTGGACGCAGATGGAAGCGTATTGCGATCGCCCCGTTACAGAACTCTCTGGTGGTGAAAAGCAGCGAGCTTTTTTGGCACTGGCCTTAGCTCAAGACCCCCAGGTAATTTTGCTAGATGAACCCACCACCTTTTTAGACATTCACTATCAGCTACAGCTATTGGAGCTGCTAAAACAGCTCAATCAGAAAAAGGGGCTATCGATTATTACGGTGCTGCACGATGTGAATTTGGCGGCTCGGTACAGCGATCGCATCGCTTGCCTACGCCAAGGCAAACTGTGGGCCGTCGGAGAAATTCGCGCTATGCTAACGCCAAAGATCATGCGAGAGGTGTTTGAAGTCAATGCTGCTATTTTGGAAACGCCTGTAGGCTTACAAATTTGCCCCATCGCCGCCTACGAAACTCCATCTGTTCAACCAGAAACAGAAACAGCCGCAAACCCTGCCTAACAAAAACAATCCACAGCCCCAACCATGAACACTAAAATTGCCAACGTTAAAGCCATTTCTCATAAACATTACAAGACCTTGTTAGTTGGCTTTTTCGCTAGTGGATTGGCAATCGGGACCTTTG
>JBCBDN010000382.1:0-3204 GCA_038529685.1 Cyanobacteria bacterium J06598_1 | reverse complement strand
GCGATCGCACCCCACTCCAAATCATCCAAATTAACTGCTGCCGAAGAAGTCGGCAAAATCGCCCCTCGGCTACATCAGCCCATACAAAAACGTTCCTAACCTGATCAATATATTTCGTCAGCTACCATCATCCGAACGAGCCATCACGCTGTTGATAGCTGGAAAGCCAGATAATGACGCCTTGAAAGAATCGGTACAGGCAGCGGCCAAAGATGCTGCCAATGTTCAGCTGCATATGCGCTTTATTCAAGATGAAGAATTGCAGATGTTTTTCAAAGCGGCCGATTTGGTGGTGTTGCCTTTTGAGGAGATTTTGAACTCGGGAAGTTTGCTATTGTCACTCTCTTTTAATCGACCTGTGCTGGCACCTCATTTGGGTGCGGTGGTTGATTGGCAGCAGCAAGTGGGTTCGGATTGGGTGAAAACATATGCAGGGCCTATGACGACTGACGTTCTGGCTGAGGCCGTAGGGGCGATTTTGCCGACTTCTTCGGCAGCAGTTAATTTGGATGATTTGGAGTGGGGTGCGATCGCACAGCAAACACTAGACGCGTATCAATCGCTTTAGAAATAAGCCCGAGAAAAGACCTATGAAAATCGCCTACACAACAACTTTTGATCTAGAAAATCCTGAGAGCTGGCCGAGGCGGCACCTAGGTCTGTACGGGGCAGGGGCCAAGATTGTTCAGACGCTGAAAACAGAAGAAACTCAGGTTTCGCCACTGGGGAAACTAGAGAGAAAACGCAGCCCAATTACTCGGCTGAAATGGCAGTTTTATCGCAATTTTCAACAGAAAGATTTTTATAGCTGGGCGGACCCCATTGTCTCGCGGCATTACGCTAGGCAAATTGAGCGGCAGCTGGCCCAGTCAGATGCGGACATTTTGCTGTGCCCTGAAAATGCGATTCCTTTAGCGCAGGTGAAAGCCGATAGGCCAATGGTGCTATGGACGGATACAACGCTTGGTAGCCTGATAGATTTTTACCCCTATCTCAGTAATCTGTGTGGGGAGACTCGGCGCAATTTGCTACGCATGGAGCAGCAAGTGGTCGATCGGTGCAGCTTGATTATTGTGAATTCTCAGTGGGCGGCTGACCAGGCGAATGAACTCTACGGTGTGCCGCCAGCAAAGATAAAGGTGATTCCTAGAGGCTCTAGTCAGACGAAGAGTTTGTCTGATGAGGCGTTTGAGCAGGCGCTTAAGCACCGTGAAAGTGGACCCTGTCAGCTGCTATTTGTGGGGGTGGACTGGGAGCGGAAGGGCGGCAATACGGCTTTTGGTGTGGCTGAGCGACTGAACGCGCAGGGGATAGAGATTGTGCTACACATTGTGGGCTGCACACCGCCTTTTGAAGTGCCTGAGTTTGTGAAAGTGCATGGGTTTGTGGATCGGACGACGGCGGTGGGGCAGGTCAAGATGGCTGAGCTATTTCAATCAGCGCACTTTTTGCTGTATCCGACTCGGGCTGATGCGATGGGTGTGGTGCTGAGTGAGGCGGCTTCTTTTGGGGTGCCTTCTTTGGCGAGTGATGTTGGTGGAGTTGGCAGCGTGGTGAAGGCTGGACTGACTGGGAAAACGTTTTCGCCGGAGAGCAAGCCTGAAGCCTATTGTGAATTTGTGACCAAATATATAGAGGAAAGAAGTCGATATCAGGGTTTGGCTCGCAGTACGTTTGAGCACTACAAAAACAAGGTGAGCTGGCCAGCGGTTGGAGAGCAGGCTAGGGAAGCGTTTAGGGCTTTGCTTGCTTAATGGTTGGCTGAATAGTTGGTGGTGTGTGTCGGGTTCAGTGCTAGCCCCTTTGGGTGGTCGCTGTAGCCATGCGCGTTTTCGATGCACACATATAGTGTTATGCATAGATGCGAAACACTAGAAATATGTTACTCTCTACTCTTATAAACCTACATATAGAGTATTTAGGGCCTGAATAGCTTAACTAAACGCTATATCAGGCTCGTTTATTTAACCTCTGTTTCTCGGCAATCTCACCCAAAATCACCATGGTTCAAGAACTCGAGCGTACTCGTGCGAAAAGTCCATTTCCAGAAACTGCGCCTGCGGCCTATCCGGTGTTTTATCGCACCTACAGTCGTCGGTTTGAAGGCGGCAGACGGGAGACTTGGCAGGATGTGTGCGATCGCACTCTCACTGGCTTAGTAGAACTCGGCACGCTCACTGAAGAAGAGCGTGACTTGGTTTCTAAAATGCAGCGCGGGCTCAAAGCGATGCCCTCAGGCCGCTGGCTATGGGTAGGTGGCACCGAGTGGAGTAAGAATCCTAAAAACTTTTCAGGCGCCTACAACTGTACGAGTACGAACGTGGTTGACTGGCGAGCCTTTGGCTTGATGATGGACCTGGCGATGATGGGCTGTGGTACCGGCGCGGTGCTAGAGCCTAAGTACATCAATCAGCTGCCGAAAATTCGCAACAAGATTACGGTGAAGATGCGGGGCGGCGTGGGTATGACCATTGAGAGTCAGCGCCGGGAAGAAGCCGAAATTAAAGTAGATGAAGCGAATAATCGAGTAGAGATTATTGCGGGAGATAGCCGTCAGGGCTGGGTGAAGTCTTACCAGACGCTGCTGGAGCTTTCGACGGATGAGCGATTTGATGGCGAGGTAGAGGCCATTATTGACCTGAGCGATATTCGTCCGGCGGGTGAGCGGCTAAAAGGATTTGGCGGGATGGCGAATCCGGTGAAGTTGCCTGAGCTATATGCACGCTGTGCCAAAATTTTGAATGCGGCGAACGGTCGCCAGCTGAATTCAATTGAGTGTTGCTTGCTAATTGATGAAGCGGCGGCTTGCGTAGTGGCTGGAAATATCCGCCGCTCTGCTGGGATGCGTCAGTTCGCTAGCGATGATGATGTGGCAACAGGGGCGAAAGAGAATCTGTGGCGTCAGGATGCAGATGGCAACTGGAGCATTGACCCCACAAAAGATGCTTTGCGGATGGCAAATCATACGCGGGTGTTTCACGAGAAGCCTTCTCCTGAAGAGATTGAGACTGCGGTACGGAAGCAGTTTTACTCTGGCGAGGGGGCGATTCAGTGGGCGGGTGAAGCCGAGAAGCGTGCCCAAGGCTCAGGTCGCTATGGTCTGAACCCCTGCGGTGAAATCATCGGTCAAGACTTTCACTGCAACTTGGCTGAGATTCATTTGAATCAGATTAGTCCAAAGGATGAGCAGGCCCAGAATGATGC
>JBCBDN010000381.1:0-3208 GCA_038529685.1 Cyanobacteria bacterium J06598_1 | reverse complement strand
TGGGTCGTCAGTCAGCTCTACACACCCTTCAGGAACTCGCTCAAACCCATCAAATTATTGTGATTCAGGGTGAGGGCGGCATTGGCAAAACTACCCTTGCGCAGCAGTACTGCCAACAGTTCGACCAGGTGCTAGAGCTGCTGATGGCCAAAGAGGCAGCGTGCATCACTCCGATTGAAAGCGTGGTGGAAGAATGGCTCAGGCAGCACTTTAATGAAGAGCCAGGACGAGAGTTTGGGGTCACGCTGAGCCGATTGAAGCACCACCTTCAAACCAAATCTGTTGGTATATTAATCGATAACTTAGAGCCTGCTTTGGATGGCAATGGTCAGTTCATCGCTGCCCACCGCCACTACGTAGAGCTGTTGCGAGTGCTGGCTGCTAGCAAGGCAACTGTGCTGATTACTAGCCGCGATCGCCTCTGTGAACCCGGCGTCAAAGTCCATCACTACCGCTTGCCCGGACTCACGGTAGAAGCATGGCAACAGTTCTTTTTGGCCCACAGCATTGAAACAACCGCGCCTGCGCCTGCCGATATTTTAATGAAAATGCATCGGGCCTACGGCGGTAACGCAAAAGCAATGGAGATTTTGTGTGCCGCTGCAGTAGAAGATTTTGAAGGAGACTTGAGCGCCTACTGGGAAAACAACAACAAAGACTTACTGGGAACTGCTGACCTCCGAAACTTGGTCGGGAGCCAAGTCAATCGCTTAGCTGAGCTAGATGCGGACGCCTACCGGGTGTTCTGTCGATTGGGCTGCTATCGCTATCAAGATCAGTCGCAGCTGAAGGTGGATGCGATCGCTGCCCTCATGTGGGATATTGCCCCCACCGCCCAAAAGCAAACCCTCAATTCACTGCGCGACCGATCGCTTTTGGAATGTCGCAAAGGCCACTACTGGCTGCACCCCGTTAGCCGCGCCGAAGCCATTGCCAGACTCCGCCAAAGTAGCGACTGGCAGCGAGCCAATCAGGCCGCTGCTGACTATTGGAGCCGCCAGCCCAAAAGCATTGTTTCTGTCAACGATGCCCTCCAAGCGCTAGAAGCCTTTTATCACCTAATCGCCATTCACGATTACGACGGGGCGGCGGCAGTTTTACTCAAAAGTCGTCATAATCAGTGGCGGCAGTTTTTGCCGCTGGCAAGCAGCCTGTATCGAATGGGGTTGTTGCAGCCAGTTACGAGTGCTATTACTCAGGTGCTGCCGCATGTCAGAACCAGCCGCAGCGAATTGAACAATATTTTAGGAGATGTGTATTGGATTACTGGAGAGGTGCATAGTGCGATCGCCTGCCAACAACAAACGCTTGCAGGTACCGCCCAAAGAACAGAAACCTTGATTGCCCAAAAATCTCTTCCCACCGCCAAGCGAGACAGCTATTACCTAAAAATGCTCACGGTAGATGCTCATCTCAGCATTGGGCTCTATCACATTGACCTGTGGGAACTTAGCCAAGCCGCTCAACAGTTTGAAAAGGTGATTGCACTTGCCCAAGAGAGCCCGCACCAGGCTTGGGCCGATAAAGCAACCGTCGGGCTAGCCCTCGTAAAGGCTCATTTGGGTGATGTTCCTATGGCCGCTATGTTGGCAAACAATGTGGCCGAACGATTCACCGCCGGACCTGATGATGAGTACGGTCGTCATGCCTATTTCCTGCAAATGTTGGGACAAGCCTTCAGTCAGGTGAACGAATTGGAGCGTGCTCAGACCTTGTACGAACAGGCTATTAAGTCTGCGGAGTGCGGCCACTATGTGCAAGTGCAAGCGAAAGCGCTAACCGGCATAGCGGTTCTAAACAGAAACAAAGGTGACTTTGCACAGGCGATCGCACACCATACCCAGTCGATAGATCTGTTCAAAACCATTGGTGCCACCTGCGACTTGGCAGAAGCCTACCTTCAGTTCAGTTTGAGCTTAATTCACTCAGATGCAGGCAAAGACATTGACCACACAGCCTACTGTGATCAATCTGTAGCGATGTTTTCTAGGATCTCCGCGCCAAAGCAAATACAGAGAGTTAGGCGAGTTCTTGTGAATGCCGCTGCTATCACTACCCAGAGTGATACTGTATAAAATAATTTAGTCAAAAGATCATGCGCTGGAAAACAGGTCGTCGGAGTCAAAACGTACAGGATAGACGAGGCATGCGCGGCTCCCGTCGTGGTGGCGGTAGCCCTATGGTCGTCGGTGGCGGCGGCATCGGTATGCTTGTTGTCGCCGTCGTCATCACCTTGCTGGGCGGCGACCCCACCATTTTGCTAGACGCAGCGGCCCCTGTCAGCCGAAGCTCCCCCTCTGGCGGCACCTACCAAGCGGCCTCTCCCGAAGAAGACCAGCTGGCAGAATTTGTCTCCGTCGTCCTGGCGGATACCGAAGACACCTGGAATAGCATTTTTCCCCAAGAATTTGGCGGCAGATATCGCGAACCGCAGCTCGTGCTCTTTAGCGGCGTTGTTCAGTCTGCCTGTGGCACCGCCCAAGCTGCCGTAGGTCCCTTTTACTGCCCCGCCGACCAGCAGGTTTACATCGATCTAGACTTTTACCGCAGCCTCAGAAATAAGCTCGGTGCACCCGGCGACTTTGCCCAAGCCTACGTCGTTGCGCACGAAGTGGGCCACCATGTCCAAAACCTGCTCGGCATCTCCGAGCAAGTGCGCAGCGCCCAGCGTCGCATGAGCCAGACCCAAGCCAACCAGCTCTCCGTTGCTCAAGAGTTGCAGGCCGACTGCTTTGCAGGCATCTGGGCCAACCGCGCTAGGCAGCAAGGGCTTTTGGAAGAAGGCGACCTCGAAGAAGCCATGAACGCGGCCAGCCAAATCGGAGACGACACCCTACAGCGCAATCAGCAAGGCTATGTCAACCCTGACTCCTTTACCCACGGCACCTCAGCCCAGCGGGTAGAGTGGTTCCGCCGAGGGTTTCAGTTTGGCGATGTAGACCAGTGCGACACCTTTAGCTAGTGGGTTGATGGGTTAAGCGCTAGGATTAGGGTGTCGGCAAGGGAAGTGGGATATGGTCAGTACAGCTTCTAAGGCTATTGCTAGAACTGAGCAACGAATCAAGCTTTCTGGCATTAGCTGGGACATGTACAAAGCGATTCGAGCGGCTCCCGACAATCAAAACATTAAGCTGACGTTTTATCAGGGAGTACTAGAAATTATGGCTCCCTCACCAGAGCACGAGTACCTCAAAAAGGTTGTTGGTCG
>JBCBDN010000380.1:0-3222 GCA_038529685.1 Cyanobacteria bacterium J06598_1 | reverse complement strand
TGAGCTAAAAAGTGTAGACGAGATCAATACACTCACCGTGCAATTGGACAATGCCTGCAGTCAAACTATGTCAAAAATTTTAGAGATGACAGAAATTCAGCATCTTAAGGAAATTTTCCATAGCTTAGTCGCCGGCCAGTTGGACATTAGAGGGCAGAGCACTTCGCTAATCGGTTGTCTCCGCTGGCCAAAACACCCATAGTAAGCCCTCAAGTAGTGAGCCCTCGAGGAACCTGCCTGAAAAGGGCCTACCTAAGAAGGGCCTACCTAAAAAAGCAACAGTACTGAGAACAACACTGTATAAATAGCAACAGAATTGAGGAGACAATCTACCGCCATGACTCAAACATTCATCGTCGTCGATGACCACGCCTCTGTATTGGAAGGCACCTGCGCCGTCCTCCAAGCACAATATCCAGACGCCAAAATTTTAACCGGCGCCACAGCAGACGAAGTAGCGCCGCTTTTCTCCGATGGCAACCCAGCGCTCATCGTCATGGATTTATCGATTCCTGCGACAGCCGGTGAGCCCGCCAAAACAGAAAACGGGCTAAACCTGCTCAAAAATCTGCTCAGCACCTATCCAAAAATCAACTTTGTAGTGCAGAGCGCTCACGCGCGATCGCTCATCCGGCTCAAATCCATCATCGATACCCACCAAGCAGGCTTCACCATCGCAGACAAAAGCCTACCCAAAAACGAAATGCTCATAAAAGTAGACTGGGCCCTTAAGGGATTGCTGTACACCCCACCCGAAATGCGGACGGGCCTAGAGATCAAAGCCGAGTGGCTACAGATGCTTCAGCTGGCTTTTTTGTCAGGGATGACGGATAAGGCGATCGCCCAAAAAATGAACGTCTCCGAACGCACCGTCCGCCACTACTGGACCCGCGCTCAAGACGCCCTAGAGGTATACCCCAGCGAAGGCGTCAACATCCGCATCCAAACCTACAACCGCGCCCGAGAAACCGGCCTGCTCGACTAACCCCCGCCCCGAACTAGCATCTGCCACCCCATGAAAAGCTCACTTAAACACTGGCGAACCGGCCTGCTCCCAAGCCTCTCCATTACCGGACTCGTCATCCTAGCCAGACTCCTCGGCATCTTGCAACCCCTAGAGTGGAAAACCCTAGACCTCGGACTTCGCTGGCAACAACCAGAGGTAACAGATCCTCGCATCACCATCGTCGCCATCACCGAAGAAGACATTCAAAACGAGATCGACTATCCCATCTCCGACGCTGACCTAGCGGCCCTAGTAGAAACGATCCAAACCTACGAACCCCGCACCATCGGCATCGATATTTTCCGAGACACCCCCATCGGCGCAGGCTACCCGGCTCTAGAAAAAGCGCTCCAGGCCAGCAACGTTATCGGCGTTACCAAAATCCACGGCGTTCCGGTTCAGCCACCTCCCATGCTCCCCGAAGAACAAATTGGGTTTGCTGACGCTAACCTCGACAGCGACGGCTTCATTCGCCGCAGCCTGCTTGCCGACGAAGACGAGTTTGGCGACTATCGCTTTTCTATCACCACACGCCTCGCAGAACAGTACCTCGCCCCCGAAGGCGTTATTTTAGAAAACGGCATTCGCGACCCTGAAACCATGCGGTTTGGCGATACCGAAATTCCGCGTTTCCAGCGCAATCTAGGCGGCTACATCCGCACTGACAATGGTGGCAATCAGGCCCTAATCAACTTTAGGGCCGGTCCCAATCCTTTCGAGCAAATTTCCTACAAAGCACTCATGGAAGGGCAAGTCGATCCTGCCCTAATCAACAATCGCGCCGTACTGGTGGGCTACACCGCAGAAAGTGTGAAAGACTTTGTAAGTTCAAGTGCAATTGACTCAGATAGCCCCAGCCTGATCCCCGGCGTACACCTGCAGGCCCATGCCCTCAGCCAAATCCTCAGCGCCTATTACGATGGCAGGCCTTTCATTAGCGCACTCCCCAACGCCATAGAGTATCTGCTGATTGTAGGCAGCGGCTTACTCGGTATGGCGCTCTATCGCTGGCGCTCTCGGCCAAACCTTCAGCTTCTAATCTTTGTGCTGCTGCTGACCGCTCAGCTGCTGATGGGCTACATCTTTTTGACCCTAAGCTGGTGGCTACCCATTGTCCCTACGGTTGCAGCTTTTTTGTTAAACGCAGTCCTTTACCCCGCCTATCAAACGCGGGCAAAACTGCGATCGCAAGTCGAAGAACGCCAGCAGCTGATCGACTGGACCTTTAACACCATCCACAACGGCCCGCTCCAAACCCTCTCCAAAATGCTCAGCACCTGGCCCCAAGGAGAACCCGCCCCCGCCACCAGCAGAGCCGACCTCCAACAGCTCAACCAAGAGCTACGCGGCATTTACGATGCCATGCAAAAAGAGATGCTACAGCCCAACAAACAAATCGTCATGACCCGAGGCACCGTGGACCTCGACAAACCCCTCACCGAACTCCTACAAGACGTGTATAGCGTCACCATAGAGCGCAACCGCGACTTCTTTAAAGGCGTCCTCAAAATCACCAGCTTCAAACCCATCGACGCCACCCTCACCCCTCAGAAAAAGCGAGACCTATGCCGAGTACTCGAAGAAATGATCACCAACGTTTATCGGCACGCCAAACAACCCACCCGCATGACTATAGACTGCCTATGCGAGAATAGCGAAAACATTATTAGAGTCACCGATAACGGGCAACCTTCGCCCAATCCTGAGCCCCCTAATCCTGAGCCTCCCAATCCTGAGCCCACAGTTCGAGAAGGGTTCGGCACCAAACAAGCTAAAAAACTAGCGCGATCGCTCAACGGCACCTTTAGCCGAACAGCCCTACAGCCCAACGGCACCCAGTGCGAACTCAGGTGGCCAGCTTCAGCCAAACTTCCTTAGAAGCAACAGGTCTGAAGATCAACAGGTCTAAAGATCAACAGTCGCCTAAAATTTATGAGATTTCACTTTCACGTCTAATTTCCAGACCACATATCAAAATTTCATTAAACTTCTAGACAGTTTTACGCGCCAAGCCAGACGATAACGTAACTATAAGATAACTGCCCTCTCAGCTTGCCACTACTATGCATAAACCACACCTTATTTCTAAACTTATCAAAGCCACACCCACCCTACTGGTAGGCAGTGCGCTGCTCTTTTATAGCTTCAGCGCTAAGCACCCCTCAGCCATTGCTCAGCCGCTCACAATCATAGAAGAAGCACCTACAGAAGCGTCA
>JBCBDN010000379.1:0-3231 GCA_038529685.1 Cyanobacteria bacterium J06598_1 | reverse complement strand
CCGTCAATCCTTCTCGGAAGTTGGTCTTAATCGGTAAGTCAATGATTTCCCCTTGGGGATTGGCCATCAGGCCGCCGAAGAAGAAATTCGCGACACGGAAGAACGCTACACCCGAGGCGAAATTACTGAGGTAGAGCGCTTTCAGAAAGTAATCGACACCTGGAATGAAACCAGTGAGCACCTCAAAGACAAGGTGCTAGAAAACTTTCAGGAAAACAACCCGCTGAACTCCGTGTATATGATGTCTACCTCGGGCGCTAGAGGAAACATCTCACAGGTACGTCAGCTAGTAGGCATGCGCGGCCTGATGGCCAATCCCCAAGGGGAAATCATTGACTTACCGATTAAGACCAACTTCCGAGAAGGATTGACGGTTACTGAGTACATTATTTCGTCTTATGGTGCGCGCAAAGGTCTGGTAGATACGGCCCTGCGAACCGCTGACTCTGGCTACCTAACTCGCCGCCTGGTAGACGTTTCTCAGGACGTGATTGTCCGTGAAATCGACTGTGGTACCACTCGCTACGTGCCTGTGCGACCCATGGTTGACGGTGAACGAGTGCTAATTCCACTGAAAGATCGCCTGCTGGGCCGCGTCCCTGCTGAAGATGTGCTGCATCCTAAAACTGGGGAAGTAATCGTCGCGCGTAACCAGTCCATTACTGATGACATTGCCGCTGCTATTGGCGAGGCCAAGGTAAAAGAGATTAAAGCGCGCTCTGCACTTACTTGCGAAGCGGCTCGCTCTGTGTGTCAGCACTGCTACGGCTGGAGCTTGGCTCACTCTCACATGGTGGACTTGGGCGAAGCGGTGGGCATTATCGCGGCGCAGTCTATTGGTGAACCGGGTACACAGCTCACCATGCGTACCTTCCACACGGGCGGAACCTTTACGGGAGAGCTAGCACCACAAGTCAACGCTAAGCGTAACGGCACCATCCGCATTCCTAGCGACCTGAGAACACGTCCCTTCCGCACACGCCACGGCGAAGATGCGCTGATGATGGACGCTAACTGCCAAATCGCGATTGAATCAAACGGCAAGGAATATTCTGTGTCCCTGCCCAAGAACTCGATTTTGTTTGCTAAGGACGGCGACGAAATCAAAAAAGGCGCGATGATTGCGGAAATGCCCAGTACTAGCCGAGTTCGCAAAGTCACTGAGAAAGCCAGTAAGGACGTAACCTCTGACCTGTCCGGTGAAGTCGCCTTTGATGGCCTTGTGCAGGAAGAGAAAACAGACCGCCAGGGCAACCTCACTCGCCTAGCCCAGCGTGGCGGCTTGCTGTGGGTGCTTTCTGGTGAAGTGTATAACCTGCCACCCGGCGCTGAGCCCGTTGTGAAAAACGGAGATCAGGTTGACGCAGAAGGTGTGCTGGCTGAAACGAAGCTGATCACAGAGCGAGGCGGGATTGTGCGCCTCACCAACACCTCCAACGACGGCAAGGGTGGCCGTGAAGTCGAAATCATTACAGCTTCTGTGATGCTTGATGAGGCTGAAGTTGAAGTTGAAAGTGGTCAAGGCCGTGAGCACTACTTCCTCAATACCTCTGACGGCCAAAAGTTCTCTATCAACGCCACGCCTGGAACTAAGGTCACCAGCGGCCAGGTTGTCGCTGAGCTAGTAGACGATACCTTCCGCACGCAAACTGGCGGTATTATTAAGTTCGCAGGGGTGGAAGTCGCGAAGCGCGGCAAAGCAAAGACGGGCTACGAAGTCACGAAAGGCGGCACGCTGCTGTGGATTCCAGAAGAAGCCCATGAAGTGAACAAGGACATTTCTCTGCTGATGGTAGAAGATGGCCAGTTTATTGAAGCGGGCACAGAAGTTGTGAAGGATATCTTCTGCCAGACCAGCGGTGTGGTGGAAGTGACTCAGAAGAACGACATTCTGCGAGAGATTGTGGTGCGCCCTGGTGATATTCACATGGTGGATAGCCCAGACGATGCAGGCAAAAAAGGCGGCACTATCGTCAACGCGGGTGAAGAGGTGATGCCGGGTGTGGTGGCCGATGCGCTGCGCTACGTGGAATATGTAGAAACCCCAGAAGGGGCTGCGCTGCTGTTGCGTCCTGTTCAGGAATTTGAAGTGCCTGAAGAAGCGGCGGTGCCAAGTCAGGCATCGGTCAGCGACAGCGATGACAATAGCATCAGCCTAAAATCGGTTCAGCGTCTGCTGTACAAAGATGGCGAGCGCGTTAAGTCTGTAGAAGGGTTGGAGATTCTGCGTACGCAGCTGGTTCTAGATATCGACGAAGGTGGCACTCAGCTCACTGCTGATATTGAGCTGAAGCAAATTGGTGAAGGTGATGACGCCATTCAGCGTTTGCAGCTCGTGATTTTGGAAACCCTTGTAGTCCGCCGAGATATTGAGGCAGACCAAACTCAAGGCAGTACAAAGACTCGCCTACTGGTGACTGACGGCGACGAAATCACGCCTGGTGCGGTGATTGCTCGAACTGAGATTCGCTGTAAGGAAGCGGGTGAAATTCGAGGTATCCGTCAGGACCTAGAGTCGGTGCGTCGTGTGCTGGTGGTTCGTGAGGCGGATCAAATCGTGGTGGAGACTGGCGGCAACAAGCCGACGGTATCACCTGGCGATTTGCTGGTGGATAACACCCCGATCGCTGAAGGGATGAACACCAAAGAGTCTGGCCAGGTAATTGCGGTTGAAGATGACAAGGTCATTATGCGAATCGCGCGTCCGTACCGTGTATCAACAGGTGCGGTCTTGCACATTGAGGACAATGACCTGGTACAGCGGGGTGATGGCCTGGTACTGCTCGTCTTTGAACGGGCGAAGACGGGCGACATCATTCAGGGTTTGCCGCGTATTGAAGAGCTACTAGAGGCCCGCAAGCCTAAAGAAGCCTGCATTTTGGCGGAGCGCCCAGGAACTGCCGAGGTGGTATACGCTGAGGATGAAACCGTTGAGATTAAGGTGATTGAAAGCGATGGCGTGGTGATGGACTATCCAGTGACACCGGGCCAAAACCTCGTAATTGCCGATGGACAAAAGGTAGGCGTGGGTGAACCGCTCACTGATGGTCCATCTAACCCTCACCAGATTTTGGAAGTGTTCTTTAAGTACTTCAAAGAGAACAAGGGTACGCACGAGGCGGCGATGCTGAGCCTAGAGCAGGTGCAGTCGTTCTTGGTGAACGAAGTACAGTCGGTGTATCAGTCTCAGGGGATTGATATTTCGGACAAGCACATTGAGGTGATTGTTCG
>JBCBDN010000378.1:0-3252 GCA_038529685.1 Cyanobacteria bacterium J06598_1 | reverse complement strand
AGGGCAAAGACTCGAACGGAGAGCGCCGCGATAGCAAAATATTGGTGAGCACTAAAGGTACCTTGCCCGTTAGCAGCTGAGAGGCTACTAGCCCCACGGCGTAAATATCGCTACTGAGAACTGCCTGCCCAATTCGCTGCTCGATTGGCATGTAATCGTGTTCGTAAGCGTATAGCTTCCGCTGCTCAAAGGAAACGTGCTCGGCTAAATAGCTTGAAAGCCTCTGGCTCAACCCCAGGCTGATGAGGTTGAGGTCACCCCCCTGCTGAGTGCGCCATAAATGACTGGGCTGAACCGAGGCATGAACCACCTGTCGCTCGTGAAAGGGGAGCAGCGCTTCTAGCATCTCTTGTACGTACTTCAAAGCTCGCGCGGTAGAAACGCGCTGCTCGCTGATTAGCTCATCGGCTAGGAGATGGCCTTCTGTGTAGGCTTGTGACCAGCCAAACGAGTGGTCATTTTCAAAGAAGTCGAGGAGGTTAGGAATGCGTTTGTGCTGTGCGATCGCCTCCAGCTGAGAACGCTCTTCCTGAATAGCATTGCGTACTTCTGTTCGCAGGGTTTCATCGGCATCTTTTACAGAGAAGGTTTCCATTAGGCACAGGATATGGCCATTCTCTGGCGTCGGATTTTTGGCGAGCTTCAGCTGGCTCAAGGGTGTTTTAGCTAATACGTAGCCAAGTGGATAGTCCTTGGAGTGAAGAATAGTTGCTGGCCTTTGAGCCTTTTTTTCTTCCGCCTCAACTGGACCTTTTGCCGGAATAAGCGGGATAAAATTAGTGACTTCTGCTGTCGCAATGTTGGATCTGACGGGTTCTGGTTGAGTCGCTTTAGGGACCTCGGGTGCTGTCTCGACTGACGGGGCAAGCTCTGCTGATTCTTCTGAATGCAGCACTTTTAGCTGCGCCTGGATGCGGTTAAGAATCAGCGATAGGTTGATGGGCTTGGTTACGTAGTCATTGATGCCTAGCTCAAAGGCTTTTACAACGTCTTCGTCACGGCCGCTGGCGGTTACCACAATGATGGCAAGGGTGGCTCGCTCATGAGACTGGCGAATTTCTCGAAGTGCTTCTAGGTTGGCTGTTGCGGGTGTGGTGAGATCTAGCAGCAGCAAATCAATTGAGAATGACTGGAGAATGCCGAGCGCGGTATCGCGATCGCTGGCCGTAACGACGGTGTAGCCCTTGCGCTGGAGATGTGCGCTGAGGATCTCTCGATTGATCGGGTTGTCGTTGACGACCAGTAGCGTAGCGGGCGTTTCTTCTTCGACGGTTTCTGGCGGCGCGGTTTGGGGTGTTGCTGCTACAGGAATAGTTGCAGGGGCCGGTGCTGCTGGTGGCGTTGCGATAGGCGCAGCTGAAACGGGCGAAACGGTTGGCGTTGAGGCAGGTGCCTGGGGAACGGCTGGTGGTGCCGGCGGTGTGTTTACGGGTAAAAAGGATCGAATGGTGGCGAGCAGCTGCTTAAATTCGACTGGCTTGGTGGCGTAGTCGTCGCAGCCTGCCGCGAGTGCTTTTTCTCTGTCGCCCATCATGGCGTGGGCCGTGAGTGCAATGATGGGAATCGGCTTCGTTTGGACATCGGCCTTGAGCTGCCGAGTGGCTTCCCAGCCGTCGATGATGGGAATGTTCATGTCCATCAAAATTAGGTCGGGCCGCTCTGTTTTGGCCATCGAGAGACTGGCCGCGCCATCTACCGCTAGGGCCACTTCATAGCCCTGTCGTGCTAAGCGCCGACTCAGCATGTCTTGGTTCAGTGGGTTGTCTTCAACCAGTAAAATTTTGGTCATACCGATAGGCTCAAGCTGTATTCCACCAGACTATCAATATCATCAATTACGTCAGGCGTGCCGAGTTCAGATAGGGCGTAGATACCTTGGACGCTATCAC
Source organism: Cyanobacteria bacterium J06598_1 (assembly GCA_038529685.1). Classification (GTDB taxonomy): domain Bacteria; phylum Cyanobacteriota; class Cyanobacteriia; order Phormidesmidales; family Phormidesmidaceae; genus Phormidesmis. The sequence goes on along the minus strand of JBCBDN010000378.1, from coordinate 1,363 downwards.
CTATTTTCTGGCGCTCTTCTGCGGTGAGGGTGGCGCCGTCGCCTACTAGCAGTATTGGCAGGCTTTGTCTTTTAGCCCGCGCTCTTAGATCTGGGACGAGGGTAAAGTTGCTGAGCCTAACGAGTGCTACATCAATGATAACGATGGCGCTGGGATGTGCCTGGAGCAGCTGCATGGCTTCTGACTGGCTGTGGGCTAACTGTAGGGTGCCGTGAACGCCTTGAAGGGCTTGGCGAATGCGATCGCCGCCTGTCCCTACGGGGGCAACTACCAGCACATCCCCACCTGCTTGGTTCGCTATTGTTCTGGATGCTGGCAAAACGGGTGCTGCCATCGGAAGAATCTCCGTCGCAGCCGCTTCTGCCGTCTTAGACGCTGAGTGTGCTGCATTGGGAAAGCATACTGTAAAGACGGTGCCCTGTCCGTACTGAGAGTCTACAGAAATGTTGCCTCCCATCATATGGACAAATTCCTGCGTAATTGTTAAGCCAAGTCCTGTGCCCCCGTAGCGCCGGGTGGTCGATTCATCCACCTGCGTAAACGCATTGAACACGCTGTACAAATGTTCTGGCTTAATCCCGATGCCTGTGTCTCTAATCTCGAAATAGACCGCTCGATCATCCGCGCCCTGCCCTTGTTTGACGCTTAGCGTAATGTCGCCATTTTCCGTGAACTTATTCGCGTTGCTCAACAGATTCAGCAGACACTGCCGCAGTTTGTCGGCATCTATTTCAATCACCTGAGGCGCGGCTGAATGATTGAGTTGCAGTGTATTGCCCTTGCCCTCCGCCGTCGGCTGTATGGTGGTCATTACCTGGTTGAGCAGCTGAGGTAAATTCACTGGAGCCAATCGCAGCTCCATCCGTCCGGCTTCCACCTTAGAGAGGTCTAGCACCGAATTAATTAAGCCCAGCAGATGCCGACTCGAATTTTGAATCTTGGCCAAATCTGGGATGAAGGCTGACTGCCCTGCCATCTCGGCGTCTTCTTCGAGCATTTCGCTGTAGCCAATAATGCTGTTGAGCGGTGTGCGCAGCTCGTGGCTCATGTTCGCTAAGAAATCGCTCTTGGCATAGGTTGCAGCTTCTGCGGCTTCTTTGGCTTCTTCTAGGGCGACGGTGCGAGCGCTGACCCGCTGCTCTAGCCCTTTGTTTGCAGTTTCCAGTGTGGTGATAGAGTCCTTCACCTGCTGCGCCATTTGGTTTCCCGACGAATTACCCGGCCTGTACTAGCCATCACGAAGGGTGCAATACAAATTGAGCGCGGAAACTTGGACTACAGCATTCCAGTCAGAGGTGACGATGAAATTGGGGTGCTTGCCAAGAGCTTCAACCAAATGGCGCAGCAGGTGAAGGACTCTATC
>JBCBDN010000377.1:0-3269 GCA_038529685.1 Cyanobacteria bacterium J06598_1 | reverse complement strand
AGCAGGTGCATTCGCGAGTACTTGGGCCGCTTCCAAGGCGGCAGTCATGTCTTGTAGCTGGCCTTTTTGGTGATCGCTGAGAGCCTTGAACAACAACAAACGGTGAATATCTCGGATGCCTATCGTGGTAGAGCTTGCCTGGTCAAAATCAGTAAACCAGTCACTGTTAAAGCTCCAGACAGGAGCGGGCTGCGATCGCAAGTGCATTTCCACCTGTTTCAAGGCTTCAGCATGATCCGCTAAATGGCTCTGTATAGCGACGGGTAACGGATCGATGGAACCTTCTGCTTTGAGCCGTTGATCTCTAAAGTAGTGGCGAATTGCTCGAGAAAGCTCAGAGGAATACGACTCACTCGACTGAATACCTAACGCTTCGCCCTTAGGACCATTGTCAACCGCCGCAATGCCTAAGGGTTCAAACAAACGGTTCAGCGATCGCGCAGACGCATTAGACTCAACCGGCGGATATTGCTGAAAGAATTCAGCTGCCTGAGCATCCATCTCAGCGGACTGTCGTTTCACCAGCTGATCACCGGCCACCCATGTCACACCACCTGCGAGTAACAGTCCCACCGAGGAAAACACCAAAGGCTTTACTGCTTTTTGGCAAGAGGACTTCAGGGTTTGCCGAGACTGTTGGGAAAACAGTTTAGAGATAGTTGGAAACAAAGACCGAAAAGACATGGGTAGCCGTAGCATCAAAAAGTATTAACGCTAGAGTGCCCAGAGCCATAGTCAAAAAGCTGCGCGCACTATTCGTACGCCAGCGCACAGCCATCTTTTCTGGCATCTGAGCCACCGACTAATCCACCTGTTTCTGTTATCCAAATGGCCTGCCCGCCACCGTGCGGGTTCACCACTGGCACGACCTTATGACCGAATGCTGTCAGCTGACTTCTGACAGCAGCTGATACCCCGCGTTCGACTTGGCACACTTTACCGTCGTGAAATACTCTCGGAGAATCTAACGCAGCCTGCACGTCCATCCGATAGTCCAACAGATTCGTCAGGAGATGAGCGTGGCCCGTTGGCTGGTACTGGCCGCCCATCACGCCGAAGGGCATGACAGCTTTGCCAGCCTTTATGAGCATGCCAGGGATGATGGTGTGAAGCGGGCGCTTGTAGGGGGCGATCGCATTTCGATGACCTTCTTCCAACACAAACCCTGCCCCTCGGTTTTGAAGCACCACCCCGGTTTTAGGACTCACTAGCCCACTCCCAAACCCGTGAAAAACAGAATTAATGAAGCTCACTGCGTTTCCTTCCTCATCTACCACACAGAGATAAACCGTGTCAGGATGCGTCGGGAAATCTGAATCTTCTAACGGGGGCAGTGCCTTATCTAAGCTGATTTTGGCACGCAGCTGAGCGGCGTAGTCTTCAGATAGGAGAAAGTCTAGAGGAATGTCGGATTGATCTGGGTCGGCAACGTAGCGATCGCGCACACCATAAGCCAGCTTCGCCGCCTCACACTCCAAATGCAGCCTTTCAGCGCTCAGCGGCGCATAGTCTGTTAGCGAAAATCCTGAGAGAATGTTCAACATAATCAACGCCGTCAGGCCCTGACCGTTTGGCGGACATTCCACCACGTCGTAACCACGGTACTTAGTTGAAATGGGAGTAACGTATTCGCACTGCGGCGCAGCAAAGTCTTCTAACGTATGTAAGCCACCGAGAGACTGGAGATAGCTGACCATGTCTTCAGCGATGGGTCCGGTGTAGAAGGCGGAACGGCCGTTTTGTGCGATCGCGTCTAAAGTCTCTCCTAGCTCCGGCTGCGAATGGCGATCGCCCGCTTTCGGTGCTTCTCCATTCACTAGCAGCATCCGCGTCGCATTTTCTGTTGCTTTTAGTTTTTTCGCCAGCTGTGCCCAGTCGTAAGCCACCCGTGGATGCACTGTATAACCTTCTTTTGCCAACCGAATTGCTGGCGCTAACAGCTCAGAAAAGTCTTTTTTACCGTAGTCTTTGTGTAGCTGACACCAGGCATCTACCGCACCAGGAACCGTTACAGAATGCGGACTTTGCAGAGAGATTTGCTTCATGCCTTGGTTCAAAAACCAGCTGAGTTCTGCCTTACCAGGCGCCTTACCAGAACCGTTGAGCGCAATGACTTTACCGTTGTTATCAGCAGGCGCGTAGAGAACAAAACAGTCTCCACCGATGCCCGTAGCTTGAGGTTCTACAACGCACAGGACGGCTGAGGCTGCGATCGCCGCATCCACAGCATTTCCACCCTCTCGTAATACATCGATTGCGGTAAGCGTTGCCAAAGAATGAGAAGTCGCCGCCATGCCCTTTTGAGCGTAAGCAGGAGAACGGCCAGGAAGTTGAAAATCGCGCATATGGAGACACTACCAGGGGTTACCAACCATAGTAAAGGCTGACCAAAAGAAAGGATGATCTAATATGGCTGCGTCGGGCAAGTCCCACTCATTTGGCAGCGCGACTTCACCGTATCCTGTCATCAGGTTGCCGCCCTCAATGCGGGTGTCACCATTTAGCAGGGCTAGCTGAGCTTGGCGCAAGGCTTCAAACCGCAAATCGGTTTTTTCTAGCTGCGCATAGAACTCACTCATCAGCGCCAGTGTACCGACATCAGAAACTTCCCACAGGCTGCCTACCGTGGCATCTACACCAGAGGCCGCTGCTAAGCCAGCAAATCCTAACTCCGAATTGCGGCTCCCTAAAGCTGTTGAGCAGGCACTCAAAATTAGCATTTCCAAATCTGACGAGCCCCAATCGAGCTGGCTAAATTCACGCATACTCAAAGACTCATTCCACAGATGGATAGAAGAGTCTTCGGGCGATCGCCTATCGAAGCTCGCATGGGTTGCTAAGTGCAAAATACCGGGTTGCTCTAGCGCCTGCACACCTTTGAGAGCGGCCAACGTAGTTTCTTCATTGAGCGCTATTTGAGACGCTGGCACAAACTCATCGACAACGGCTAGCTCGATAGGGACCGCAGGCAGTGGCGACTGCGACTCAAACTCAGAAACCCCCATAGTCACGGTCGCCCGCCGAACGGCTGGGGGGAAATCTGCCTGCATTAACCCGACGCTAGGCACCACAGAGATACCGTAGCGCTGTAGCGAAAAGCCTTCTGAGTCAAGCATTGCGGCGACGGGCGCGGTGCGTAGGCCGTCGTCTAGGGCGTACATCAGGTTATGTACATTTTGAGCAGCGAGGTCTTTTTCAATAGGGGCAAGTAGCCACTGGTAAAGCTGCTGGGCAAGTGGGCGGTAGCTGTAGGCGTCGCTGGGATCAGA
>JBCBDN010000376.1:0-3272 GCA_038529685.1 Cyanobacteria bacterium J06598_1 | reverse complement strand
TTACTCACGACGTTTTCCCAGGTCGCTGCTCCGATGACTTTCGCATCTAGCTCTCGTTCCCAAAACACTTCTAAGTGATCGCCCCTCAAGATGAACATGGAGATACCCAAGTCCGCTTAGCTTGCGTAGAAGACGATGCCCAAGGCGACCCCTTAGAAGTGTTTTGGGAACGAGAGCTAGATGCGAAAGTCATCGGAGCAGCGACCTGGGAAAACGTCGTGAGTAAAGGGTTTGATAACCCACGTTACTTTTCGGCCTACTTCCATACGCTGCGCTGGAACTGTGTCACTTCAACCAACCCAAGATTATTTCAAGCCCCTTACCGAGCAGGCATTGAGGTCAAAGCTTACCAGCTAGAGCCGCTACGAAAGGCGCTACGGATGCCTCGGGTAAACCTATTTATTGCCGATGATGTGGGCTTAGGTAAAACCATTGAAGCGGGGTTGATCTTACGAGAGATGATACTCCGACAAAAAATTAAGCGGGTCGTGATTTCCTGCCCGCCGTCTGTGGTACAGCAGTGGAAAGATGAAATGGAGAGCCGGTTTGGCTTAACGTTCACAATTTATGATCGCGCCTTTGTCGCCTCGCGTCGTCGGGAGCGGGGCTATGGCATTAACCCCTGGAAAACGCACAATCGCTTTATTATTTCCCATGCACTGCTGCGCAATGAAACCTATGCGGCCCCTTTACGAGATTGGCTGGGTGATTTTTCAGCAGGCGCGATGTTCATTTTGGATGAGGCTCACAATGCGGCCCCAGCGAGTAGCTCTAAGTATGCCGTTGATTCGCAGCTCACCCGGACGGTGCGAGAGATAGCGCCTAAGTTTGAACACCGACTGTTTCTATCAGCAACACCTCATAATGGTCATTCCAACAGCTTTGCAGCACTGCTAGAAATCCTTGATCCGCAGCGGTTTTGCCGAGGTGTCCCCGTACGCAGTAAGGCTTTGCTAGATGCGGTAATGGTGCGCCGACTGAAGCAAGATTTACGAGAGATTAACAATGCTGATTTTCCTGAACGCAAGATTGTGGCTGTTAAGGTAGACAATCTACCCAACGACGCACCAGAGCTGGTGCTCGCTCAACTATTGCAGGAATATCGAAGCTGCCGGGAAGCCCGACTCAAAGAAGCGACTAAGTCTTCACGAGCAGCGGCGATGCTGGTGATTACCTCTTTGCAAAAGCGTTTACTCTCATCGATTGAGGCCTTTGCTCGCACGCTGAAGGTACATCAAACCTCGGTGGAGCGCCAGGCGAAACAAGCGGCAGCCGCATTGCCCAAGGTGCATCAAACCAGCTTGTCGCTGCTGCAATCAGCGCCGGGTAATGACGATGAGCGCGCCGAGCTGCCAGAGGAGGAAATTGAACTAGAAGAAGAAGCTCAAATGGAAGCGGCCACCCGTGCCAGCGGCGGTACCGTATCAGCTAGGGAAATCGAGCTGTTGGAAGAGATGAGCCAAATTGCCACGAAGGCGCGTTACAAGCCAGATGGCCGGATTGAGATGTTTGAAGGTTGGCTAAAAGAGAACCTATGCCCAGATCTAGGCAAGGCAGGGGCGCAGTGGAATGAGAAGCGGGTGTTGATTTTTACGGAGTATGCCGATACAAAACGGTACTTACAGCAACAGCTGGAGGCCATTATTGTTCAATCGGATCAGGCGCAGCAGCGGATTGGGGTGTTTCATGGGGGAATGGGTGATGAACACCGAGAGAAAATTAAGGCTGCGTTTAATGCCAACCCTGCGAAGCATCCTTTGCGCATATTGATTGCAACAGATGCCGCACGTGAGGGTGTGAACTTGCAGAATTATTGCGATGAGCTGTTTCACTTTGATGTGCCCTGGAACCCTAGCCGCATGGAGCAGCGGAACGGACGAATTGACCGCCGCTTGCAAAAGTCACCTTTAGTGCGTTGTCATTATTTTATATATCCACAGCGGGCTGAAGACCGGGTGTTGGATGTGTTGGTACAGAAAACAAAGACGATTCAGGCCGAGTTAGGCAGTTTGTCGCCCGTGGTGGAGAAAACGGTCTCTAACCTTTTAAAGCAAGGTATTCGAGCCAGTGAAGAGACGCAGTTAAGTTTAGAGATCGCCCAATCTGATACCGCAAACCAAGAGGCGGTGACGAAGGGAAAAGTCATCACAGAAGAACTAGAGGCGGTGCGAGAACGGCGGGAGGCACTGCTAACACAGGAAAAACAACTTCAGAATATTTTGGATGATTCCTATCGGTGGCTGGGGTTTGAAGATCGACACTTTCGTGATGCGATTTCATCATCACTAGAGGTGCTGGGCGCACAGTCGCTCGCGCCCGTGTCACAGCAAGAAGCGTTGGATAATCCAGATCAGGCCAGGTGGGAGATTCCTTCACTGGATGAACGATTAGGAACCGATCCCACTTGGGCCGCTACGCTAGATACTTTGAGAGAACCGCGTAAGCGCGGGCAAAAGCTTTGGGAATGGCGCAAGGAATCGCCAATTCGCCCCGTGATTTTTAGGGACTCGGGGTCTTTGGATGGGGAGGCGGTGCATTTGCACTTGGAGCAGCGGCTGGTTCAGCGATTGCTCGGTCGGTTCCTGTCGCAGGGGTTTGTCCACGATGATTTGACGAGAGCGTGCGTTTGCCTCACCGATACAGCAATTCCGAGGGTGATTATGCTGGGGCGGCTGTCGCTGTATGGGCAGGGAGCGGCGCGGCTGCACGATGAGATTGTGCCCGTGGTGGCGCGGTGGAAGGAGCCAGAGTCGAGAGAGGGATTGAAAGCCTTAGAAGATCGCACGGTGCGTGAAGTGCTTCAAACGCTGGAAGATTCATTGGCGAATCCTCGCTTACGGGAAGTCCCCGACTCGGCAAGGCAACGGTTGCAGCAGAGTGCGCCCCAAGATGTGAAAGACCTCAGCGGGCATTTGGATACGCTTGTGGAGACCTTGACGGCGGCGGCACAGGTGAAGCTGGTAGAGAGAGGGCAGCGGGAGGCGAAGGAGATGCGAGAGCTGTTGATGAAGCAGCGCGATCGCATTCAAAGGCGGCAGCAGGAAACCGATCGGGATGTGGAGCAGTTGGTATTGGGGTTTGAAAAAGCAGAAAAACGTCAGCTGGAGTCGGATAGACGGCACTGGGAAAGACGAGTGAGTGACTTAGAAACGGAGATGGAAACGGAACTGGCTCCACCCTCGATACCTTTACCTGGTAAGTCTGCTCAATCCGAGCCGGTTCCGTTTCCATCTCCGTTTCTAAGTCACTCACTCGTCTTTCCCAGTGCCGTC
>JBCBDN010000375.1:0-3336 GCA_038529685.1 Cyanobacteria bacterium J06598_1 | reverse complement strand
TTGTGATTGGCGTGCAGATGAATAAAGTACAAATGCCGGCAGGCCAAGCGGTGATTACGGTGACAGATACCGGCATCGGTATTGGTGAAAGCCAGCACGACAGTATTTTTGAGTCTTTTGAGCAGGTGGAAGGATCGACGGCGAGATCTTATGGTGGGTTGGGCTTGGGCCTGGCAGTGACAAGGCGGTTGGTGAGCCTTCAGGGCGGTGAAATTTGGGTGGAGTCGAAGGTTGGTGAAGGCGCTCAGTTTCATTTTACGCTGCCAATTTATCAATCTGGAATGACTGAATCTTTAGCCGCAGACAGAGAAGTTCAGGTTTTTAGAGAATCTTTGTTGCGTACTGAGTCGGCCGATGATCGGCCGATTAAGGCCGTTTCGTTACCTTTTGCTATGGGTGCGATCGCCGCCCAAGGCACTGCCCATAACAGCAACACAGCAGCAACGATCTCCAACGATTCGGACACCCGTGAGTTAGCGTCAGCTCCCGATCAAAATTTCAAAATTTTGATCGTGGATGATGACCCAGTGAATTTGCAGGTTCTAGATAATTATTTGGGCCTACAACACTATCAGGTGAAAAGAGCCTCCTCAGGCCAGGATGCACTGAACCTAATGAAATCGGGCTACCATCCGGACTTGGTGATTTTGGATGTGATGATGCCTCGCATGACCGGCTACGAAGTCACCGAAACGATCCGGGCCCGGTGGACTCGCAACGAGCTGCCCATTGTGCTGCTGACAGCGCGCAATCGCCTAGAAGATGAAGTCGTCGGTTTGGCCGCCGGCGCTAACGACTATTTGACCAAACCCATTGTGAAAGAGGGGCTGCTGGCCAGAATCGATACGCAGCTATCGCTGCGCCAAGAGAGTAAAGACCGGCAGCAGGCAGAGGCTGATCGCATTCAATTTGCTGGAGAGCTAGAGGAAACAAACTTGGCGCTGCTGCTAGCTCAAAAAGAGCTGGCACGGCAAAACCGAACGCTGGAGCAGCAGGTAAAAAAGAGAACTGCCGTACTGGCTGAAAGTGAACGGAAGCTTTCTACTCTGATGAGAAACTTGCCGGGAATGGCCTACCGAGGAATAAACGAACCTGGCTGGACCATGCTGTTTGTGAGTGAGGGCTGTTTTGCCCTGACCGGCTACTCCCCTGAGGTGCTTACCGAAGAAAACCCTAGGCTTTACGGACAGCTGATTCATCCTGAGGACGACGACAGGGTTTGGGAGGAAGCTCAAGCAGGCATGGATATACAGCAACCTTTTCAGCTCACTTATCGGATTGTGCTGCCAGAAACCGGTGAAACGAAGTGGGTATGGGAGCAAGGTCAGGCGGTGCTAGATGCTGAAGGAAAGCCGAGCTTTGTGGAAGGGTTTATTACGGATATTAGCGATCGCACCCGCAGTGAACAAGCCCTCGAAAAATCTAACCAAGACCTGCAAACGCTTTTAGCAGAAATTCAAACCACCCAAGCCGCGTTAGAAGTGGCCAAAGAGAAGTCTGAACAGGCCAACCAGGCCAAGTCTGAATTTTTGGCCAACATGAGCCACGAGCTGCGCACGCCGCTCAACAGCATTATTGGTTTTGCGCAGCTGCTGAACCGAGACACCTCACTCCAGCCCAACCACAAAGAACGCACGCACATCATCAGCCGTAGCGGTGAACATCTGCTTGCTTTAATCAACAACATTTTAGACATCTCTAAAATTGAAGCCCGGAAAATTACGATGGAAGTTGCTGACTTCGATCTTGATGGATTGCTAGAAGATGTGCTGAATATGTTTGACTTAAAAGTGAAGCAGAAGGGCATTCAGCTGACGCTCGTAAAAGCTGAAAACGTGCCGCGTTTTTTGAATGCTGATGCCGGGAAGCTCAGACAGGTTTTGGTGAACTTACTCGCTAACGGTATTAAGTTTACCGATCGGGGCGCCGTCGTTTTATCGGTGCGCGTAGTGACGCCCTCAGTCTTTGAACCAGTGCTTTCATTTAGTATTAAAGATACCGGGGCGGGTATTGAAGCGAGCGAATTTGAACGGCTGTTTGCACCTTTTGAGCAGGCGACGGCTGGACGAGCGATTCGTCAGGGCACCGGACTAGGCCTGGCGATTAGCCAACAGTATTGTCAGCTGATGGGCGGACAAATTTCGGTTGAGAGTAAGGTCGGTGAAGGGAGTACGTTTGAGATTCAGCTACCGATGAAGCTGAGCACTGAGGCCGATTGGCAAAGGCATCAGCAGACCGGCGCTCACGTAGTGGGCCTAGCCGAGGCGCAGGCTGATTATCGAATTGTAGTGGCTGACGATGTGGCCAATAGCCGGGTGTTGCTATCAGAGTTGCTAACGTCTGTTGGCTTTAGTGTGAAAGTTGCTGAAAACGGGGCGGAGGCGGTTTCTCTCTATCAGAGCTGGAATCCGCACTTTATTTGGATGGACTTGTTGATGCCTAGAGTCGATGGTTACGAGGCGACGCGGCAGATTAGAAGTCATCAGGGCCAGGAGGCCTCAGGCTCAACAGAAGACTCTGAAGATAGGCTACGACCCGTGATTGTGGCGCTCAGTGCGAGCGCGATTGATAATATTCGAGAGACTGTTGAAGTGGCTGGGTTTGATGACTATTTGCCCAAGCCGTTTCAGCCTGCTGATATTTGGGCTAAGCTGGCTGAGCATTTGCAGGTTGAGTTTGTCTATGAGGATACTGCTAGCGATCTGCTCTCGGTGCAGGCAGTAGACACTGCTGGCGAACTAACTGCCGATTTGCTCTCGTTGATGCCGGCTGCTTGGCGGCGTGAACTCCACACAGCGGCTAGCCAAATTAAAGGAAAAAAGGTGATGGCGCTGATTGAAGAGATTCCGGCGCAGCATGCAGCATTAGAACAGAGCCTTCGAGCGATCGCAGATAGCTATCAGTTTGACCAAATCGTGAAAGTGATAGATAGTATGGAATCGTTGAGTTAGCCTTTACGCGGAGGCTTTAGCCTGGGTAAGAGACTGTTGTTTTTCCTGGTTTAGATTGCGATCGCACCTTTCTAAGAGATCGCCTATCCCTTCTGAAAAACTAGCTTGCACCCCAGCTACACCCACACTGACCGAGAGGCTAGACAGGCTGCCAGAAGAGGTTGCCTTTTGGATTTGAGCCTGTAGCATTTGAGCCCGCTTCATGCCAGCTGCTACCGTTTTATTCGGCAGTACAATCGCAAAGGTCAGCGTGCCGAAGCGAGCAACCAAATCTTCTGTGCCTGTGCTGACCTGCTTTATTTTTTGTGCAACCTGATACAGAATGCGATCGCCCACTTTGGGGTCTTTGCCTGCACCGTAAAAGTTAAAATTGTTGACCTGAGCC
>JBCBDN010000374.1:0-3359 GCA_038529685.1 Cyanobacteria bacterium J06598_1 | reverse complement strand
TTGCTGCCTTTGAAGGCATCGGCTACGAAGGAAACATTCAGGTGGCGCAAAACGGTATAGAAGCTATCGATATTCTCTGCGATATTGATGGTGAAGGAAAAGAAGCGTGGCCAAATCTAATTTTGCTTGATCTCAACTTGCCCCGGAAAAATGGACTTGATGTTTTAGAAGATATCAAAACCAACCCCCATTGGAAGAGTATCCCAACAGTGATTTTCTCTAGTTCATCCTCTGCAAACGATGTCAGCAGTAGCTATCAAAGACACGCTAATGCCTATATCTCTAAGCCTAGAGAGCTAGCTCAGTATGAGCTTGTAGCCCAGCAGCTACAAAGCTTTTGGCTACAGTCAGTAGAGCTACCAGTCGCGGCAGCTTAGCCAGGGAGAGGCTGCTCAGTTTGGCACCGGCTTTAGGGTTAGTAGATAGCTCACAGCCCTCAACAGCTGTTCTTCTGAGATGGGTTTGTACAGCGCTAGGTCAAGACCCATTTTTTCTGCCACTTCCAAGGCGGTTGATTTTAGGTAGTTGCTGCGCTTCATACCGCTAACGCCTAATAGGGGCGGACAGCTTGTACCGAGCAGTTTTAGCTTGCCCACCAACGTTAAGCCACCCTGTGGCAGTGGGGTATCGCCTGACTTGATGAGCATATCTACAATGACTAGGTCGGGCTGCATTTTTTCTGTTAGTGTCAGCGCGGCAGCAACGGTGTCACAACATTGCACGCCATGATTCTGTGCTTCTAAAAGCCGCTGCCAATACAGAGCCAGCTCTAGGTTATCTTCAAGAATTAAAACTTTTGCCATTCTCTCCTAACCCAAGCAATCGTCTCCTAAGTAGAGACATTAAAGGTATGCAATGGCCTTTTAGATGTATTACGACTATAAATCTATCAGAGTCTGAAAGACTTTCTCAAGTGCGACTAGGTCAATAGGCTTTTGCAGTCGAGGCATGTCCTTTAAGGACGTTGGCACCTCAAGGTGCTTGGAGTCATAACCGGTCACGAAAACAAACGGTATTTTGTGGGTTTGTAGAGCGATCGCAATCTCAAAGCTCGTCTCTTTTTTGAGCTCAATATCGAGGATGCCTACTCGGTATGGCGTCTGTTGAGTCTGCATCTTTTCTATCAGTGCGATCGCCCGTGCCACATTTGGTGCCGCGTCAATCTGCTCAAATCCAAGCTGCTGCAAACACCGCTCCATTTCCATCGCTAGCAGCATATTATCTTCAACCACAAGCACCGACCCCAACACTTGCTTAGCAGGCACCGTTTCTACAGAACGAGGCATATCCGGCACAGGATCAACCAGCAATGGCTTCTTCCAACGCACTAGCGAGCTAGGAATCCAAAACGTTGCACACACCCCATCAGCATCGAAGCTTAAGGTCGATTCGCCCTCAAACTCATAGGCAATTGAGCGCTCAATCAAATCGCGGCCAAACCCTCGACGCTGAGGCGCTACCACCGTTGGCCCGTTTGATTCTTTCCACTGAAAGCTCAGGCCGCCAGCTTGCACAAACCAGCGCACCGTCAGCCGACCAGACATCACCGATAGTGAACCGTACTTAGCCGCATTGGACACCAGCTCGTGCAGTACCAGCACAAAGGTCGGTACAAAGCTCGCCTTAAAGCCCACATCAGGACCGATGAGGGTCACGCGAGGATCGGCTTCAGCTAGATACGGCTGAAGCTCTATGGTTAGCAAGCGCCTAATCGCAGGCCACTCCAACGCATGGCCTGAGCCAAAGTCGTGAGCCGTGGCCAAGGCCACAATTCTCCGTTCCAAAGACTGGGTATAGTCCGTTAATGAGTCAGCTGATTCACCCGTCTGGCGCGCAATAGAGCGAATCAAAGCAAGAATATTTCTAACACGGTGATTCAGTTCTGAGATCAGCAAATTTTGCTGCCGCTGCTGAAATAGCTGCATACGACTTTCGCTCAAACGAAATAGCTCGGTGCGAATCTCTAAAGCCGTCGCGACATTGTGACGATTCCAGGGCGTGCAGCGGCCCTCCACCATTTCTTTGTATGCCTCGAAAGAAGCCCTTGGAACCAGGCGCGGGCCAAAAGCACCGTACTGAATTTCTTTTTTTTCGGGATTGCCACCCCAGAGAATTTCTCTGGCGACTTCACCGCGAAAAAACACCAGATACAGTGGCTCATCGGCAGTAAGACTCAGCAGCAAAGCCCCGGCACACTCGCCCCAGCCAGCCACTTCTGGCAGCGCCAGTTCTGCTAGGCTTTCGAGTGTAACAATGTCGGTTTCGAGTGGGCCCTGGCTGTGGGCGACGAGGGCGCAAACACTAGCAGGCGTAGGGATGCTGCCGTAGAACTCTAAAATGCTGCCGTTTTGCACGATGGCAGCGCCTTGAGCCAAGAGCAGCTGACAGAGCTGCGGCAGTGCTGCGGCCACGGTCAGCTTCCAATCGGTGTCGAGAGACTGCGAGGAAACAATGTGGTAGAGACTAGAGGCGGTACGTTTGCGATCGTGAAATTGCTCCTCGGCCAGCACCTGCTGAAACCGTAAAGAAAACAGCTGACTGAAGAGCGCGAGCATTGAGCGAAAATCAGCCGACAACAGCTTGGACTGACGATGGTGAAACGCAAACAGGCCCCACAGCTTGCCACTCACCGTAATCGCTACGGTAGTGGTGGCCGCTACGCCCATGTTGTTGAGATATTCAATATGGATAGGTGAGGGCCGCCTGGTGAGCGCTAGCGACAGATCCAGCTGCGGCTCGGCTGGATCGAGTGCCAAAACCAGCACCGCTGGCGATGACACGTCTTCAATAACTCGAATGGTTGTTTTCTGCGCTAGCGCTTTGGCCTGATCAGGAATATCAGAAGCCGGATAGCGTAAGCCCAAGAAAGGCTCCATATCATTACTGCGGGCTTCAGCAACGACTTCGCCTGCGCCATCAGCAGCGAACCGATAGGCCATCACTCGGTCGCACCCGGTGCGGTTACGCAGCTCTTGCACCGCCATAGAAAGTATTTCGCTAGGGTTATCGAGCTGCTCGATCATGGCTTTGACTTGGATCACTGAGGCTGACGTGCGCGATCGCGCTGCCAAGCATCTCTCCAGCTCAATCACGACTCGTGTGCTCGTGCGATATACGCTCACCTCCACAGATTGACCACAAACGTCGTAGGACCCTAACCTTTCACACTGAGAAAGTACCGATGGCAGGCCGCACACATTACGCAAATCGTGGACCAGTTCACCCGTTAGTACAGCTTCCAAAGGTTGGCCCAAAATATCATCGGGCGCTGGGGCATGCAAAAAGAGCCGTATATTTTCAGAGACATGAGTAATGCACTCAAGCGCATCATCAGCTGCAATCACAGCACCAAAAGACTG
>JBCBDN010000373.1:0-3407 GCA_038529685.1 Cyanobacteria bacterium J06598_1 | reverse complement strand
CACCAATTCGTGACAAGGGTTCTTCGATGCCCTCAAAGCGACCAATCGGCAACCCAAACTGGTGACGAATCGTACTGTAAGCGCCCGTCACCCGAGTAGTTAGCTTAGCAACGCCTGTACAGGTCGCTGGAAAACTAACACCTCGTCCTGCGGCCAGGGACTGCATCAACATTTTCCAACCCTCGCCCGCTTGTTCTACACCACCAATGATTTGTCCAATCGGTAATACAACGTCTCGACCTTCCATTGGAGAATTGTAGAAAGGCACCCCCATCGGATCATGTCGCCGACCCACAATAACGCCCGGTGTATCAGTTGGTACTAGCGCACAGGTAATCCCAACATCTTCGCCTTTACCTAGCAGATTGTCAGGATCGTGCAACCTAAAGGCTAAGCCAATCAGCGTGGAAATTGCGCCGAGTGTGGTATAGCGCTTTTTCCAATTCAGTCGTAGATAAAGCTCACCTTCTTTTTCAAAAACAATGCCTGAGGAGGTGAGGCTAGCGGCGTCTGAACCGGCTTTAGGTTCGGTGAGGGCAAAGCAAGGAATCTCTTCTCCCTGGGCTAGTCTGGGCAAGTAATAGTTCTTTTGTGCAGGTGTTCCGTAATGTAGCAGTAGCTTCGCAGGCCCTAAAGAGTTGGTGACACCGACTGTTGCGGTATGTGTGAACGAGCGCGAAGCAAGCTTGGTCATCACCGCGCTGTAGGCCGTGTTAGAAAAGCCTAATCCGCCGTACTCTGGAGGAATCATCATGCCAAAGAAACCAGCTTCTTTGAGATAGCTCCATACTTCAGGCGGCAGATCTTTCCGCTGAAAAATCTCCCAGTCTGTTGCCATCTGGCAGACCCTTTCTACAGGGCCATCTAAGAAAGCCCGTTGTTCTACGGTAAGTGTGGGATAAGGCTCTGAGAAAATGCGATCAAAGTCTGGCTTGCCTGAGAAAAATTCGCCTTCTATCCACACGTTACCGGCTTCTATGGCGGCTCTTTCTGTTTCAGAGATTTTAGGCAAAAGCTGCCTGGATTGAATGAAGTTGAAAAGGCGATCGCTAATTACCCATCGTCTCAATCGAGGAACATTGAGGATAATGATAGCTGCGAGAATAGGCGAAGAGAGTGAGGCAAACAGTAGCGTATTCATAGAACCTCCAAGCAGTGTTAGCGATTATTGTTGTAAATTTTCAAAGCTGTAAATTCTCAAAGCTGTAAATTCTCAAATACGCCCGCCGCGCCCATGCCACCGCCTACGCACATGGTGACTAGGCCATAGCGAATGCCTCGGCGCTTCATCTCGTGGAGTAGCGTGGCGGTAAGCCTTGCACCTGTACAGCCCAGCGGATGACCGAGAGCGATCGCGCCTCCATTCACATTCACAATTGTCTCGTCTAAACCCAGCTTACGAATCACGGCCAAAGACTGGGAAGCAAACGCCTCGTTCAGCTCAATTAAGCCAATATCAGCAAGGGTAAGGCCGACTTGTTTGAGCACCTTCGGCACTGCCTCAATTGGGCCGATGCCCATAATCTCCGGTGGAACGCCTGCAACGGCAAAGCCCAGCATTTTTCCCAAGGGTTGAAGTCCTAGCGCTTCTACAATCTCTTCATTGACTAGAACAGTCGCTGCTGCACCGTCAGACATTTGAGAAGAATTTCCGGCGGTTACGCTACCCTTCAGTCTAAAAGCGGGCTTGAGTTTCGCGAGTGCTTCAAGGCTTGTATCCGGGCGCGGGCCTTCATCTACCTGAAAAATAATTTCTGTTGTTTTAGGATGTCCGTCTGTATAGTGAGTCTCTTTTACCGGCACAGGAATAATTTCATCGTCAAATCGACTTAGGCTAATAGTCTTGAGTGCTCGTTGGTGAGATCTCAGCGCAAACGCATCCTGGTCTTCCCGAGAGATACCAAACTGACTCGCTACGTTCTCCGCTGTCAGCCCCATCGTGCAATACACCCGAGGCGTCGATTCAATCAGCGCTGGGTTTGGCAACAAATCGTGTCCGCCCATCGGAATTAGGCTCATAGACTCGGCTCCGCCTGCAATCATTACAGCAGATTGACCTGATGTGATAGCTTGATGTGCGGTCGCGATCGCCTGAAGTCCTGAAGAACACAGTCGATTAATCGTTGCGCCTGCTACTGAGTCGGGCAGTCCCGCCCGCTGAGCAATGACCCGACCCAGGTTGTATCCCTGTTCAGCCTCGGGCATAGCACAGCCGATGACAACATCTTCAACTGTTTCAGGAGAGAGTGCCGGTACTTGAGCTAGGGCACCTTGAAGTGCGATCGCCCCTAAGTCATCGGGCCGCATGTGGCTGAGGGTACCATGAGGCGCTTTCCCAATCGCGGTTCTGACTGAGCTAACAATATAGGCTTGCATGAGTCTTCTCTCCTTTACCTTGAACAAAGCTGGATATTTTAGAGTTAGTTTCCGAGCTAATTTCTTAAAGGCTTCTTGTACTTCAGCAAATGAGCCATCCGCGCCTGCGTTTTCAGATTCTCTAATAAAGGAACAAAATTCTCTCGTTCTAACTGAAGTAGATAGTCTGCGGATACCCTCGCGGGTGCGCTCAGGTTCCCACCCGTCATTACAAAGGCCAGACGATTCGCTAAATAGCGATCATACTCTGAGGCAAAGCCGCCTTGCTCTAGTACATAAGCCATATGCTCTAGCACGGCTCGCCCTGGCTGACCTAACACCCAAATATCGCGGCGCTCAGGCAATGGCTGATACCCTTGATAGGCTAATCTCAGCACTTCCTCTTTAGCCATATGCAGACGATAGTCACTGTTCATGATGATTTTCGCTGTTGGCATCAAATATCCCATCTCCTGAGCTTCTTGAGCGCTGCCAGAAACCTTAGCCATCGCAATCGTTTGAAAGGCATGAGAGAGAAAGGGCTGAATGTGGCTAGGCGCGTTGCTCGCGGCTCTATCAGCAGCTCTTTCAACCATACGCATTAGGCCCCCGGCCCCCGGAATTAAGCCGACGCCCATCTCTACCAGCCCGATGTAGCTCTCGGCAGCGGCAACTACCTGCGGGCAAGCCATCACTAACTCACAACCGCCCCCCAGTGCGCGACCTCGGACTGCTGCCACAATCGGCTTGTGGAAATGGTGTATGCGCTGAAGTAGCGATTGAAAATGGGTGATGAGGTGTGCGATCGCCTGCCAGTCAGCAGTTTGCGCCATGTGACCCATCTCTACTAAATTCGCCCCACCACAGAAATGATCGCTATCATTGCCAATCACTAAGCCGTGATAATCTACTGTTTCTAGCTTATCCAAGACAGCTTCTAAACCTTCTATTACCTTGTTACTCAGCGTGTTTCCCTTCGAGCGAAACTCAAATAGGACTACACCTTCTTTTAGATCCAACAGCGCCGACTCAGAATTTTCCCAAAGAATCTG
>JBCBDN010000372.1:0-3412 GCA_038529685.1 Cyanobacteria bacterium J06598_1 | reverse complement strand
TCCGTTACTGCGACGACGAATCAAGTTGTCAGGCTTGAGGTCTCTGTGCACCACATGGTTGTTGTGAATGAAATCTAAAACTGGCAGCACATCTTTGAGCAGTGCGATCGCCTGTTCTTCTGTAAATTTTCCAAACTGCTCAATCTCATCTTCTAAAGACTGGCCGTCAATATATTCTTGAACCAGATAAAACTCATTATCTTCTTCAAAAAAATCGATTGAGTTAGGAATTTGAGAATGGCTACCCAGCTTTTTGAGCGTTTCTGACTCTGTATCAAACAGCCTGCGAGCCACCACCAAAAAAGTTTTGTCCTGGCTGGCTGGCTTTAGCTGCTTTACAACACATTGACCTTGGTCATCCTGCTGGGTATCACTCTGCTGGATATCACTCTGCCGGGTATCGACAGCCAAGTAGGTTTGCCCAAAGCCGCCCGCCCCTAAAATGCGCGTTATTTTGTAGCGTTCATTGAGCGTTCGTCCCAGCATGTTTTCCTGATGAAACCCCTGGTAACCATGTTACCCAGAAACGACCTCAGGTTTGATGCGTCAGCAGGGATTTTGCGCACGGCGATGTCACCTGGCAAACAAAGGCATAGCCGCAAACTGCGGTCGATTTAGCTCAGCGGCCAAAACGGCTATACCCACATCGCCTTTATACAAACTGTTGGGCAGCGCCTGCACAGCAGACCTAAACTGCTGCCCCCGCAAAAGAGTAGGCTGGCTGCTAGCAATCGCCTGATCAGAAAGGGCCTCTGCACCACGCAGCCAAGTATCCTCTCCCGTAACCTGATACAGCGCCAGCAATCCGTAGGCTTGACCCGCTATCCCGCAGCAAAGATTCCCAACGCTACCCAGCTGCTGCTGACTCTCCAGCGCAGCGGCCTTAGCAAATTCAAGATACTCAGGCTCACCATACGTCTCAAAAGCCAAAACCCACAGATGAACATACCCAATGCTGCCGTTACACCAGCCCGGCATATATATCTTTCTTTCATCTGGCTGCATCTGCTGCCAGGGCCATCTGCGCCCATGTTCAGGGCCATACTCAGTAGATTCACCACAGTCAGCGAGCTGTTGCAACCGGATAGGCATCCAGCTAGGTAAGCCCTGACCAGTCGCGCGGCACCATCTCAAAAGGCCGTACAGCAGTCCGGCCCAACCGTGAGCAATCCCTAGCTTCTGGAAGTCAGTTGCTTCAGCGATAGGTGGATAGCTGCTGATTTTGAGGGCGATCGCCTCAAACATCTCATCACCCAGCCGTCTCAAATCTGATGTGTCTAGATAGGGCTCACTACAGTCATGAACACTTTCCAGCAGCAAAGTAGCTCCCAGCAAAACGCTCGTTTTCCCCAACGTCAGATCAAGCTTATCTGTCGGTGCCAGAGTAGCCGCCGCAAACTGCTGAATACTGCGCTGCTGCCGGGAAAGATCTCGCTGTGCGTTAGCGATTAGGGCCTGCACCAAATAAATACCGCTGGCCGTATGGTAAGGCGACACCGTGCCGACCGTTTCAGGAATAACCTCCAGCCCTTTATCGTAAAAGGCGTCAGGAGAGTTCATCAGCCGAACCGCTTTTTCAATCCAGATGTCTGCTAAACCCAGCAAATCTGGCCTGTCGGTTGCACTAGCGATTTGTAGCAACGCGTAGGCTACACCTGCTGCACCGTAGTTCACAGAAGCGGTTGGCCCTTGGCCCGAGGCTTCAGGATTATTCTGTTGAGACAGTGCCAAATCTGGCTGTAGGCGAGCAAGAACAGTTTCGATGAAATGCGATCGAACCTCATCCGAAGTCCCTGTCAATATGTCTCTTTTCTGAAGGTTTTCCAAACAAGAGTCAGTACCCAAATCAAAGGCCAACACAAATTCAGAAACCGTAGAGAAGCGCTGCTGGGGGTCCTTCGATAATGCTTTCCGCACAGCCTGCTCAAGTTCAGAGCTAAAGAGCGTATCGAGATTTAGCCTGTCAAATCCGATAGGAGAGAGCGTAGTAATCTGTTTGAATAGCCCAGAGAGCTCAAGCGAAAAGTCTAAATAGTGTTGGCCTGTCAACAGCACATACATCAATGCCCCTAGTGCATACTGTTCTCCCAAAAAGCTGGGGGCGGGAACAGGTTCCTTATCATTACAAGCCTGCGCATATTCCGGCTCAAAGAAGTAGCCTACCCCGCCTCTAGGCAACGAAAATTTCATCTCTTCATCAGGAATCTGAGAGAGCCCAAAGTCAATAATCTTTACCGCCCCCTGCTCAGTGACTAGAATATTGCGCGGGTGAATATCTGCATGAACAACACCTTTAGCATGTAGCTGAGCGTAAGCTTTTAGTACATTGCTTAGCAGCCTCAACAAAGGCTCCACTTGATTTTGCGCTCGAAGTTCGTAGGCCGCAAGTTCAGCATGAGCACCCTCACACCACTCCATCAGCAAATAAGGCTGTTCTTCAAAAGTACCTGACGCCAAAAGTTTAGGTGCAATCTGACCTTCACTCTCGTTATCTATCTCGTCATCTATTGTTTGCAAAATTAAGGCTTCGTTGTCCAGCAGCCTTTGCGTTCTCGCAGTGGATCTTTGACCCGCTCTAGCGATTTTGAGGGCTGCGATCGCCCCTGACGCCATCTCCACCTGATACAGCTCAGTATCTTCCAAAACCTGAATGCACTGCCTAATGACCCAGCCATTTACAGCCTCTCCCACCTCAAAAGATTGACTAATACTATCGGCTGCCTCTGAATCTTCAAACACCAACAAATTAGCATTCATCAAATTTTCTAACAGTCCTACCGCACCATCAAGCAGCTCTTCCGGGTTAACTTCATTTGCCTGACTATAGCGAACCACCGCCTGAACAATCGTTATCGGCTGTTCAAACTGTTTGAGCAGCTGCGCAGCCTCAGCATCCACAATCTTAGTAGCCGTGCGAGCACGCGGGCGACTAATAGCATAGTCTCCTGCGTTGATCTCTACCTGAGGCAAGACCGCAGCGGGCAGCTGAGAAACTGGCGTCAAAAGGCGTTGTTGCACAAATAGGGGTTGCGGACGGGGCCAGGAAGTAAGGTTTAAGTACCACCAAAAACCGAAACCACATGAGTTACCGCGTTCGCAACTGGTCAGAGTATAACAAAGGGCAGAAACAGAGAGGCAGCCTAACCTTTTGGATATCGCCCGATGTGTTAGCCAATTGGAAGGTCAAAGAAAAGACAGGAAAACCAGGTGCAACACCAACCTACACGAATCAAGCCATCGTGACGATGGTGAGCTTGAAAAGCGTCTTCGGCTTGCCGGGTCGCGCCCTGTGTGGCTTTGTGGAATCTATCTTTAAGCTGCTGGACGTAAAGCTGGGTGTGCCAGACCACAGCACGATATCCAGACGGTTGAAGCGACTAGAGGTGACATTACCGGTTAACCCAATGAGCGG
>JBCBDN010000371.1:0-3412 GCA_038529685.1 Cyanobacteria bacterium J06598_1 | reverse complement strand
TTGTAGCCGGAGAGTTGTCGGCGTTTTAGGGCGTGCCATAGCTTTGCTTCGGCCGGTGTGAGATTGTTGCGAAGGCGGCGAGCAGCTTGTTCTACGGGTGGGATGGTCCCGCGAAGGCGTGGGGTAGGGTTTGGCATGGGGATGTTGTTGTTATTTTTTCTAGGGTGCCCTGAGAGATGTCAAGAGGGGCCCCCGTCCCCGAGTTCGGGGCTCTGAGGCAAGAGGGCCCCCGTCCCCGAGTTCGGGGCTCTGAGGCAAGAGGGCCCCCGTCCCCGAGTTCGGGGCTCTGGCAAGAGAGGCCCCCGTCCCCGAGTTCGGGGCTCTGAGGCAAGAGGCACATCGGCTTTCTGGAGAGTAAGCAACATGTTGGATCAATCGGCTTTCTCTAGAGAACAATCGCAACAAACTGGATCAGCGATGCTCCCCCGAACTCGGGGGCTGGGGGGCCTCCGAATGCTTAGAACTTACAGTCACCACACCAACCAACCATCAATATTACTCAAACTACTGACAACGGCCTTCCATAGGGTCTATGCTGCAAGCATATAATCACTTTTATTGCTGCATATGAGTCGGGATGCGCTGATCGTTGGCATTAATAATTACGCTAGCTCGTCTGTATTCGATTCGCTGAAGGCGCCAGCGAATGATGCAGAAGGCGTAGCGCAAATATTGAACGACTACGGGCACTTCGATAAGGTGCAGCGGTTTCCACCGACTAGAACAGAAACTATACGGGTATGCGATCGCACCAAAATAACCAGCAGAGCGCTCAAAAACGAAATCGCCAACCTACTCAATCCCGTCGGCAAGCAAGTCTCTGAAAAGGTGCTGCTATATTTTTCTGGTCACGGCAGGCAAGACCAGATAGGCAAAACCGTTGAGGGCTACTTGGCTGCCAGCAACTGCAATCCAGACAATGACACGATTGGTGTTTCGCTGAGCTGGTTAAAAGAGCAGTTAGAACAGTGCCAAGCTAGGCAACAGGTTGTTATTTTAGATTGCTGTTATGGCGGAGATTTATTGAACTTTAGCCAGCTGAATGCTGATAAAGACGGCACCGGACGGTTGTTCATTGCGGCCTGCCGAGATACTGAAGTTGCCTATTCCATTGGAAAAGAGAGCGTTTTTACGCGAGCATTGATCAAAACCTTAAACCCAGAGCATCGTAAAAAAAGAGAAATCACCGATGCAGACATCAAGTCTTTTTTGACTGAACAGCTCAAGGGAGAAATTCAGATACCGTTATTCCACAATACAGGCACGACTATCCGCCTAACATCAACAAGTAAGGCCTTCTCCGATCCAACAGATACTAATGATGCCGCGAACCGGCGATTTGCAACGGTACCACTGCAAATGCCACCTCTGCCCGATCACTTCGTAGAGCGTCCAGAACAACAAAACGCGGTCAAGGCCGAACTCCTCAACGGAAAGGCAAAAGAAGGAACATTAGTCGTCAGCGCTATCTATGGCCTTGGCGGCATCGGTAAATCTGTTCTGGCCTCCAAACTCGCCCACGACAAAGAAATTCAGTCACGCTTCGATGACGGCATCCTTTGGGCAACCCTGGGCCAAAATCCTGACATTTTGCCCTTGCTCAGCGGCTGGATTCAAGCACTGGGCGACTACGACTACAAACCAACCGCAATTGAGTCAGCGACCAATCATCTGCGGACGCTGCTATTTGATAAGCAGATGCTGCTGGTAGTAGATGATGTGTGGGATCCAGAGCACTTAGGCCCTTTTCGCGTAGGCGGTGAGGGCAGCTGCGTAATGGTCACGACGCGGGAGGCGCGGATTCCGGAGGCGCGGCGCTATGACCTGGATGTGATGGACGCCCAGCAGGCCCTGGCACTGATGACGCAGAAGCTGAGTGAGCCGCTGAGTAAGCAGGCAAGAGAACGGGCAGAAACATTTGCAGCGCGGGTGGGGTATTTGCCTTTGGCGCTGGAGCTGGCGGCCTCACAAATTGAGGAGGGGGTGAGCTGGCAGGAGCTGTTTGAAGACTTTACGGCTGAGGTGGTGCGGCTGGAAGGGCTAGATACCTATGACGCGGAGGAGATGCCGGATGATGCGAAGCGGCGGAAGTATAGCTTGCTGGCCTGCTTTAACCTGAGCCTAAAGCAGCTGTCGGCGGAGCAGTTGCAGCAGTTCGCTTGGCTAGGGGTGGTGCCGGAGGATGTGAGCCTGACGCAGGAAATGGCGCAGACGCTGTGGCAGGTAACGAGTCGGCAGGCGGGGAGCATTTTGCGGACGTTTCGGGCGAAGGCGCTGGTGTTGCAAGGGGCGAAGCAGGCAGATGAGCGGGCGAGCTATCGGATGCATGACCTGATGCATGATTTGGCGCAGCGACTATTGGTGAGTCCGGTGGAGCCGGAGAAGGCGGGTGAGCTGGCTGGGTTGGGGCTGAGTAAGGCGGCGGCGCATGGGGAGTTGTTGAGTCGGTATCGGGAGAAGGCGGCGGGTGAGGGGTGGCATACGCTGAAGGATGATGGGTATATTTTTGCGCATTTGACTTGGCATATGGAGCAGGCGGGGCAGGCGGATGAGATTCGTGAGCTGCTATGTGCGAGTGATGAGACCGGGCGGAATGGGTGGTATGAAGCCTGTGATGCACTGGGGAAGCCTGCGGGATTTGTGAATGATTTGGGGCGGGCTTGGCAGCTGGCGGTGGATGGGTATGAGGAAGCACCGGGCGAAACGGTTTCGCAGCTGTTTCGCTATGCGTTGATACGGACCTCGCTGAATAGTTTGGCGAGTAATGTGACGGCGGACATGGTGGGCGGGCTAGTGAAGGCGGGCGTATGGCAACCTGCACAGGGGTTGGCATATGCTCAGCAAGCAAAGGATCCTTGGCGTAGGGCTGCGTGCATTTCAGCCGTTGTGCCCTATATGCCAAAATCTCTGCTGCCGGAGGTGACAAAAACGATTAGTCAAATTAAGGATGCCGCCTATCGGTCTTATGTGCTGAGTAAGTTAGCTGAACGTTTTGATGAGGTTTGGCCTGATGTACTGGCTACAATTCGGCAGATAAACGATCGCTACGGTTCGCATCGCAGTCAAACACCAGGTTTTTCCTACAGGGGCTTGGCGCTTTGCCGAATCATCAATCAGTTGCCACAGCAGTATCTTGAAGAAGCGCTCGAGATTACTCGCCAAATTCAAGAGGCTGCCGATAGAGCAATGTCTTTGATTGATTTGGCAAAGAGAACAACAAAGCTATGGCCAGAAGCTCTCAACATCACACGAGACATTACAGATGAATCTTCTCGCTCTATTGCGCTGAGTGCGATGGCTCAGCACCTTCCAGAACTATGGCCAGAAGCTCTCAACCTCACACGAGACATTACAGATGAATTTTATCGCTCTCGTGCGCTGAGTGCGATGGCTCAGCACCTTCCAGAACTAT
>JBCBDN010000370.1:0-3432 GCA_038529685.1 Cyanobacteria bacterium J06598_1 | reverse complement strand
AAAATAACGCTATGGTTTCCCGGTGGCCTACGCATAGAATCGACGATTTTCATAAGACGCTGTAGTCTGGTTTATCTGAGTGCGCATAGCATGAGAAACTAGCGTGCTGAGTACAGGGAAATTTACAGCAATTGGGTTGAGGCGATGAAAGCGATTGTGGTCGGCAGCGGTGGACGAGAGCATGCATTGGCTTGGAAGCTATTACAGTCGCAGTCGGTAACAGAGGTGGTGTGCATTCCAGGCAATGGCGGTACGGCGCGGATGCCAGGATGCCGCAATGTCGCGATGGCGATGGATGAGGTCGATGCGATCGCCCGCTGCGCCCTAGTCAACAATATGGCCTTCGTCCTCATTGGACCCGAGCAACCTCTAGCTGAGGGCCTTGCCGATGCACTCAGAGCCCAAGACATTAAAGTATTTGGACCTGGCCAAGACGGAGCGCAGATTGAGGCGAGTAAAGCTTGGGCCAAGGATTTGATGGCAGAAGCTGGGGTGCCGACGGCGGCTTCTGCGGTGTTTGTAGAGGCGGAAAGTGCGATCGCCTACGTAGAAAAACAGGGTGCGCCGATTGTGGTGAAGGCCGATGGGCTCGCTGCGGGGAAAGGGGTGACTGTGGCGATGGAAAAGGCGGATGCGATCGCTGCCATCACATCCGCCTTCAGTGGTCAATTTGGCGCGGCGGGTGAGCGTGTCGTCATCGAAGAATTTTTGACAGGGCAAGAAGTTTCTGTGCTCGCGGTCACTGATGGCCAAACAATTCGTCCGCTACTGCCTGCGCAAGATCATAAGCAGGTAGGCGAAGGTGATACCGGGCCTAATACGGGTGGGATGGGTGCATATTGCCCCACGCCCGTTTTACCCGATGACCTGCTTAAGCGCGTTCAATCTGAAGTTTTAGAACCGACTTTAAACGCGCTTAAGGCCAGAAACATTGACTATAGAGGTGTGCTGTACGCCGGACTGATTGTGACGCCAGCAGGCGACCCGAAGGTGATTGAATTTAACTGTCGCTTTGGCGACCCGGAAACGCAGGTTGTGTTGCCGCTACTAGAGACGCCCTTTGAAGAGATCGTGCAAGCCTGCTGCGAGCAAAATCTGAATACGCTGCCGCCGTTTAAATGGAAAGATGCCGCTGCGGCCTGTGTGGTGATGGCGGCTGAAGGCTATCCAGGTCCCTACCAAAAAGGACTGATCATTGGTGGCATTGAAACGGCGGAAGCGGAGGAAGGGACGATGGTGTTTCATGCGGGGACGCGGATAAGCGATGGAGTCGTGAAGAGTACCGGTGGACGGGTGCTGGGGGTGAGTGCGATCGCGCCTACCTTTGAAGCAGCTCTAGCCAAAGCCTACAGCGCCGTCGACCGCATCGATTTCCCAGGCAGCTTTTACCGCAGCGACATTGGGCACCGAGTGAAGTAGCCGCGACTTTTCTCAAGCGATGAGTAGCTGAAATGAACAGAGAAGCTGCATTGATAGGCTCAGTCAATAGATAAAATAAGCGTTACTGAAGAAAGCGCGCTAAGTCAGGAATGACAACACCGTCTAAAATGTGACTGTGTCAAGCAGTACTGAACCAACCGGTACTGACCTCATCTCAAAAGCACCGCCTTTTAATGACCAGTAACCAGTTGCTGACAGAAGAAAGTTCCCAAAGTCGCCAGCAATTGTTTAGCCGACTCAAAGCACTGCTGGCAAATTGGTGGAGTGACTTTACGCTACAGACGCGACTGATGGCCGGTGCCACAGTGCTGGTTTCCCTGATCATGAGCGCCCTCACCTTTTGGGCCGTCAATACCATTCAGCAAGACACTCAGCTCAACGATACCCGCTTCGGTCGTGATCTAGGCCTGCTGCTGGCAGCCAACGTCGCTCCGCTAGTGGAAAAAAATGATCGTTCAGAGCTGGCTCGCTTCTCCTATAGCTTTTACGAAAACACTTCCAACGTCCGCTACATGCTATACGCGGACCAAGAGGGCGAAATATTTTTTGGCATTCCCTACTCTGAGCCCGCCGTCCAAAACTCACTCACCCTACGCCGCCGCATGCGGCTACCGGCCAACTATACCAGCAGCGCTGAGTCGCCTATCGTGCGCCAACACATGACGCCTGCGGGCATTGTGACCGATGTGTTTGTGCCGCTCACGGTAGAAGGTCAATACAAGGGCATGCTGGCGATGGGCATTACGCCCAACCCCACGGTGGTGGCTTCTTCTCACCTCACGCGGGATGTGACCGTTGCCGTTTTCGTCTCGATTTGGGTCATGGTGATCTTAGGCGCGGTGATCAATGCGCTAACCATTACCCAACCGATTAAAGAGCTATCGGTCGGGGTGAAAAATATTGCCGATGGCAACTTTCAGCAGCGGATTGATTTGCCCTTAGGCGGTGAGCTAGGCGAGCTGATCTACAGCTTTAACGATATGGCTGAGCGCCTAGAGCGCTACGAAGAGCAAAACATTGAAGAGCTAACCGCTGAAAAAGCCAAGCTAGAAAGCCTGGTTTCAACGATTGCAGACGGTGCGATTTTGCTCGACGCCAATACTAATGTGGTGCTAGCCAACGTAGCTGCCAGTCGCATGCTCGGTTGGAATAGCAGTACGCCGCTCGGCCACAACCTATTGGAAAACATTCAGCCTGAAGTTAGGGCGCAGTTAGCGCCTTCCCTTTCCCAAGCGACGACCGGGGAATCTCACGAAGGCAATGAGTTTAGAATTTCGCTGATGGAAGGCACTCGCACGATTCGAGTGGTCCTTAATACGGTGCTAGACCAGTCTCGTGAAAATGTGAAAGGGCTAGCCATCACGCTGCAAGATATTACCCGTGAGGTGGCCTTGAATGAGGCGAAAAGCAGCTTTATCAGCAACGTATCTCACGAGCTGCGCACGCCGCTATTTAACATCAAGTCGTTCATTGAAACACTGCACGAGTACGGCGAAGACCTCAGCGAGAAGGAGCGCAAAGAATTTTTGGCCACTGCGAACAATGAGACAGATCGGCTCACGCGGTTAGTGAATGATGTGCTTGATCTCTCTAGGCTGGAGTCTAGCCGTCGGTACGAATTTTCGGCAGTAGAGGTTCATCAGCCCATTGATCAGGTTTTGCGAACCTATCAGCTCAATGCCAAAGATAAGCAAATTACCTTAGTCAAAGAGATAGAAGATCCTTTACCAGCTGTGTTGGGTAACTATGACCTGCTGCTGCAAGTCTTTGGCAACCTAGTGGGAAATGCGCTGAAGTTTACGCCTGCAGGCGGCAAAGTAATGATTCGAGCCTACTCGTCGCCACAGGCCCAAGAGGATAGCTATCCTACTGTGCGTATTGAGATTAGTGATACTGGGATTGGTATTGATGCAGAGGATCAGGCGGCAATTTTTGAGCGATTCTTCCGAGTAGAGAACCGAGTGCACACTCTAGAAGGCACGGGACTAGGGC
>JBCBDN010000369.1:0-3440 GCA_038529685.1 Cyanobacteria bacterium J06598_1 | reverse complement strand
TGAGTCGTTTGACGGTCGCTTTGTTTATCTACGCGGCCTATCATTTTGGCTTCTTGGAGTATTTGTTTAACTTTTGGTTTGCACCTGCTTTGGTGGTGGGTTTGGCGCTAGGTCTGTTCTTTGACTATTTGCCCCATCGTCCTTTCAAAGATCAAAACCGTTGGAAGAATGCCCGTGTATATCCTGGTCGAATTCTGAACGTTTTGATTATGGGTCAGAACTACCATCTGATTCATCACCTTTGGCCTTCTATTCCTTGGTACAAGTACAAGCCTGCTTACGAGGTCATGAAACCCCTGCTAGATGAAAAAGGCTCTCCTCAATCACTAGGGCTTATGCAGACCAAAGACTTCTTAGGGTTTATGTACGATCTGTTCCTGGGTATTCGATTCCACCACAAGCCCGAAAAGGATGCTTAATCACTTTTTTTAAGGCTCAGGTTTCCGGTCGTTTAATGTGTAAAGAGCGGCTTCTCTAGAAGATGTAGAGAGGCTGCTTTTTTATGTCTGTAAACTCAGAAGCTCTTTTGGAGAGGCCAGGAGCTTAATTTTGGCAGAGGCTATTTGCCCAGCGCCGTCGACTGTAAATTGCCAGCTGACGTTCACCTGAAATACGATCGCTTTGACCTTTCCGGTCACGTTGATTTGCCATGGGCTGCCTTTTTCTGGACCGTTTTCTGGGGCGTCCTCTACTGGGCCGCTTTTTATAGGATGGACAGGCCACTGCATAGGGGTCGCCATCATATCCTGAGCTTTCTTTTGTAAATAGTTCAGAATGTTTGCTTGCCCTGCGATCGCACCTTCAAAAGGCGGCATCAATTCACCTGTCTGAGCAAACAGCGCCGCAGTTCGCTCAAAATCTCCCTGATTGAAGCTTGCAAAATATCGCTCAATCACTTGGCGAGCCGCTTTCTGGCTGGCCGCTTTCTGGCTGGCCGTTTTCTGGCTGACCGTTCTCTGGCTGACTGATATGGCGAGCCCCGTCATTTGTTTAGGCTCCCATCTCGATAACGGCATAACGCAGCAGTGTAATTTGCTGATTGAAGTCCAGTGTCGTTGTTTGGTTGAAAACTTGAGAAACCGCGCCAGACATTTCGTAGTCGTCAGGCACCGGAATCACATTACCTGCGGCCATCTCTTCTGCGAGCTCGTACCAAACAGCTAGCTTGCTATCGTCCGTTAAATCGCTTCCTTACTTGCTTGTAGCGTGTTCTTTAGCAGCGTAGGCGCTAGGAAGTTAGGCACGAAACATCGAAAGAGAGACTTTGCCGTGAAGGAGATTCTCTCAAAAGTGCGAAGGTCAGTCAGCTGATAGGCACAGATCAGGGCGCAGCTGACTAGCCCCGCGCAGATAGGCGTGGTTGACGGTGGCGTGATGCGTGGGTAAGTAAAGATGAATCATCAGGCGGATACAGCGCGGCAGGCTGTCTTGCACATGCATCTGCTGCACGTCTAACAGAGGAACGCTGTCCCAGTGAGGGCGTTTGCGGGCGATCGCAGCTGGAAATACCGCATCCAAATCCTTCGTTGCCGAAAAGGTCACACTCACAATCTTCGCCGGATCAATCGGGTTGTGTGACTCAACCGCATCGAGCATTTCGCTGACGGCTTGTGCGATCGCCTCCCTTGAATTCTCACTGACTGTGGTGGCTCCACGAATCGCTCTAATCTGCCACGGCATTGGCCAGTGAGACGCTGCTCTGTCTGTCTCTTGGGTTTCTTGAGGCACGCTCTCCTGTCTCAAATTCACAGCGACTTTTCCTTTGATATCTCTCATGTGTCACTATTCAACCACCCACCCAGCCTTAGCGCTAGTAATCGAGGGTCTCAGCGCTGCTCATTGCCAGTGAGTTATGGCGCTATTCATCATCGGTGGCTGATAGAGCCAAAGCGGCACGCCGCTGGTGGCCACCTCAAACTCTAGGCGAGAAACCGTCGCTGACATCTGTGCTGGCAAAAAGTCGAATGCTGAACGGTTCCCTGGCAGCAGCTTCGACAACAAGGGCTTCTTCTCTTCAAAGGTGTAGCACTCTGCTTTATCAGGATCGAGCCCGCCCAGCTCAGCAGCCCAGCGCCGCGCATCTTCTTCTGTGCCCAGTCGGTCCACCATCCCAAGGGCCAAAGCCTGCTCCCCAGTGAACACACGACCATCTGCAAATTCGCGCACCTTCTCTTCAGAGAGGCTACGTCCTTCCGCCACCGTTCGCACAAACTGTCCGTAGCTCACGTCAATCAGCTCTTGCAGAATCGTTTCTTCTTCAGGTGTCAGCGCTCGGTCAAAGGCCAAAATATCTTTGTAAGGGCCTGACTTGATTACCTTGAAAGAGACGCCGACGCGATCCAGCAGTTTCTCAATATTATTGCCGCGCAAAATCACGCCGATAGAGCCCGTAATCGTGCCAGGGTTGGACACAATGTGGTTTGCCCCGACACCGATGTACACGCCGCCCGATGCAGAGATATTGCCGTAGCTGGCAACAATTTTGACTTTTTCTTGCAGCTTTCTGAGTGCGCTGTAGATTTCTTGTGAGTCTCCAACGGTGCCGCCAGGGCTATCAATTCTTAAAAGCAAAGCTGGAAACTTTTTCTCTTCGACTTCTTTGAGCGCTTCCAAAACGCGCTTGCGGGTAGGGCTGGCGATCGCACCCAAAATTTCAATGCGAGCAACTTGTTTGCGGTAGCGAGGCTTAAAAGGCCAAATCATGAAATCTCGGGGTGCGCTGGGCTTAACATTACTTTAAAGTAAGTATACGCCCTGCTAGTCCAGGCTCATCGGTTCAAACCGCCCCGTAACGAATGGATTCTCCCACCCCAACACAAGCGCGCGAAAAAGATTGTGGAGAAGATACCGACGTAACCCTCCGTATCCCCAGCTCACAGACAGTTAGCAGCCTAATTCCCAAGCCTTTGGTGCTGATTTCTCCTTTCTTTTTGTGGGGGACGGCTATGGTGGCGATGAAGGGTGTCATGGCTGAAACCAGCCCTTTGTTTTTAGCCAGTGTGCGCCTGTTGCCTGCCGGTATTTTGGTGGTGTTGGCCTCTGTGCTGTTGGGGCGACCTCAGCCCAAAGGCTGGAGAGCATGGCTATGGATTGCGCTGTTTGCGCTAGTAGATGGCACTTTGTTTCAGGGGTTTTTAGCGAGAGGGCTAGAGCGTACGGGCGCCGGTTTAGGTTCAGTCATGATCGATTCTCAGCCACTGGCGGTCGCCATCATGGCGAGATTCTTATTTCAAGAATGGATCGGTCCTTGGGGATGGTCAGGTCTTTTGGTTGGACTACTAGGTATTAGCTTTATTGGCTTGCCAGACGAATGGGTCCTATCGCTGCTTCAAGGAGATTGGTCTGGGCTAGAGCCGGTCAGAATTTTTGAGCAGGAGATTTGGAGTGTGCTCTTTCAGCAGGGCGAGTGGCTCATGCTAATGGCAGCACTATCTATGGCG
>JBCBDN010000368.1:0-3449 GCA_038529685.1 Cyanobacteria bacterium J06598_1 | reverse complement strand
CTATCAACGCCTCCTGCTGGTCCCGAATTCCTTGCATGGCGGCTAGGGTAGCAGGTTTATCCATCGTCAGGCTATCGCTTTGCAGCACGCCTACGTCAAAGCGAACCTGCCTATGTACATAAGCTTTGGTCAAATAGCTATCGAGCAGCCATTTTGGAGACTTTGTCGCCAAGATCAAAGTTAGCGGAATGCTAGCTGCCTCACAGCGCTGACCAATTTCAGCCGCAATAGAAGCCGCGCGTGTCGCGTGACCAAATCCATGATTTGTAACTGCAATGTAGAGAGTAGGCATAGTAGCGGTTGCGGCTGTCAAGGAAAATATTCCCAGGATCAATATTACTTTTATATGAACAGCACTGGGAATTCCTATGAAACCTTTCCTCAATCAGCACGATAGACCAGCACGATAGACATTAGTCCGACAAAAGACGCTACGGCCTTCTAAGCGATCGCAGCAAAAAGGGCCAACCATCAAATGGCCAGCCCCTTTTACTATCTATTCAAACAGCTATCTGTCTAGCCTTCGCTATCTAAAGCTATCCAGGTCGAAGACTTGTGCCTACAACTCTTCAGCTAGCAAAGCTATCTACAGCTGAGGTACAAAGCGCTCTTTCTCAGGAACGGTTGTGTACTCACCTACAATCTGACGGAACTCGTCGCCATCAATAGACTCTTTTTCGATTAGTAAATCTACAACCCGGTCAATCACATCGCGGTTCTCACGAATGATGTTGCAGGTGTTCTCGTAGCACTTTTGTACAATCTCACGAACAGCCGCGTCAATTTTAGATGCGATCTCTTCAGAGTACTCAGAACGGCCACCCCAGCTGCCGCCGAGGAAGACTTCGCCCTGCTCGCTTTCCAGCGCCAGCTGGCCGAGGTCGTCAGACATGCCGAACTTGGTCACCATCTGGCGGGCCATGTTCGTGACCTGCTGCAAGTCATTGCCTGCACCGGTTGTAATTTCTGCATCACCAAAGATAACTTCTTCAGCGGCGCGGCCACCCAATGCGCCGCAGATGCGAGCCTTAAGCTGAGCGCGAGAAATCAGCATTTGGTCTTCACTAGGCGTAAACCAAGTCAAACCTTGAGCCTGTCCACGAGGGATGAGTGTTACTTTCTGAAGGGGGTCGTGGGCCTTAATCATGGTGGCGATAATGGCGTGGCCGACTTCGTGGTAAGCAATCAGTCGCTTACTCTTACCGTCTGTAAGCGGCGTTCCTTCCATACCTGCGACTACGCGGTCAATGGCGTCGTCAATCTCTAGCATGGTGACGGCTTCTTTGCGGCGGCGAGCGGTTAAAATCGCAGCTTCGTTTAGCAGGTTAGCCAGGTCAGCACCGGTAAAGCCAGGTGTACGGCGAGCAATGGTATCTAGGGAGATATCGTCAGCAACTTTTTTGTCGCGAGCGTGCACTTCAAGCACTTCACGGCGACCTTTGATGTCTGGTGGATCAACCGATACCTGTCGGTCAAATCGACCGGGGCGTAGCAGCGCTGAGTCCAGTACGTCCGCTCGGTTAGTCGCAGCAATCACAATAATGCCTGTGTTGCCTTCAAAGCCGTCCATTTCGGTTAGTAGCTGGTTGAGCGTTTGCTCACGCTCGTCGTTACCACCGCCAATGCCAGCACCACGAGAGCGACCCACTGCGTCAATCTCGTCAATAAAGATAATGCAAGGCGCGTTCTCTTTGGCTTTTTTGAACAGGTCGCGAACGCGAGAAGCACCCACACCCACAAACATTTCAACGAATTCAGAACCGGAGATAGAGAAGAACGGCGTACCGGCTTCACCTGCGATCGCCTTAGCGAGCAATGTTTTACCCGTACCAGGAGGGCCCACTAGCAGCACACCCTTAGGAATGCGAGCGCCAATTGCGGTAAAGCGCTCAGGCTTTTTGAGGAAGGTCACGACTTCCTGTAGCTCTTCTTTGGCTTCCTCAATACCAGCGACATCGTCAAACATTACGCCGGTTTCAGCTTCCATCATGAAGCGCGCTTTGGACTTACCAAAGTTCATCGCTTGCCCAGGGCCGCCTGCGCCACCATTGGAGCGGCGGAAGAGGAAGAACAGCCCACCAATCAAGAGAATGGGGAATAAGAGATTACCGAGAATGCCGATGATTGCGCCATCGTTGCGGGGCTGGTGCGAATCAAGGCTGATGTCGGAAGTGCGTAGCCGCTCAATCAGTTCAGGAGAGTTGCCAGGGAGATCCACTCGCCAGCGCTGAACCTTGTTGTCGATTTGAGGATCGACGGCTTCGATAATGGCTGTGCGGCCACTGTCATAGAAGTCTACGGAGGTCACACGACCTGCGTCTAAGTAATCCAAAAATCGTCCGTAGGTCATGCTGCTGTTGGCAGTATTACGACCTGAATCGACGGGATCTACACTACCGAAGGAACCCTGCCAAAGGAAAAATCCAACCACAAGAAGGGGCATTGTCCACAGTAGGGCAGTTTTCCAAGAAAATTTCATAACTCGGTGGCCTCTGTTAAATAGATAGTCGTCTGCGTGGGACTTCCCAGCTAGACGATGCTCAAAATGCGATGCGACTCCTGTACTGACTAGCAGCAAATGCTTAACTGCTTGAGGCAAAAAGCTGAAGCAAAAGACTTAACTGTTTAGCGCAAAGTGCTAGGAAATCACAAGCTTTATGAGACTTGTGTTTACTAAATTTAACGTAAATACTTCAGATACAGCAATCAAATCTTGAAAATGTTTAATAATTTTCTTCGGTTAAAAGCAAAAACCGCCTTGCCCTGACAGGGATTGAGGCGGTTTTAAGTTTATATTTTGCTCTGAGCGCTAGGGCGTTAAGAAAAACTGAACGAATGTAAACTCGAACGTTACATTGCCGGCCAATGTGTGCAAGCCAGTGTGTGCAAGCCAATGTCTGCAGGCCAGTGTGTGCAAGCCAGCGTGTGCAGGCCAGTGTGTTAATTAGAACATTGCCTTAGCTACGGTGCTAGGCGGTGGCGATCGCCACCGCTTCCGTCAGCCTTTGCTGGTCGAACCCGCGTCGGTGCAGGATTACCCAAGATTCCACTAGGTCGGGGCCCTGCATGTCTCCCATCAGGGCGGCTCTGAGCGATCGCATCACCAGCCCCTTCTTCACACCCAGTGCCTTCGTCACTTGAGTGATCACGCCCTTCGCATCGCTTGTCTCATTAATGGGTGTCTCTTTCAACGCCTCCACCACAGCCTGCATGGCCTCGCCCACGCCGTCCTGCTGTAGCTGTGCTTTGGCCTTATCGCTAAAGTCCATCGTAGGCGTCGCAAAAAAGTGACCCAGCTCCACACAGTCTTTCAGCCGGGTCAGGCTAGGCCCAATCATGCTCACCAGCGGCAGGAGCCAGTCCTGATCGGCTTCGGCGTCAAATCCGTAGCCCGCTTCACCCCAGTAGGGCATCAGCATAGGCAGCAGTTCTTCGGCTGGCTTCTCGTG
>JBCBDN010000367.1:0-3463 GCA_038529685.1 Cyanobacteria bacterium J06598_1 | reverse complement strand
ACGCCCGTCCTTAAAAGTCACCGTGACTTGGTCTGCACCTTCTACCACATGGGCGTTGGTCACAATCGTACCGTTTTTTCGTGAATTTTTTGGTGATATGGGTGTCCCTAACCAGCCCGCTCAGCGAGTGGAACGCGGCACTGGTTCGGGCTTTATTTTGGATGCAAACGGTACGATTGTGACCAACGCCCATGTGGTAGAAGGTGCAGACCAAGTCACGGTGACTTTTAAGGACGGGCGTGAGCTGCGTGGTGAAGTGATTGGTGAGGATTCGCTGACAGATGTAGCGGTGATTAAAGTAGAGGCGAGTAACTTACCAGCCGTGACGCTGGGAGACTCTGACGGGCTGCGTCCGGGAGAGTGGGCGATCGCAATCGGCAATCCATTGGGGCTCGACAATACAGTAACAGCTGGGATCATCAGTGCTACCGGACGTACCAGTGCTCAGATTCGCGTGCCTGATAAGCGGGTTGATTTTATCCAAACCGATGCGGCCATTAATCCTGGCAACTCGGGTGGTCCGCTGCTGAACGAGCGTGGGGAAGTGATTGGCGTCAATACGGCCATTATTGGCGGCGGCGCTCAAGGATTGGGCTTTGCGATTCCGATTAATCAAGCGCGGGACATTGCTCAAGAATTGATTGCTAAGGGCAGAGTTGAGCATGCTTACTTAGGTATTCAGATGCGTACGCTGACCCCGGCGCTTAAGACAGAGATTAACGCTGACCCAAGGGCTAATTTGCGGCTTCAGGCTGATTCAGGCGTGGTGATTTTGGGCGTCAGTCGTAATTCACCGGCTCTACAAGCGGGGCTACAGCTAGGTGATGTGATTGTGTCGATGAATGGTCAGTCGGTAACAGATGCGGGTGAAGTGCAGCAGATTGTGGCGGATACTGCGGTGGGAGATGCGATCGCTATGACGCTCAATCGCGGTGGCCGAACGGTTGAGCTATCGGTTCGCCCTGGCGCATTCCCAACGCCTTCTAGATAGTCGGTTCTATCTGCTGAAAACAGCATGGCTTACTTTGCATAGATGCAGTGCATCGGCTATATACTCTTGGGCATGACATTTCCTGTTTATTTTGAGTTAGGCCCGCTGAGGCTGCATCCCCATTTGGTGCTAGAAGCGCTTGCCTATGCGGTTGGTCTTTACTTCACGCTGTTCCGACGCTTATCTAACGCTGCTCAGAAGAGTGACCTCTCTCCGAGTGACCGCACATCTATTTCTGTAGGCGCTCTAGCGGGCGCTTTACTGGGCGCGAAGCTGCTGGTGCTGTGTCAGCATGTGAATCTGCTGACGCAAGACTGGCGACTGTTTTTGATGCTCGCTCTGCAAGGGAAAACCATTGTCGGTGCTCTGTTGGGTGGGCTTGCAGGCGTAGAAATTACGAAGAAGCTGATTGGTGTGCGGCAATCTACCGGAGACAGCTTTGTGTTTTCGGTGATGATTGGCATGATGATTGGCCGGGTCGGGTGCTTTTTGACGGGGCTCAGCGATCGCACCTACGGTATCCCTACATCGCTTCCTTGGGGTGTCGACTTTGGAGACGGCATTGCTCGCCATCCTACTCAGCTATATGAAGTTGGCTTTTTGCTGATGGTATTTATTTTTTTAAGATGGATCTGCGCGCAGCCGCGTTTTAATCAGGAATTGCGTGAGGGTGATCTGTTTAAGGTCTTTATGATTGCCTATTTAGCTTTTCGACTGGCTGTAGATTTTATCAAGCCAGAGTTTCGACCCTTGCTAGGGATGAGTGCTATTCAGATCGCCTGCTTGGGTGGTTTGGTGTACTACCGAAAAGATATTTTGAGGCTGTTACCCATTCGTCCATTGCCATGACCAAAACACAAAATTAAGAGACTTATGCCAACGCGTCCTTATCTGTTTTATGCGCTTACAAACAGCGTTTGCTCTATTTGTCTGAATAAAGTAGAGGCCAAGATTATCTTTCGCGATGAAAAGGTGTATTTGGTTAAGCACTGCCTAATTCATGGGCGCGAAGAAGTGCTGATTGCAGATGACGTGGAGTACTACAAAAAGTGCAACGGCTTTATTAAGCCAGCGGACATGCCGCTAAAGTTCAATACGCCGATTAAATACGGCTGTCCTTACGACTGTGGCCTGTGCCCAGACCACGAGCAGCACAGCTGCCTCACCCTGATTGAGGTGACAGACCAGTGCAACCTAGCCTGTCCAATTTGCTATGCCGATTCAGGGGCGGCTGATGAGGTAGGTCATGCGCCGCGAAAGCATCGCTCGCTGGCGCAGATTGCCGAAATGATGGATGTGATTGTGGCGAATGAGGGCTCGCCGCAGGTCGTGCAAATTAGCGGCGGTGAGCCGACGGTGCATCCGCAGTTTTTTGAAATTTTAGATTTAGCAAAAGAAAGACCGATTCAGCATTTGATGATCAACACTAACGGGGTGAAGATTGCGACGGATCGGGCTTTTTGTGAGCGTTTGGCGACCTATATGCCCGGAATTGAGGTGTATTTGCAGTTCGATAGCTTTGAGGCAGCGGCACTAAAGGAATTGCGAGGGGCTGATTTGCGTCAGGTGCGATCGCAGGCCCTAGCCAACCTAAACGAGTTTAAAATATCGACTAATCTCGTCATCACCGTTAAAAAAGGACTCAACGATAGCGAAATCGGTAAAATTTTGGACCATGCTCTCAAGCAGGACTGTGTGCGAGGGGTGACGTTCCAGCCGATTCAGGCGGCAGGTCGATTAGAAGACTTTGATCCGGCGCGCGATCGCTACACCCTTACCGAGGTCCGCCGCGCCATTCTTGAACAGAGTGACTACTTCCAACCCGAAGATTTGTTGCCGGTGCCCTGCCATCCAGACTGCCTCGCGATGGCCTACGCGCTGAAGGTAAAAGGACAGGTGATTCCGCTCACTAGCCTGATCTCGCCAGAAGCTTACGTGGAGACCGTACCAAATAGCATTTTGTATGAGCAGAGCGAAGGGCTAAAGAAAAAGATATTCGATCTGTTTTCGACCCGTCATTCGCCAGCGTCTGCAACGACCTCTCTTAAGCAGCTGCTCTGCTGCCTGCCGCTGCTGCCCACGCCCGCAGGCATTACCTACGAGAACGTTTTTCGCATCACGATTGTTCAGTTTTTAGATCCGTATAACTTTGACGTGCGATCGGTAAAACGCTCGTGCATTCACATTGTTCATCCGGATGGCCGCATTATTCCATTCGATACTTACAATATGTTTTATCGCGAAGGTAGTGAAGGCCATCATCTTGTGACTAACCGCGAAGAGTCAGCTGTTGCTGTAGGAGATGTGCAGCATGTCTAATCGCAATATTGTTCAGGTGATAGCAGGTATGTTAATCGTCTGCTTTTTTCACGTTATTTATTTTGTGGTGGTGTGGTTGGTGGCTGCCCTTGTTGCCTTTATGCCTGGGCTCAATTACGAACAGCCCCTGGCTCTTTTCTCGATTGGTATTGG
>JBCBDN010000366.1:0-3483 GCA_038529685.1 Cyanobacteria bacterium J06598_1 | reverse complement strand
TTGGCAATGGTGGGTGACACTGTCTCGGCTTTCATGGTTTAAACCGTCCGGTTGACACTTTTATTTTACTGATTGAGTGCTAATAGTCCCGCTCCCATCACTCCACCGTCACCGACTTCGCCAAATTTCTCGGCTGATCCACATCCAAGCCGCGCCGCGCTGCAATGTGATACGACAACAGCTGCACCGGAATCACCGTCAACATCGGCGATAGCAGCTCATCCACATCCGGCACCGGCAGCAGCGAATCAAAAGTCTCCTCCGCTTCTGCGTCGTTCATCGGCACCACCCCAATTAGCTGCGCATCGCGGGCCTTAGCTTCCTGCGCATTTGAGAGGACTTTTTCATAGACCGTGCCACGAGTTGCGATCGCAACCACCGGAACCTTCTCATCCAACAGCGCAATCGGCCCATGCTTCATCTCACCGGCTGGATACCCCTCCGCATGAATGTAGCTAATCTCCTTCAGCTTCAAAGCGCCTTCCAACGCAATCGGATAGTTAATCCCCCGCCCAATAAAAATAAAGTCCTGCGTCTCCGAAAAATCGTGAGACAACTCCTCCACATAGCGCTCCTGCGCTTCCAACACCTGCTCCAGCTGAGCCGGTAGCTGCCGCAGCCCATCCACAATCTCAGCCATCCGCTCCAGCGAAATCGCCTGCCGCCGGTACGCTAGCTCCAAAGACAAAAAGTAAAACGCCATCAGTTGCGCCACGAACGTCTTCGTTGCCGCCACACCAATCTCAATTCCCGCCATCGTCCCCACCACGTGAGGAATCAACCGACCCAGCGAGCTATCCACCCGATTTGTAATGCCTAGCATCCGGGGCGAATATTCATCGCCATCCTTCGCACTTCTCTCAATTCGACGGTTCTGCTCCATTTCTAATGCAGCTAACGTATCTGCCGTCTCACCCGACTGCGTTACTCCAATCGTCATCGTGTGCGGCATCATCGGCGCAGGCGCATAGCGAAACTCCGAGGCATACTGCACCACCGTCGGAATCCCTGACACCTGCTCCAGCAAATACTTACCCACGAGGCTCGCATGCCAACTAGTACCACAGGCCAAAATCTGAATCTGCTTGATGCCATCTAGCAGTGTATCCGGCAGGTCCAGCTTGATTGGCGACGCATCACACTGTGTGTCCCACTCCGTATCCAAATATGTCTCTAGGCAAGTGCGCACCACACCTG
Organism: Cyanobacteria bacterium J06598_1; assembly: GCA_038529685.1. Lineage (GTDB taxonomy): Bacteria > Cyanobacteriota > Cyanobacteriia > Phormidesmidales > Phormidesmidaceae > Phormidesmis. The sequence goes on along the minus strand of JBCBDN010000366.1, from coordinate 2,286 downwards.
GCTGCTCATAAATCTCCTTGAGCATAAAGTGCTTAAAGCCCTGCTTCTCCACCATGATGGGGTTCCAGTTCAAGGTACGCGGATACTTCTTCAGCTTGTGCCCGCTGAATTCATACACCTCCACACCCATCGGCGTCAGCCGAGCAATCTCGCCATTCTCCAGCGTCAGCACCGCCTGGGTGTACGGCATAATCGCGGGCGTATCCGACGCGCAGAAAAACTCACCCTGGCCAAAGCCAATCGCTAGCGGGGCCTGCTGCCGCACCACAATCAGCTCATCAGGAAAATCTACTGATACAATCGCCAACGCAAAAGCACCCGTCAATCGGTTCACCGCCTGCCGCACCGCTTCTAGCAGCGCCGACTGCCCAGAGAGCACCGTCTCTTCCAAAGGATTCTTCAAATACTCATCAATCAGATGGGGAATCACCTCAGTATCCGTTGCTGAGCAAAAAGAATAGCCCTTACCCTTCAGCTCCTCACGCAGGTCGCGGTAGTTTTCAATAATGCCGTTCTGCACCACGGCTAGCCGCTCACTTTGGTCAGTGTGTGGATGTGCATTATGCTCTTCTGGCTTGCCATGAGTCGCCCAGCGCGTATGGCCAATGCCCACTTTAGCCGGATCCTCTAGCCCTTCCAGCTTCGTTTGCAAATTTATTAGCTTGCCTTTCGCCCGCGTTCTTTGCAGCGTTCCTTCCGAAATCGTCGCCACACCCGCTGAGTCGTAGCCACGATACTCCAGCGTCTTTAGGCCTTCAATCAAAATACCGCTAGCCGCGCGCGTGCCAATATAGCCAACAATTCCACACATAAACGGATACTCCTCAAAAAACGGGTCTTCCTAAACGCTGCTCAGCACCATTCACAAAGCCGTTTAAACAGCTAAGGCACGAAGCAATTCCACACACAGTAGCTCACAAACCTAAATTGATACTGACAAGGTGGACACTCCAAGATTGCAGCTGTAGCCACAAAACCTCAATTCTCTAACAATCACAGCCCATACATCACTACTGAGAAATAAACCCAGTCAGCAAAAGTGTCCCCAAGAGCACCGCTACTATAATCGCAAACAGCGTCTCCGGCGGCGTCTTAATCAAATTTGGATCAGGCTTATTGGGGTCTCGCATCTATAACCTCTTAATGTTTTACAGCCGCCGGCACAGACTGCTCAGGCGACAACGTATTCAGCGACGCCAACACTTCATCCGCACTACAGCGCGCCCTGCTCTGCAAATATTCCATCGCCCGTAAAGACGCCTCATGGGCCATATGGCTAGAGCCCGCCACACAGTCTTCCACCACTCGGCAATAGTAGTCATGCTGATGGCCATCCGCAAACGTGTAGTGCACGCACACATCCGTTAGCCCGCCTACCAAAATCAGCGTGCTAGCCTTCAGTCCCTTCAGCAAAATTTCTAAATCCGTCCCAAAAAAGCAAGAGTATCGTCGCTTCCGAATGAAATAGTCATCTGGTCGCATTTCCACTTCATCTGCAATCTGCGTACTCTCGTCAGTTTCAATGCAGTGAACACCTTCTTGACCATCCAGCTCTCGGCCAAAATCTACTCGGTTAGGCCGATGAGCCTCCTGAACAAAAACAATCGGCAGGTCAAAACCACGCGCGGCTTTCACTAAGTTTGCGGCCGCCTGCATCTTTGATGAGTATTCTGGCATGCCAGGAATCCCTGGCATCTCATCATCAAAAGCACTCTTTTGAATATCAATCACCAGCAGCACCGGACGCCCTTCTATCAGGCCAACCTCAGGACGCTTATCCACCAAAAGACCTCCTAGACATTCTAAAATGCATCAACGAATACTTGGTCTATGTAGGGGCACGGCTTTATCTCCGTCACCCCTAGCGACTGTCAATCAAACGACAGCTTACAAATAGCTAGTAACTGCTTCACTGAATACGGAATAGGGCTTTACACCGACCATTGTGTCCATTAGCTCACCGTTTTTGAACATCATCACTGCTGGAATGCTCTTGATGTTAAAGCGCTTAGCGACGGCCTTGTTAGTATCCAAATCCAGCTTAGAGACCGTTGCTTTACCGTCAAACTCATCAGCTAACTGATCCATCAAAGGAGCGACTAGCTTGCAGGGGCCACACCAGCTCGCTGTGCAGTCTACCACCACGACAGACTCATCTTTTACCAGCGTGTCAAAAGCGGCTTCGTCTGCAATATATTCTGCGGGCATTGTGCGATCGCTCCTTTGATGGATCAGTTAGCTGATGAGTTTGACGGTAAAGCAACGGTCTCTAAGCTGGATTTGGAT
>JBCBDN010000365.1:0-3491 GCA_038529685.1 Cyanobacteria bacterium J06598_1 | reverse complement strand
ATGAAAAGTAGGACCCGCCCCTGAACCGCCGCAAATCGTCTCGTAGTACTGATACTGATTGTTGCCAAAGGTGAAATTATTCATGGTGCCTTGGGACGCGGCTAAAACACCCAGCGCACCATACAGTGCATCTGTCACGGCTTGCGAAGTCTCAACATTACCAGCCACAACAGCCGCCGGATAAACAGGATTAAGCAAGCACTCCTTTGGCACAACAATCTCTAACGGCTTCAAGCAGCCTGCATTGAGCGGAATCGGAGCATCTACTAGCGTGCGAAACACATACAAAACAGCCGCTTTACAAACCGCCAGCGGAGCGTTGAAGTTGTTCGGCTGCTGAGCAGAGGTTCCAGTAAAGTCAATTTTAGCTGTGGATTGGCTAGGCGCTAAAACCGGTGAAGTTAGCGTAATCGTAACCTTTACCGTCGCGCCGCAATCCATCGGCACTTCACAGGTGAGCGGGCGATCTTCATGCTGCTCATACAATTGGTCAATTACTCGTCGTACGGCTTGTTCGGCATTATTTTGAACATGCTGCATGTAGGCTTTTACCGTGGGCAAGCCGAACTGTTCTACCATGCGATGCAGCTCCTGGGTACCTCTGTTGTTGGCAGCGACTTGAGCCTGCAAGTCGGCTAAGTTTTGGCCTGGATTGCGGGCGGGGTAAGCAGTGTTGGTGAGGCGATCGCACAGAGCATCCCGATTCAACTGGCCGCCATCAATCAGCTTAAAATTATCTAGCAAAACGCCTTCTTGTTCCAAACTCGTACTGTTTGGTGGCATAGATCCGGGTGTGATGCCACCAATATCAGCATGGTGTCCCCGAGAAGCCACGAAAAACAAAGGGGTCTCTTCACCACTTTTCTCAATAAATACAGGCGTAATCGCCGTCACGTCAGGCAGGTGCGTACCGCCGTTGTAAGGATTGTTGGAGATAAAAGTGTCGCCAGGAGAAAACGGTTCACTTTGGCTATCAATTAGCGCTTTAACACTTTCTCCCATAGAGCCTAAATGAACAGGAATGTGGGGAGCGTTGGCAACTAGCTGGCCTTGGACATCGAAAATAGCACAGGAAAAGTCTAGTCGTTCTTTGATATTGACAGATGAGCTAGTGTTTTGAAGCGTAAAACCCATTTGCTCTGCGATCGCCTGAAACAAACTATTGAAAATCTCCAGTCTCACCGGGTCAGGCGGCAAATCACTAGACTCAGCACGCTTATGCTTCATTCCTTTTACAGCAATCGCCTGACGGGTCAATAGCAAAGCACCTTCTGCATCGACAGTCGCCGTCCAACCCGGCTCCACAATATTGGTACCGGTTGCTTCCAAAATCACGGCAGGGCCTGCTAACTGACTGTCGATCGGCAAGGTTTCACGACGGAACACAGGCGTATCATGCCATTGATCAACTGAAAATAGAGGTATTGTAGCGATCGCATCACACTCACCGAACTCATCCGACCCCTCAGTCGACGTCGTACTCACATCATCAATCGCCATTTTCCCAATCGCCTCAGCCGCGATCGCCACCACTACTAACCCCTTCTCCGGCAGCGTGATCCCATACTGTTGTTTATAGCGAACCTCAAACTGCTGCTGAATCTCCACCAAGCTGCCAAACTTCACCGCCAGCGAAGAATCCGTACCGGCATAGCGCAAATGCACCTGCTGCAACACATTTAGCGCATCAATGTCTTCATCCCCTTGAGCCCTCAGTTCACCAGCAGCTGCCGCCGATAGCGCACTGATTTTTACCGATAGCTCACTCATCATATCAGCAGTCAAATCTTGTTCTACAGACTGTTCTTTTAATACGCGCCGATCGGCTAAGCCCATACCATAAGCCGAAAGCACCCCAGCATAAGGATGAATAAAAACCGTTTCCATCCCCAGCGACTCAGCCAGCTTGCAGGCATGTTGGCCACCCGCCGCGCCAAAGCAACAGAGTGCATAGTCACCAATGTCATAGCCCTTTTGCACTGATATTTTCTTAATGGCATTGGCCATATTATCAATCGCAATAGACAAAAATCCCGCCGCGACCTGCTCTGGTGATCGCTGATCTCCAGTCGCACTCGAAATCTCTTCCGATAGCTGCAAAAACTTCACCTGCACCAGATCTCGATCAATCGCTTGCTGCCCACTTTCACCGAACACCTGCGGGAAAAACTGCGGCTGAATCTTGCCGACCATCACATTGCAATCTGTCACGGTGAGCGGCCCACCGTTGCGATAGCAGGCAGGCCCCGGATACGCCCCTGCCGACTCAGGCCCAACCCGATAGCGCGCCCCATCAAAAGCCAAAATAGAACCGCCACCCGCCGCCACCGTATGGATAGCCATCATAGGCGATCGCAGTCTCACCCCCGCCACTTCTGTTTCATAAGCTCGCTCATAGTTAGGGCTACCCGCCTCGTCTGAGACCGCGTCCCACTTAAAGTGCGCAACATCAGTAGAGGTGCCCCCCATATCGAACGTAATAATTTTATCGAAACCAGCACAACGACTCGTTTGTACCGCGCCTACAATTCCGCCCGCTGGCCCAGACAGAACACTGTCTTTACCCTGGAAATACTGTGCAGGCGTCAGGCCACCATTTGACTGCATAAACAACAGCTGCGGCTGGTGAGCTGCATCGCTAGACTGATCATGGGTCAAGACGTTCTCAATTCGGTCCACATATCGTCGAAGAATCGGAGACAAGTACGCATCTACCACCGTCGTATCGCCTCGACTCACCCATTTCACCAGCGGGCTGACTTCATGAGAAGCGGAGATTTGGGTGAAACCGACTTTTTGAGCGATCGCAGCTATTTTTTGTTCATGTTCTGGGTAGCGATAGCCGTGGATAAAAGCGATCGCACAGGCCCGCAGCCCGTCATCATAAGCCACCTGCAACTGCGCCATCAGCCGCTGTTCCGCCTCAGGCGTTAGCGCTGTAAGCACCTCACCATCTGCACCCAAACGCTCATGCACCTCTATTACTCGCTCATAGAGCATCTCAGGCAACACGATCTCTCGAGCAAAAATATCGGGCCGGTTCTGATAGCCAATCCGCAACCCATCTCGAAACCCTTGCGTCGTAATGAAAAGCGTGCGATCGCCCTTCCGTTCTAACAGCGCATTCGTCGCCACCGTCGTCCCCATTTTGACACTGGCAATCTGCCCAGCCAATGGTTCATAGACAGAAAGACCCATCAGCTCACGCATTCCGTGAATCGGCGCATGCTTATAGCGGTCTGGATTTTCGGAAAGCAGCTTATGAACGACCACCGTTCCGTCCGGTCTACGAGCCACAATATCGGTGAAGGTGCCGCCTTGGTCAATCCAAAACTGCCAGCCAGATTTACCTTGCGAATCGCTGTTCTTTGGCGTTGTGTTCTGCCAGGTCATCATCAAAATACCTGCTAAAAGGCTTAGCCTTAAAATGAGCATTATACGGGAAACTTAACGCCCCAAAATTGAGGACCAAATTCTCCTTTTCAGGCTTT
>JBCBDN010000364.1:0-3493 GCA_038529685.1 Cyanobacteria bacterium J06598_1 | reverse complement strand
GACGTGCAACAGCTATTCGATTGGGCTAGCAAAACTGACTTCAAAGACATTGAGCATGAAGTTCATCAGACGATTGATAAAGGGCACGGACGCCTTGAAAAGCGACGTTACTATCTGTTGGGAAACGTCGAACATCTAGTGGATGCCCAGCCGTGGAAAGGACTCAAGCGGATCGGCATGATTGAGTCAGAGCGGCAGGTCAAGGGCCAGCCGACCACAACGGAAAGGCGCTACTATCTGACGAGCTTAGACGGTGGGGTCGAGCGCTTCGCCCAGGCCAGCAGAGGGCATTGGGGTATCGAGAACAGATTGCACTGGAGTCTAGACGTGGTCTTTCACGAAGATGACTCTCGTATTCGCACTGACCATGCTCCTGAGAACATGACACTCATTCGCAAGATTGCACTCAACCTGCTGACGCAAGAATCCTCGAAGGGCAGCAAGAAGAGAAAGCGACTCAAAGCTGGCTGGGATAATGACTTCCTGATTAAGGTTCTACTTGCTTGAGTATGCGTTTGCCCTGTAGCTGACGGCTGACCAAACGGCTCAGACGAAGAAAGTCTGCTAGTATTGTTGCTTGCGCATCTAGTCTGCGCGATCGCTGGAAAACTAACCCCCAGCGGCTATATGCTCGGCTGATTTGGCCAACGCATTGATTTTTTATATTGATAAATTGCTCTTAGGCTAGTTTCGTCAGCTGTGGTTTTCCCCAATGTATGGGAGTACAAGCCTTTTGGGCAGCTTTGCGAGATGATAGGGCACCTCAGAATTGCCTAGGTGCAATTCCTCTTTAAACTTATGTCTTTTGAATCTCTCGGTCTGCGGGCCGAAATTTTGCGTGCGATCGCTGAGCAAGGCTACACCGAGCCCACTCCGATTCAGCAGAAGTCCATTCCAGTTGTGGTTTCAGGCCGCGATGTGATGGCCAGCGCCCAAACCGGCACGGGCAAAACAGCCGGTTTTACGCTGCCCCTACTACAGCGACTGTGCGAAGACTTGCCCGCTCAAGAAATGGTGGCGCCTAGTCCTGCTGAGGTGAGTCCCAGCAGCAACAAGCCCATCTTGAGGAAAAATCGTGGCGCGGGGGGTAGCCGCTCTGGCAACAGACGCCCAATCCGCGCGCTGATTGTGACGCCTACTCGTGAGCTGGCTGCTCAAGTGGCTGAAAGCGTCAGCACCTACAGTAAGTATTTGCCCATTCGCTCTACTGTGATTTTTGGTGGGGTGAAAATTAATCCACAGATCTCTAAGCTGCGCCAAGGGGTCGATATTTTGGTGGCGACGCCAGGACGCTTGCTTGACCATGTGAACCAGCAGACGGTGGACCTGTCTCGGGTAGACGTGCTGATTTTGGACGAAGCCGACCGCATGTTGGATATGGGCTTTATTCACGATATTCGTAAGATTTTGGCCCTGGTGTCAGAAGATCGGCAGACGCTGTTGTTTTCAGCGACGTTCTCTCGGCAGATTAAGCAGCTCGCAGATACTTTTTTGCGATCGCCTGAGCTAATCGAAGTGGCCCGCAGCAATTCTGCGGCTGAAACCGTTGACCAAGTGGTGTATCCCGTTGACCGGGTGCGCAAAAGCGAGCTGCTCTCCTTTATTATCGGCTCTCGTAACTGGCGTCAGGTGCTGGTATTTACCCGCACTAAGCACGGGGCTAACCGCCTAACTAAGCACTTACAAAAAGACGGGCTGACTGCGGCGGCTATTCATGGTAACAAAAGCCAAGGGGCTCGTACCAGAGCGCTAGCTTCGTTTAAATCGGGTGATGTGCGCGTGCTGGTCGCTACAGATATTGCCGCGCGCGGTCTCGATATTGATATGCTGCCCCACGTGGTGAACTTTGAGCTGCCTAACGTGGCCGAAGACTATGTGCACCGCATTGGCCGGACTGGACGCGCCGGTAATGAGGGACAGGCGGTTTCACTGGTGTGTGTAGATGAGAAAGGCTTGCTTAGAGGTATTGAGCGCCTGCTGAAGCGAGATATTCCTAAAGAAGTGATTGATGGCTATGCGCCCGATCCTTCGATTCCACCGGAGCCGATTCCTAATGGCCGCAATAGCTCTCGTGGCGGTGGTCGAGGACGCGGTGGTCAAGGGCATTCGAATGGGCGATCGCGCAGCTCACGCCCTAATAAGTCGAAAGGCTCTACCTCAAAGGGGTCTGCCTCAAAGCCCATTCTCAAAAGTCGTCGCCCTTAGCAATCGCGCCCCTACTAATCGCTTTTAGCGAGCGCCTTACGGACCTGTTGCAAGTTCAGAAGTGAGGCTCGGATGGGGAACGGTGATAGCGCGATCGCACCTTCCAACCAAGTGTTTTGAGGATAGCCGCGACCCTCTTTTAGCAGGCTTTTGCTGACGTTAGGGACTTCCCAGAGACGGATGGGTTTTGTTTTGTTTGCGCTAGCAGTCTGTAAGGTTGAGATCGCCTGAGCTTCTGCACGTGTTGGACTTAAGATCAGACGACTCGCATTGCCGATGGCGTACTGCTTTAATTGGTTGAGTTTGCGCTCGCTGGGGCGGCAGCGACGGTCACTCTCTTGAATGGTCGGCGGTTGCAAGAACTTAGCTGCATAGTTGAGCACGGTGGCTCGATATATGGAAAGTTCATCTGTGCTGAGCGTAGAAATCAGCTGTTCTAAGATTGGGCTGTGTTTATACAGGTGTGCTGTTCCTTCGAGGCGTCTACGAGACTTGACAGGCGCTTCTATGTAAGTCATCTGTAAGGCTTTGGGTGTGGAGAAATCGCCGACAATTTGCGATTGTTCTATCGCGCTTAGGAGTGTGAAAATACAGGCGCTTTTGGTCTCTTTGTCTTCAGGCGTAAGCTGATGACAGGTGGGTAGGACCTTTGGCTGGTCGTTCTGCTCAGGCCAGTGATTACAGATCGCTTTACCGATTGTCCTCAGCCCGTCGTTCTCAAAATATAGATGCTCAATCCCTACCTCTTTAGCGGTTGTGATCACCCATATCAGGTAGCCTACGACTAGAGGGGCTAGTACATCAGCAGCTAGTGTCGTGTGCTGACTGCTGTGGGCATCCCCAGTGTCGTGACCTAGGCGGATAGATCGACTGAGACCGATTAGGTGCGATCGCATCCAGTCATCATCCACTAGCTCAGCGCGAAATCCTCGCTCGTAGCGATTCGGAGCACCCTGTATAAAGTAGGTTGCCTTCACGCCCTGCTGCCGCGCTGCTCGCACATCCGCATAGCGATTATCTCCGGTATGGTGCAGCTGCTTCGGCGTGATATTTAGCTGGTTGCATACAAAGGGAAAAAGCCGACCGCTTCCTTTACTCAAGCCACTATCGGCAGAGACATAAACCTCATCGCTACCGTCGGAAAAGCCATGATCGATCAGCATCTGACGGACTACTTGGCCCGGCAGATACATATCAGAGATAAAGATGACTTTGCTACCCTCTGCTCGTAGCTGCTTAATCCGTAGCTGAGTTTGTAAGATAGGGCTTACCGTCGCTAGCTCTAGCT
>JBCBDN010000363.1:0-3498 GCA_038529685.1 Cyanobacteria bacterium J06598_1 | reverse complement strand
GGGCCTTTCTGATTTGGTGGCTATTTGTACTGCGGCAACGTTGCCGCAAAAGTAAATGTGCCAGATTGCGCCAGCCAGATTACGCCAAAAAGGTTTAGGTCTTGTCCTTTTGTCAGTAAGGTGTACTTGTATTGAATGACGCCCAGCAGCGGGAATCTTGTCCGGGTTCTTGCTTTTGAGGCCCGAATTGATAGCCTATAGGCTAGTTTAGGCCCTATTTGTCATGCATTATGTTGCAGGCGCTGGCCTCGCTCAGCCCTGTTTAATAGGCCAGATTAATTAATGGGCCTGTTTAATAGGCCAGATGTTAATCAGTCAGATGGCTAAGGCTTGTTTTAGCTATCTGGCCTCGCCCTGGTCTCAACCGTCATTGCCTCAACTCTCAAAGTCTAATCTCAAAGTTTAAGTTTATAGAAGTCATCAGCACTATGCGATATCTCAAGCCGGCTGCTTTTCTAATGCTAATGGTGGGTAGCTCGATGCCTTTGCTATCGCAAGTAGCGATCGCGGCTCCTGCAGAAGCGCCTCCCGAAGGGCTAGACCCTGAGTCCGGTTCTGTTCCTGACGCCGACCAGTCTTCTCGTTCGCAACCGTTAGCTCAGGCCGATGGTGCAACTAGCTCGGTTAATTTAGCTGCGATACTCGATGGCGCTCGTGGTCATTCTGACAAGGCTTTGCTGTACGCTCAACTGGCTAGTTTTGAGGAAGCTGCGCCGCCGCCGATTGTGTCTGCTGTGCGATCGCCCCAACTCACCCGACGTCTTACCAGCTTCCAACCTGTTGCCTGGGACGTCACCCCAAATGCCGCCCCCGAAGTTAATTCGGGCGTCGATGTGATGGATACCTCAGCGCTTCAGCCATTGCCTGAGCCTTCACCACAGCTGGCACAGCAGCCTGCCGGTACTAAGGTTTTGACGTTAGAAGCGTTAAGGCGTTGGGTCGAGGCAGCCCCTCAAAGTGATACTCCGTCTGAAGCCGATGCTGTTGCTGTCCCTGTGCAGACCGTGCCTGCGCAGAGTGCTGCTGCTGATGCGCCTCAAGATCTTGCTCAGGCCTCGCCCGCTCAAGATGCGCCCGTCCAAGATGCGCCCGTCCAAGAGACACCTGCTGCTGCCGAAGGCGATCTGCCTACCTTGGTAAATCCTGCTCCTGAAGATAGTGACTCGACAGAGACGCCTGCGGTTGACGCGCCACCTATGCCGCCCGCTGAGTCGCAGCCTGTCGATGCGAGTGAAGAGAGTGGGGAGAGCGGTGCAGAAAACGGTGCAGAGATTAGTGAGCTGCCCGATATCCTGTTTGCAGATCCCAATCCGCTGAACGTGCCTGTACTCCCTGAGGAGGTAGAGCTAGATAAAACACCTGTAATTACCCTAGATCAGGCCGTAGAACTTGCCTATCGTAATAACCAAGCTCTCCAAAGTGCACTGCTGACCCTTGAGCAGGCAGAAGCCGTTGTCAGAGAAGCCAATGCCGCTCGCTTACCTACTGTGTCAGTGGTTTCGGATCTTTCAGCCCGACTATCAGATGGTGATACTAGAAGCGATCTAGGCGCAGATTTGCGGGTTGACTATAATTTGCTCACCGGGGGCTCTCGAGGCGCGTCTATTCGAGCCGCTGAACTTCAGCGAGAGGTGAGCGCACTGGCAGTGGAAGCTCAGCAAGAGCAGATTCGCTTGACGACGGCCAATGCCTATTACGCCCTGCAAGAAGCCGGTGAACAAATTCGCATTCAGCAGGCCTTTGTCAATGAAGCTGAGCGTAACTTGCGTGATGCCCGGCTTCGCCAAGAAGTCGGCGTGGGTACCAGGTTTGATGTGCTCAGGGCCGAAGTTCAGTTTGCCAATGCTCAGCAATCGTCTATTCAGTCTCAGAGCGATCAGCAAGTGGCCAGTCGCGATATTGCTCGCTTGCTGAATTTGCCGCCCACCTCAGGCATTCAATCAACCCCTGTTGCAGTGGCTGAGAACTGGCCGCTTACCTTGGAAGACAGCATTGTGCTGGCGACTCAAAACCGTGCAGAGCTTGAGCAGCAGCTGCTGCAAGCTGACATTAGTGAGGAGCAGCGCAAAATCGCGCTGGCGGCTATTCGCCCGCAGCTGAGCCTATTTGCTAACTTCGGCGTCGATAGCGTGCTCTCAGGGGGAGATGCTTTCACTGACGACTTTCAAGAGGCCTCGACAGTGGGGGCTCGGTTCTCTATGAGCCTGTTTGACGGTGGGACGGCGCGTGCCCAGGCTAGGCAGCGAGCCCTGGATGGCGAAATTGCCGAGCAGCAGTTTAGCGAAAATGCCGATCAGATTCGATTTGACGTAGAGCAGGCTTTCTTTAACCTAGATGCTAATAAGAAAAATATCGCGACGTCTGAAATTGCCGTAGCCCAGGCGCAAGAAGCTCTGGAACTGGCTAACTTACGATTGCAAGCGGGTGTGGGCACTCAGTTAGATGTACTCACAGCTCAGAGCGAACTTACCCAGGCTGAATCTAATAATGTGACGGCTATTTTGAGTTACAACCGTGCACTAGCTGCCATGCAGCGGGCCGTGAGTAACTTGGGCCTGTTTGCGCAGTAGTGTTTGTTGGCTATTGCCGTCAATTGTCGCAAGAGATGATGATTAGAATTAGGGTTGCCTTGCTTCAATCCGACCTGAACCACCTGAATTAGCCTCGCTGATTCAGGTTTGCTCTGGTTTCGTTTAGTTCTGGTCACTGTAATCGTTGATGGCAACAGGTTCTTGATTCGCGTGGCTTGCTTTCATCACGCCTATTTCTAGCTCTGGCGAGGCCTCACCCCCCCCTATTGATGCCTGGCTTTTCTGTTGCTCGTCTGCGGTAAGACTGCTTTCTTTAAGCTCAAAGCTGATGCTGCCATTGCGGGTATTGTCCGTGGCAGAGTGCTGTGCTGGCTGTTTAGGGACTGTCTGTATTGTTGATGCCTCTAGACTGACGTTCCGACAGTGGCGTGCAGAGTGCTGAAAAATGTCATCTTCTTGACAGAGCCGCTCGATGGCTTGCTCGGCACTGAGCAGGCGCTTGAGGACAACTTGGCCGATGGCCGGGTTGCTGGTATGTGAAGCGACAATTTTGGGGATGACTTCAACCATTAAGATGCTCTCTTCTGCCTCATACAGACAGAGCGTTTCGCTATGTTCTGTGATGCAGAGCGATCGCCTGCGCAAGTGAGGCTTACGATGCCAGGCTAGTTCGTTCCAAAGCCCGCCAAATTCCCAGACCCTGCCCGTGGTCCAGTGCTCAGATAGAAAGAAATATTTCATGATCTCACCGTAGTAAAAATAATTTATATCAAGCGAAAAATTACGTAGCGCATAATTATCACCTGAAAATTCAAGAAGGCCCATTACCCAAACACAGTTTTTACATTCCATGCCAATTGATTTTTTGATGCTTGGATTTTTACCCGGATGGGGACTCCCTTTTGAGAAGAAATGAAATATTTCTTTCTATCTGAGCACTGGACCACGGGCAGGGTCTGGGAATTTG
>JBCBDN010000362.1:0-3498 GCA_038529685.1 Cyanobacteria bacterium J06598_1 | reverse complement strand
GCCAAGTAACACATTGCCAATCACGCCCGTAAGGGGCCTTATCCACTGCTTGGATTGCCTGAATTTGGAAGACCTGAGGTGTGGAGAACGCTCTGGATGATGGGCTAAACATTTTACTTAGAATTTACTTTTTGCTGGTTAGCTTTAGGCTTGCGTAGACAAAAGATATGGTTTGCCAATGCGAGCGTGTTCCAACTCAAGGGCGTGTGTGAACTTAGGTTAGAACAGCGATGCTGCGGTGAGGCCTTGTTGGCGTGCGATTTTTTTCACGGAACCGAAGGCATAACAAGATGATGAACTCTGTAGGCTTATTCGAAATGCTGAGGCATCGCATCTTGAAGGAAAAATCCTGTGGCCCACATACCTCAATGAACTACCTATTCGCTGTTTTCTTTGGGTCTTCAGATGACCAAGGGCTTCAGCGATTTGCCAGTGTTACCCAAGCCCTGGAAGGGACTAAGTCTTTTGAAAATGTTGTTTTTACCTACTGTCCTTCTGAGGCTTTGATGTCGAAGTTTCACGTGCAAAGTGGCTCTGTTGTCTTGTTTGCTGACTTTGATGAAGGACGATTTGATCTGCCTGCGGGCTTTTCGGAGGCAGCACTATGTGTCTTTTTAGAAACGTATTCGTGGCCACTAGTGACAAGGCTAACGGCACTAACGCCGCAGGCTAGGCAACTGCGGAAGTTACCGTGCTTGTATGTGTTTATGGACTCTGCCGGTGAGGCAGCGGCCGACTCACACAAGTGCTCTTCGCGTTGGGAGGATGCCCAGCTTGCCAGAGCGTTGCTTGAAAAGACGTTGCAGGTGATTGGTGCGCGGTTCCGGGGTGTACTCCAAGTTGTGCTGGTCGATAGTGTGGACGACCCTGCGGGTGTGCAGCTGGCTCAAGACCTGGGGGTGAGTGCATCCGAGCTCCCGATGGCCTGTGTTGTGGAGATGGCCGCTCCGTTTAATCAGTATCGCTCTGCAGGACTATCGAGCGCGTCGGGGCTGATGGCCTTTGTTGAGGCTTGGGCGTCGGGTTGGCTAGAGCCGTTCTCGCCGCCGTTCTCGTCATAGCTTGATAGAATCTCGCTACAAAGAAGGTAAAAGCGACTATGGAGAGACTGGCTGGTGGGCAACGGTTTTTAGGGAAGCTGGCCTGTTGGCAGCGATCGCGCTCCGGGGTTTCTCAGCAGCGACGCGCTAAAAGAAAGACAGTATCTTTGGCCTATGGTCTGTTGGGCACGGTTGTTTTTAGTAGCGTTGTTATTTTTTCATTGCTGTGGCCAAAGGCTTTGCTGGCAATTGAGCCTGCCGCTGGGGCCCTTCAACAGGCGCAGCAGCTCACTGTGCAAGGTCAACGATCTTTTGCTCAAGGTGATGCCCAGTCGGCTTTGTTCTATTGGCAGCAGGCTGAGGAACAGTATCAGCAGCAGGCTGATGATTTGGGCCTGTGGGGGAGCCAGCTCAACCAAGCGAAGGCGCTCCAGACACTGGGTTTTTATCGGCGATCGCAGGCATTGCTCGTTTCGCTGAGTGAAACGTTGAGCGCGCAGCCGGTTTCTTTGCTGAAGGTCAATGTTTGGCTGACCTACGGTCAGGGATTGCGTTTACTCGGTGAGTTGCCTCAGTCAGAGCGTTATTTGTCCGAGGGGCTGGTGATGGCTCAGGGCTTAGAAGATGCCCCCCATCGGCAGGCTGCGCACTTGTATTTGGGAAATACCCTGGTGGCTAGGGAGCAGTGGGCAGCTGCGGCGGCGCAATACGCTGAGGCGATGACCTTAGAAGGACCGCTGCAGCTGACCAGTCAGCTACGCCAGCTACAGCTTTTGCCTGCCCGCCGTTTGGCGTCTCAAATTCCAGTGCAGATGCAGGCGCTGGTATCACGGCTAGAGGCTGCTGCCAGTGACGAGGCAACGCTGAGCGCTCGCACTTACCTGAAGATGGATTTTGCCCGATGGATTTTGCAGACCTCCCCCGCTGTGTTCTCTCAGGCTTCGGCGAGCTTGGCGAATGACGTTGAGGGCGGCCTGGTCGGATGGCTGCAAGGTGCGATCGCGCAATCCCAGGCCCTGGGCGATCGCACTGCCGAGTCCTATGGCTGGGGCTACCTAGGCCGCTATCATGAACGGAATCAGCACTGGTCTGTGGCCTCTCAATCGACGCAAAAGGCCCTGGCGTTGTCCCAGACCTTGCGGGCTGATGAGCTGACGTATCAGTGGCAGTGGCAGCAAGGGCGAATCGATCGCGCCCAAGGGGACATTTCAAGTGCGATCGCCCATTACAGCGCTGCTGTTGATACCCTCAAGCCGCTTCGCCAGGAGATGGTCGCCATTACCCGCGACGTACAGTTTTCCTTCCGTAATCAGATTGAGCCCATTTACCGTGACTTAGTAAGCCTTCTGCTGACGCCAGCATCGCTCAAAAACAGGCCTCAACCAGCGCTCGAAAAAGCCCGTCAGATCTTAGAAGATCTTCAGGTTGTCGAACTCAATAACTTTTTTCGTGAGCCCTGCATAGAGGCCATTCCAAAGCCCCTCGATCGGCTTGACCCGACCGCTGCTGTTCTCTACCCGATTATTTTGAGCGATCGGCTCGCGGTGATTTTATCTGTGCCGGGAGAGCCTTTGAGCTACTACGCCACGCTGCTTTCCACCGCTGAAATGGCATCGGGCATTCAACAGATGCTCGATGCCATGCGGCCCACCTCCTTTGAACGAGAACGCCTGGATGCCTCTTATAGACTGTACGAGTGGCTAATCGCACCGGCCCAGCCGGTGCTCGAGTCCCATCAGATTCAAACCCTGGTGTTTGTGCTTGACGATGCCCTCCGGAATTTGCCCATTGCAGCGCTGTCGCGGCGTGATCACAACGGTTCTCATTACCTCATAGAAGACTACCAGCTCTCTATTTCGCCCGGACTACAGCTCCTTCAGCCGAGTGGGCCTGCTGAAGAATTTGCCTCAGCAACTGCGTTGGTCGGTGGGCTCAGTGCTGCCCAGGGCGATCGCCCTGCACTGGCGGGTGTACAGGCTGAAGTGACCCATATTCAAACCCTCCTCGACGATACAAAAGTGCTCTTGAATGAGACCTTTACCAACGAGGCTTTAATCGCTCAATCGCGGCAACGCTCCTTTGATATTGTGCACTTGGCGACCCATGCACAGTTTGGGGAGACGGACGAGGAGACGTTTATTGAAACCTGGGATGGCACCTTGAAAATCAACCAGCTGCGCCAGCTTTTACGCCAGCAAGATACTCTTGCGCTGCCCCCAGCGCTACTCATTTTGAGTGCTTGTGATACGGCTCAGGGTTCCGCGCAGGCGGTGCTGGGGATGGCGGGTTTGGCCGTACGTTCTGGGGCTCAATCGACCCTGGCGACCTTGTGGCGTGTGAATGACCAGGCCACAGCCATGTTTGTTCAACAGTTTTATGATGGCCTGATACAACAGCAGCTCAGTCGAGCTGAGGCGGTGCAATACGCTCAACAGCAGCTGCTGAAAAAAACTGCTTT
>JBCBDN010000361.1:3213-3498 GCA_038529685.1 Cyanobacteria bacterium J06598_1 | reverse complement strand
TGCTGGAAGTCTATCGCGCGCTCATAGTCGCCCAAGCTAATGTAGGTACTGCCCATACTGCCCAACGCGCTCGCTTCGCCCTGACGGTTGCCGATTTCTCTGAAAATCGCTAAAGACTGCTGCTGGAAGTCTATCGCGCGCTCATAATCGCCCAAACTCTCGTAGGCAATACCCAAACTGCCCAGCGCGTTCGCTTCGCCCTGGCGATCGCCGATTTCGACATAAATCTCTAACGCTGACTGCCATGACGATAAAGCTGTTTGGTATTGACTGCTCCGGAAAGCC
>JBCBDN010000361.1:0-3203 GCA_038529685.1 Cyanobacteria bacterium J06598_1 | reverse complement strand
GAAAGCCTCATTACCCCGCTGCAATAGGTGATCAGCTTCAGTTTTTTGTGGTACGTCAGATAAGGCAGTTTCATCAGATAAAGCAACTTCATCAGATAAGGCGGTTTCATCAGCCCTCTCAACAATTAATCGGTAAGCACCCTTGCCAGTTTCATCATAGGCATTGGCCACAATGAGATATTGTTGTGCTGTCGGCAGGCGAAATATAATTTCAGCATTCGTCCCATTACTGCCGTCATCATTACGAGCAAGTTCCTCACCCAAGGCATCTTGCAAGATTAGGAAGGTATCAAACTCATCGCTCGTGAGCGTAATGCGAACCAGCTGATCTGCTTGTCCCTCAAACGCATGAACATCATGCAGACTCCCATCCTCAAACCGTACATCTCCTTCAGCAAGCGTTCCTTCTACATTGAAAAGAACATCCTGCTCGATATCATTCTGTTTGACGGCTGCCGTCTGCGTCATCAAAGGCGGCTTGACAGACCGAAACAACTGCGGTTCAATCGCTTCAATCTTCTCAGCCCCCCTATCAAAAACAACCTGTCGAGAAATTTCAGCTTTTGCCTCAGAGGGCAATCCCCACAACAAAGCTACTAACGGCATTAATCGCAGCCCAAACAAACGCCATGTCATGTTAGTCATCTCTTACATTCCCACAAACTACAACCATCAACACCCGATGCCATCCTACTAGCAATCAGGACATCACCTAGACCGATAACTCAACCCGGCTTAGGCACAATTTCAAACAGCAGCGATAGCGCTGCAACATCTTTAACATCCAGTAATCGCGGACCTTCAATCACATCGCCAGCCGCCTCAGCACTTCGCGTATCCATTGCCCCAAACAAATCATTCATCACATCAGCAGCCGAAACCGCTTCGCCGCCCCGGTCGATATTATCGAGCTGGGGAGCACGGTTTCGCAGCTTGTTCAACGGACTCACTAAAGACTGAGGACTCGCCAACACCAACAGCTCGGTAAGGCCAAAGGGCTCAACGCCTGTGAAAGGAGGAATGGGCTTGGCGCTATTGCGCCGAACAACATCAATCATTGGATCATCTGCTGCCCTAGGTGGATACAGCACATTGACCTCACCCGAAGAATCAATCGCAACAATGCCAAAGTGCAGATCTTCCGGCTGATTGTTTTTGATCGTAAGCTTAATTTGCTCACCTTCTTGAACTTGCTGAACGCCTGTCTCCGACCGCTTAGGAATAAGGATCGCATTTTCACCGCCGCCTCTGGTCGCAGTACCCGTGCGATCGCCTAAATGCTCTACCTCTACACCCACATTAAGCTGAGACGTACGGCCATTCACCATCAGTGCCAGCATCCGGCCAATATGTAAGCTCGTAAATTGAGGGCGAAGACGAGCGATCGCAGCTTCAATCGATTCTCCAGCAGGGCCAAAAGAATGCGTCAGCAAAGGCACCTGGCTCGGTGAAAAAATACCAATACTGTTGAGCATGGGCTGTTCAACACTAGTCGATTGATCAGCCGATTGATTATAGGTAAGGTAGGCATCAATCTCCTCGGTATAGCGACCTAGCAAAACATGAGCAACCCGTCCTGCACGGGCAGACGCCACCTCAAAATCAGGCGAAGCCCTGAACGCACCTTTCGCAATCTGTTGTTCATCAGCAGTGAGATCATCATCCAAAGCGATTTTGAGCACCACCTGCTCTGGAATGCCACGCGTTTTCTCTCGTAAAAACTGACCGCGAAGGTCGGCAGGCAATGCGCCCCGAGTGTTGTTCACCAAGCGGGCCTGCGTAACTAAGCCCTCACGAGTACTGTCAATTTGCTGCACTTCCGAGAGAGTCGCGCCGCTTTGCCGATCGATAATAGAGAAAACGGCTCCTTGGTCAAAAGCATCTAGCCGCTGCGGATCGAGACCACCGAGCCAAAGTTGGAGTTGGCTCTCATCCGGAGGAGCGGTGCTAGCACTAGGCTCATCAGCTGAGTCAGTAATGATAGCTTCCTCTGGGTCTATAATGACGGCCTCGGCAGGCTGAGAGAGGGGTTCAACATAGTAAATAGGCGTTTGATCGACGCTGCGAGTATTTTCAGGTTTAGGATCATACTCAGGGACTTGGGTGTGGTCGCTCAGGCGAGCTGTGCTGTTAGACACATTCAGCATGGTATCGGCCAGGGAGCCCGTAGCCTGCCACAGATGCTGAGTGAGCAGATAAGTAAAGGCCCCCGCCGAGAAGCCATCAAAGCTGTAGTCAGCAGCGAGCTGGCCAGACTTAGCCGCACCAATAAAAAAGCCATGACCACGGGGAGATTCAATCTCTCGGGCAAAGTCTTCTACGCTCCAATCCAGCCGGTCTAGCCACTGACGCTGAGTGGTCCATTCATCGTCAGAAATTTCAGGTCTACCGCTGAGGATTTCTCCGTTGAGCTCTGCGAGGGTAGGCTTGTCGAGCGATCGCATAACAGCATTCCCCCGCTTACCACCGCCTGCATAGCAACAGTCCAGAACGAAGGTGACGTTTTGAGTTTTTTTCGCCAGGGCAGCGCGTAGCAACAGTAGGGTGTGGCCCATAATGTCTTGAGCGGTGTCAGCGTCTGCGGCATTGTGGTCAACAGGTGCGATCGCTGTGTTCAAACAATTGGATCCTTCGCCAGCAACATTGAAGCATTCATCAGAATCCACCTGACCGATAAATTCTGACAACCGCTGACTGGTGCGAACCTGTTCTCCATGTCCCGAAAAATGAAAGACCACAACGTCATTTTCTCTTGCAGGCTGATAAAGATACTCATCGAATGCGCCGAGAATGTTACGACGGGTGGCTTTCCCATCTGGCAGGATATGGACATCATTAGGATTAAAGCCAAAGCGGTGAATCAACAGTTGCCTTTGCAGCCTCACATCGTTAACAGCACCATTGAGGCGATTGCTCCCGTTCTCGTAGGCGTCAATGCCCACCAGCAGGGCAACTTTTCGCTGAGTGCTTTGCGCGAGGCTGTGGCCATACTGGCTGGCTTGGCGATTCAGGCCGAGCTGACTAAGGCCAATAGCACCTAGAGCTCCGGCTGTACTTTGTAAAAAACGACGGCGGCTAAAAAGATCCATGACAATTTCGGAGGCTACAGATTTCTTGGGACGTTTTCTATAAGAATAAAAGAGATTTTCTATCAGGAATGGTATGAAGTGGCAGTTGGCAGATTGACTGTATAGTGTGGAGCA